>CAYMZW010000163.1:3065-13497 GCA_964395005.1 uncultured Rivularia sp.
GAACCAGAAAACCGAAAGACTAGGAACCAGAAAACCGAAAGACTAGGAACCAGAAAACCGAAAGACTAGGAACCAGAATCAATTATCAATTACCAATTACCAATAATTAATTACTTCTTGATAGCTTCAAGTTTATTTTGTAGCTCTTCAAGTTGCTTTGCTTTATCTGCTTCGCTTAACTCTTTGTTGGATTCAACTTCTGCCATTTTCTTAGCGATTTCGAGTTCGCGAATTGTATCCCAGGTTTTATCTTCTGCGGGTACAAATCCTTGCCATTCTAATGGCTTAAGAACTTTTTTATTATCGTAATTGTAGAAGAAATCTTTGATTTTCTTCTTTAATTCTTCTGGTAAATCTTTGCGATAAGCAATTGGATCGCTAGGAATTAATTCTGATGTCCAGATTACTTCGATATTCTTGCGGGCTTCGGGGTTGGTTTTCTCTAAACGTGACAAAGATTCGCTGTTGTTGGTAGCAACGTCAACTTGCTTGTTAGCTACAGCTAAAGCGGTTGCTTCATGACTACCAGAAAATATTAAACGCTTGAATGCTTCTTTAGGATTAACTGAATTCTGAGCAAATACGTAGAAGCTAGGAACTAAGAATCCAGAGGTGGAGTTAACGTCGTTGAATGCAAAAGTGAGCTTCTCAGAGTTCTTAAGTACGTACTCGTCACCTTTACCTTCACCTAATGCTTTTACTCCGGTAGCAACTTCGCTGTCTTTGTGAGTGATTAGGTGAGATACGTAACCTTTGCTTCCATCTTCGTTAACGGTTTGAGCAAATACTTCTGCGTTGGATCTTCTTGCAGCTTCAACGTAGGATTTACCGCCGTACCAAGCAATTTGAACGTCTCCAGCTTTCATTGCTTCAATGACACCAGCATACTGGGTAACGTAGAAAGGCTTTACAGGAACACCAACCTGCTTTTCCATTTCCTTGATGAAGGGTTCCCAAAGAGGCTTTTGATTAGCCTGAGATTCGGTAGAGATAATACCGAATTTGATTTCGTTAACTTCTAAAGGTTGTTGGGTATTAGAAGCATTATCGGAAGAACTACAAGCAGCAAAAACTACGGAACCGGTAACAGCAAGCGCGAACAAGCCTACACGTTGCAGTAAAGAACGTCTCTTCATTGTATATTCCTATAGTCAAAGTATTTTTACTTAGAAAAACATCTCAAGTTGGATAAAAATTATGCCAACTCGCCGTGTCCTCTCATTACCAGTTCGTCTGCGGCAGAGCCATAAATAGCTTCTAGTTTCTCGTTATTTAATTCTACGGTTGCGCCATCATACATCACGGTACCAGCTTTTAAGGCAATAGCGCGGTCGCAATAACTACGAACTACCTGAATTTGATGTAAAGAAGTTACTACAGTAATTCCACTTTGTCGATTTAATTCAACCAGTAATTCCATCACCCTACGAGAAGATTCTGGATCTAAAGAAGCAATGGGTTCATCTGCAAGAATAATTTTGGCTCCCTGTACCAAACAACGAGCGATCGCAACTCTCTGCTGTTGTCCCCCCGACAGCATTGAAGCTCTTTTGTATGCTTGTTCGAGGATTCCAACTCTTTCTAATGCTGCGAGGGCTTGCAGTTTTTCTTCTTTAGTAAATAAATGAAATACTGACCTTAGTGGGGATAACCTGGATAGATTTCCAACAAGAACGTTTTCGATTACAGATAGGCGATTTACCAAATTGAACTGTTGAAATATACAGCCAATCTGACTTCTCAAAGACCTAATTTTTGAATGATTTCTTCCGTCAGTTTGTAATGCTGTACCAAAGATACTCACACTACCAGAATCTCCATTCTGCAAACCATTCATATGGCGCAATAATGTTGATTTTCCCGATCCAGAAGCACCGACAAGAGCAACTATTTCGCCCTCATTGATAGTACAGGATACGTTTTTGAGTGCGGGTTTACTTTTGAAACTTTTCGACAAATTAGTAACTTCGACTGCAACCGTAGTAGTCATTTTTTGTAATTTGAGATTTATCGAAACTAAAGATAGCCAGGCATCTATCTATCTGCAATTAAAATTGTGTGTTCGCTGTGGGAAGTAAGCAAAAAAACGTTTTGCGTTTACAATTGACAAAATTTATAGTTTTTGTGTATTAAACTACTTATTTTGTAACAGTTATAAACAGCAAACTCTAATGTTTATCAATTTAAAGTTTATTGGTTAATAACAGATTATATTCGCTAGAATATCGCGTTAATTTTTAATTTATTTATGATTTTTTTCAGGCTATGAAACATTCTTTTATAAGTATTATTTTCTTTATTTAAAATTATTAATTCATCCATCCCAATTAAATGTGAATTAACCAGCATCTCCGATCGAGATACTAATAGTCAAGTAATAAAAGATTTAATGGTAAATCGTATTTATTCGAGACTTATTGTTGACAAAGTTTGAAAAAATAAACAAAAATTATATGCCAAATGTCCCATTCCCAATAAACAATGTTAAATAGATTGCAAAACGGTCACTCTTAATAGTATTGTATGCATTGATTGCATTTCTAGCTGAATATGCTGGAGGATTTGCTCATGGAAAAGGCTGACAATCAATGGCTGCGGGCACTTACAGCCCATGCTCCCCAGACAGTTATTGATATTGCATCCGAATTAAGTCAAGGTTGGCAAGTTAGTTATGAAGCTATTCCCCAAACGGGATTATCGCTATTGCAGTTACAAGATAGCGTGTTTCACGAACCTTATTATTTGGCAGAAATTCCGCTGTCAACTGCTTGGGTAAGATTAGAAGCCGAGGAGCAAAGCTATCAAGGAGCAGCCCAAGTAATGAGCGATGTACCAGATTTTGCAACATCCTTAGCAATTTGCGATGCTATTTTCTCAAATCGGTTAAGGGGATGGCAACAAGTTTCTCAGTTAATTGAGCGGGGAAGAGCTATTCGACAGGAAGAAGATCGTTTAAGAAATGCAATGTTAGTCAAAACACGAGTTGATTTTTCACTGCTGGATGGAGAGTAAATCTATGCTTAAAGTTGAATTACCAGCAGTTTGGCTCGATGTTGTACAGCAGCAAATATTTCGACAATTACTTAGCTGTATTAGTTTTCCTGGAACTATTGCCGATTTGAGCAACTATTTGCAAGGAAGCAATGCTTTGATTGGGGTTTTGGCGACTTTATTAGATAATACAGTCACTCTGCATGATGCTCATGGATTGCTTGAGCATGCCTATCGCCGTTTTATTAGTAGTCCAATTGTACCATTCTCAGAAGCACGTTTTATTATTGCTGATGGTGCAATTCCTGCCGATGCTGATATTGTCCCTAATTTAGGAACTCTTGATAGTCCTGAATTTGGAGCAACAGTGATTCTTCAAGGAGAAGAAATTGGCAGCGGTGAATTAACTTTAAATTTATCTGGCCTGGGAATTTCGTCTAAGAATCAAAAACCAACTCAACTTTTGGTTAAGGGATTTCATCAAGATTGGTTTGCTCGTCGTCAACAGTGGGTGAATGATTTCCCTTTGGGTATTGATATGGTTTTGGTGGATAATACAAAAGTTGTGATGATTCCTCGAACAACTCAGGTGATTTTGGATTTTAACAACGGATGTGTTTCTTAGATTTTGGATTATCAAAGTTTGGGCGTTGCTGAATCCGGGTATGAATTTAGATGTAGAGACGCGATATAATGCCCTTGCGGGCACGCTGCGCTAACGCGTCTCTACAACCGTTTCGATTTTCCAATCAACCCGTTTCATACATCAAATCAGCAACGCCAAAGTTTGTATAACAATTACTGGAGCAGGAAGTACCTAGTAATATTTTTGAGATGCCCAGAATTGTAATCGCAAAATCACTATGAATCTGACGTAGTATACTAATTTTGTTTTCTTTAACACTAGGACTTACGCAAGCCCCCCAAATTAGCGGGGGGTTGGGGGGATCTAAAATGGCTGGAACACTATAACTTGCGTTCTTGTTGCGTAAGTCCTGGTAGTATACTAATTTTTTTTCTTTAACACTAGGACTTACGCAATTGTCATAATACCTGATTGGTGCGTGACACCGAAAACATTGTTACTACGTTCGCAGTTACTCAAAGTGTCACAGCACCCTACAATAAAAATGTCAAGTTGCGTAAGTCCTAAACACATCAAAATAGTTTCAATAATTGATTAAATATTTATAATTAATACTGCTTCTTGTCACTCCAACTGTATTGTCTGTTATCACCAATTAACAATTATCAATTACCAATTACCCATTACCAATTACCAATTACCCATTACCCATTACCCATTACCAATTACCAATTACCCATTACCAATTACCAATTACCAATTAAGGATAAATTAAATGGGATACGTTGCTATAAAAGGAGGAGAAAATGCAATTTCTGAAGCTACTGCTCTCCTCGAATTTTTAAGAGTTAACGATAAAACTGAACCTCCTATATCTATTGGAAGTATTCAGCATCAATTACATGCTTTGCATAGTAGAGTTTTGTCGGAAGGGGGAGTATATCATCCTCAATTGGCTGCTCTGGCTATTAAACAAAGTGCGGGAGATACTTTAGAAGCTGCTTTTTATCTGAGAGCTTATCGCTCTACTTGTCCCCGTATTGGAATTACACCAATACAAAATACCGATAAAATGCGTTTAATTCGGCGTATTTCTGCTGCTTTTAAGGAAATTCCCGGCGGACAAATGTTAGGGCCGACTACCGATTATTTACAACGATTATTTAAGTTTGATTTACTCGATGAATCCCCCGAACGGTTTCGTGAAATTGCGAAAAACTGGTTGGATACAATACCTGACGAACAGCTTCCAGATAATTTTCCCAAGGTTTTAGACAGTTTGCGAAAAGAAGGTTTATTACCTCCAGTACAAACTCAATCCAATCAACCTTTTGATATTACTCGCGAACCCTTAGTATTTCCCGTACCACGTTCGGCTGCTTTAGCTACTATGTCTCGTGCTGAAACTGGTTCGTTATTGGCGATCGCCTATTCTAATATGCGGGGTTACGGTAATATTCATCCGACGGTGGCTGAATTGCGGGTTGGTTATTTACCAGTGATGCTTCCCCATCCCATCTCTGGAGAATTAATGGAAGCTGGTAATGTGCTGATGACGGAATGCGAAATTGTTGCGATGTATAAAACATCTGATGAGGATACTAAACCTACTTTTGGTTTGGGTTACGGTGCTTGTCTGGGACACAATGAAGTCAAAGCTATTTCTATGGCTATTCTTGATAGAGCTTTACAAAAAGGACAGCAGGGAATTGAAAATCCCTCGGAAGATTCGGAGTTTGTTCTACTGCATATTGACGGTATAGAATCAATGGGGTTTGCTTCTCATTACAAAATGCCTCATTACGTCACGTTTCAATCCGATTTGGATAGATTAAGAACAACGCAACAGCAAGGAGAAAAAGAGTGAATCCCACGCTGCAAGAAACTGTTCCGCAAAAGGTATCCCCTTCAGTAAATTCCCAGGAGTTAGATTCCTCAAAAGATATTTCTACTCATGAATTCGGCTTTCTAGATAACTTTGCTAAAAAAGAAATTCGCCGAACTTTACTTAAAGCGGTGGCAATTCCTGGCTATCAAGTCCCCTATTCTTCGCGAGAAATGCCGATTGCTCGGGGTTTTGGAACTGGTGGTTTGCAAATTACTTTATCTTTGTTAGGTAAAGATGATGTATTAAAAGTTATCGACCAAGGCAGTGATGAGTCGGTAAATGCCGTTAATATCCGCAGTTTTATCTCTAAAACTTGTCCGGGAGTATCTTTAACTAAACACACCCCCGAAGCAACGATAATTCAAACCCGTCATAGAATACCTGAATTTCCCTTGAAGCTGGGACAAATTTTAGTATTACAGGTTCCATATCCCGACCCATTAGTGATTGTAGAGAACAGCGAAGCCAAGCGCAAACAAATGCATGGTGAAGGTGACTACGCTCGATTATGGGTGAAGCTTTACGAAGATATTGTCAATTTTTCTGAAATTACTATTTCTCACCGCTATCCGACTCGAATCAACGGACATTACGTTATCGATCCGTCTCCCATACCCCGCTTTGATGTTCCCAAACTTAATCAAGTCCCAGGATTGCACTTATTTGGAGCGGGAAGAGAAAAGAAAATCTATGCGGTACCTCCATTTACCGATGCTCAACCTTTATCCTTTGATGATATTCCCTTTCGAGTCGAAGATTTTAACGATAGTAATGGAAATCGTCGATCCTGCAATCGCTGTGGTTCTACTAACAGTTATCTAGATGAATTTCTCGATGATCAAGGCTCTCGGATTTATCAGTGTTCTGATAGCGATTACTGCAACAGTATGTTGAGCAAAGCATAATAAGGTTCACTTAACCTAGAAAACTAATAATAGGTAGGTTGCCAACATTTTTAAGACTTTCGGTGCGTGACACTAAAAAGTTTAGTATTACTACGTTCAAAATTATTTAAAGTGTCACAGCACCCTACAATCCAAAATCTAAAATCTAAAATCTAAAATCAATAAGTTAATGCAGCCAATTCTTGAAGTACGGGAATTAAGTAAATTTTACGGTAAAGGTTGTCCGGCTTGTTTGGATAATACTGGTGCTAAAAATAATACAAATATTTGTCCTGAGTGCGGCACCGTTGTAGCCATGCAGCGAGTTTCCTTCGACCTTTATCCAGGAGAGATTCTCGGGATTATGGGCGAATCTGGTAGCGGTAAATCTACCCTAGTTAAATGTTTATATTTTGACCAAGTCCCAACGGATGGTAAAGCGATATTTTATGACAAATGGGACAAAGATAAAGCCCAGAATATGTTTCAACTCAACGCTGCTCAACAGCGCTGGTTGCGGAATCATCGCTTTGGCATGGTATACCAAAATCCTCATGCTGGATTAAATTTTCAAGTTTCCGCAGGGGGGAATATTGCCGAAAGGTTGCTGATGTCGGACATACTCAACTATAAACAAATTCGCGATCGCGCTCGGAATCTTCTCCAACGTACCGAAGTATTACCAGAAAGAATGGACGAATTACCATCAAATTTTTCTGGAGGTATGCAGCAGCGAGTACAAATAGCTCGTGCTTTAGCAACGGAACCACCTTTGTTATTTCTTGATGAAGTTACCACGGGTTTGGATTTATCAGTACAAGCGAAGATTCTAGATTTAATTTTGGAAATCCAGCAGCAATTAAAAGTTGCGATGATAGTTGTCACCCACGATTTAGGAGTAATTCGGCTATTAGCATCGCGCACATTGGTAATGAAATACGGGCAAGTAGTAGAAGCAGGATTGACTGACAGAGTTTTAGAAGATCCCCAACATGCTTATACACAACAGTTAGTTGCATCAGCACTTTGAATTAACAATTATCAATTATCAATTACCAATTACCAATGCCCCATGCCCCATGCCCCATGCCCAATCCCCCATGCCCAATCCCCAATCCCCCATGCCCCATGCCCAATTCCCAACTACCAGTTTCATCAAGTGACATTATTCTGCAAGTGCAAGAACTAAAAAAACAATTTACCTTGCACGAGCAAAATAAGGTTTTACCGGGTTTTGAAAATATTTCGTTTAAGGTTAAATTTGGAAAATTAACTGCTTTAGTCGGAGCTTCTGGAGCGGGTAAATCTAGTTTATTGAAATGTATTTATCGTACTTATTTATCTCAAAGTGGAGAAATTAATTATCTTACAGCAGCAGGAAATTGGCTCGATCTTGCTAATGCTAGCGAATATGAAATATTAAATCTAAGACGCAACGAAATCAACTTTGTCACTCAATTTCTTCACTGTTTACCCCGTCAAACAACTTTAAATGTAGTAGCTAAACCGCTATTTGATTTAGGATGCGAACGCGATCGAGCTATAGAAAGAGCAGCGATACTTTTAGAAAAAATGCAGTTACCAGAAAGACTGTGGAAGATTTCTCCAGCAACTTTTTCTGGGGGAGAGAAACAACGGGTAAATTTAGCTCGGGGAATAATTATTAATCCGCGTTTGCTGTTGCTCGATGAGCCTACAGCTAGCTTAGATGCGGATACTGCTCGGCTAGTTGTTGAACTAATTCAAAGTGTTAAACAAGCCGGTACCGGAATCGTAGCAATATTTCACGATCCAGAATTAATTGCAACTCTTGCGGATGATGTTGTTAAGGTTGAATCGAGTTAATTTTTTACTTTTACTAAAAACTAACAATTAATAACTAATAACTAACAACTAATAACTAATATGAAAACTTATCTTACCAACGCTCGCTTAATTACAACTAATGAAGTAATTGAAGATGGTGCATTATTAATAGAAGACGGATATATTGCTGCTATTAATCCAGAATCTACTAATAACGTCAAATCGATTTCTTTAAACAATGAATATTTATTACCGGGATTAGTAGACATACATTGCGATGCAATTGAAACAGAGATCGAACCCCGTTCTAATGCTTTCTTTCCCGTAGACTTCGCAGTTGCTCAAACAGACAGACTTAATGCTGCTGTTGGGATTACTACTCCTTTTCATGCAATTTCTTTCGCTCATGAAGAATTCGGTACTCGCAATAATGAAATAGCGGCTAAAATCGTCCATGCTCTACACGAATATCAATCCAAAGAATTAGTAAATAATCAAGTTCACTGTCGCTATGAAATTACCGACCCCACCGGACTACCAATTCTGCTAGATTTATTAGAAGAAAACGCAATTCATTTAGTTTCCTTAATGGATCATACTCCCGGACAGGGACAGTTTAAAAATTTGCAGGCATTTCAAGATTATTTAACTAAAAATCATAGCAAAACAGTAGCCGAAGCCCAAACAATAGCTCAAAGAAAAGTTGAGCAGGGAGCCGACGCTCTCGAACGTGTAAAAATCTTAATTTCCAGAGCTTTATCTAAGGGTATTCAAATTGCCAGCCATGACGATGATAACCCAGAAAGAATTACCAGCATGGAAGAATTAGGGGTGCATATCAGCGAATTTCCTATTAATTTAGAAACCGCAATTGCAGCGCAAAAAAGTGGTTTAATGACTGTATTTGGTGCCCCTAATTTATTAAGAGGTCAAAGTCAAAGTGGTTCTATTAAAGCTATTGATGCAATCAAACATCAAGTAGGAGATATTCTTTGTGGTGACTATTCTCCTGCTAGTTTGTTAGCAGCAGCATTTCGGATTCCAGAGTTAGTTGATTGGCCATTACCCGAAGCGATAAAACTTGTTACCAGCAATCCTGCAAAAGCTGCAAATCTGATGGATAGAGGTGAAATCGCTACAGGTAAAAGAGCCGATTTGATTGCAGTACGAGATGATAATAACTTTCCTTTAGTTACAACTACTTGGGTTGAAGGAAAAGTTGTTTATCAATGTCATTATCATAAATAGGTTGGAGAGTGATAAGTAAATTTGCGGTGCGTTAGAACTAGCGTTCATAACGCACCCTACAAGATTCAAGCAGAACCTTGTAAAGAGCCAATAAAAAATTAAGTCGATATCAAACCAACCAATTTCTAATTCTTGCAGAAACAAAATCAATAATACTCGTCGCCAATATCAAAATAATTAAAATGGCACAAACTTTTTGATATTCAAAAGATCCAAAGCTTTGATATAAAGAAAAACCAATTCCTCCAGCGCCGATAATTCCTAATACGGAAGCTGAGCGTACATTTGCTTCAAAACGATACAGGGTAAAAGAAGTCCACAAAGGAATTACTTGAGGAATTATTCCATAAATAACTTCTTGCAATTTACTCGCACCAGTAGCGCGAATTCCTTCTACGGGAGCGGGTTCGATTGCTTCGACTGCTTCGGAAAATAGTTTACCTAATGTTCCAGCAGTATGAAAAAATAAGGCTAAAACGCCCGCAAAAGGCCCCAAACCGACGGCGACTATAAATATCAGAGCAAATACTAATTCATCAATAGCACGCATCGCATCTAAAATTCGGCGCGTTGGTTGAACTATCCAAATGGGGAAAACATTATTTGATGCCAAAATTGAAAGAGGAATTGCCGCGATGGCTGCTAATAAAGTTCCCCAAATTCCCATTGCTATAGTGATAAGTGTATCTTCTAAATAATATCTCCAATCGGTAAAGTCTGGAGGAAAATATTGGGGGATATAGTTGGCTATTCTATTAAGACGTTCTGGTTCGAGGAATAATAAAAAATTGATTTCGCTTTGGATGGCAGATAATATTAAAATTACGAGACTAACGATTAAAAAGAAAATTCTTGTATTGGTAACTAGTTTCGCTTCTTGCTCTAAGACTGCCGATACAGTGGGAGAAATATTACTTTTTTTAGAAATGGTTAAACCTGATTTTTCTTGATTCATTTTTTCTGGTTTCTTGTCCTTTCTTGTTACAAGGTTCTACCTTGTAATACATTTGCTTGAGGCTCTGCCTCTTA
>CAYMZW010000164.1:0-3372 GCA_964395005.1 uncultured Rivularia sp.
ATTCCTAACTCCTAACTACTTCTAATGCTTAATTCAACAGACGCTACCACAGTTTATGTAAACCCAGTTACTGGCAGCGATACCAATAATGGTTCGAGGTTGTCTGCTTTTAAAACTCTTACTTATACGCTAAATACGTTAAATACAATTCGTTCACCTGCTATTGTTCAATTGGCTGATGGAGTTTATCATGCTGCCAATGGCGAAGTTTTCCCGCTAATTGTTCCCGATGGTGTTTGGTTGGTGGGTAATGAAGCCACTAAGGGACAAGGTATTCTGATTGAAGGTGGCGGTGATTATCAAACTAAAAATTTTGGTTTGCAAAATATTACGTTAATTCTTGCTGACGATGCTCAATTAATGGGTGTGACTGTTACCAATCCGATTAATAAGGGAACTGGTATTTGGATTGAATCAACTTCTCCTACCATCGCGAATAATACTTTTATTAAATGCCGTCGGGAAGGAATATTTATTAGCGGTAATGCTAAACCGGCTATTTTAGATAATGTTTTTGTGCAAAATGCTTCTGCTGGGTTGGTAATGGCACGCAATGCTAAAGGGGAAATTTTGCGAAATGTGATGCAAAAAAATCCGATTGGTATTGCTATTAGCGATTTTGCTGCTCCTTTGGTTGCTAATAATCAACTGTCAGAAAATCGCACTGCAATAGCTTTATCTAGAGAAGCTTTTCCTGTACTTAGATACAATTCGCTTTTAAATAATTCTTCTGGCGGTTTGCTACTCAACGGTAATGCAAATCCCGATTTGGGTAGCTCTCAAGATCCTGCTGGTAATATCTTTCGCGATAATCATGAATACGATATCCAAAATGCTACTTCAATCAAAATAGTCTCCGCTGGTAATTTTTTAAATCCGACTTTAGTAAAAGGATTAGTAGACTTTGTTGCAATTACTATAGATAATCCCCGCGAGCTAGCTATTAATAGCAGTTTTCCTGATTTAAACGGACATTGGGCAGCACCTTTTATTGAAGCAATTTATGAAAAAGGATTAATTAGCGGATTTCCCGACGGTACATTTGCACCAGAAGCACCGATTACTCGCGCTCAGTATGCTGCAATAGTGTCTAAGACTTTTCAACTACCTTTAAAAAATAAAAATAGAATATTTACGGATATTAATTCTAAATTTTGGGCGGCTTCGGCTATTTATCAAGGTGCTGGTATGGGCTTTATCAGCGGCTTTCCCGATGGTTCCTTTCGTCCCAATCAAAATTTAACTAAAGCTCAAGCCATAGTATCAATTGTTAGTGGTTTAAAACTCAAGGGCGGAAATCCGAATATTTTGGCGATGTATACAGATCGCGCTCAAATTCCCAGCTACGCTACCAACACAATGGCGATCGCCACGCAAAAATTATTAGTAGTTAATTACCCGCAAACCGAATATTTACAGCCTTTACAAGAAATTAGCCGTGCTGAAGTAGTAGCGTTAATTTATCAAGCTTTGGTAGCGCTGGGCAAACAAAAAGCCATAGTTTCCCCCTACATCGTTAAACCAGATGCGGATACTATGCCTTCCTTCAGCGATTTAACCGGACATTGGGCAGAACCATTCATCCGCAGTTTAGCTAGCCTAGATTTAACTACTGGCTTCGCTGACGGCACATATCAACCGGATATACCCATGACTCGCGCTCAATACGCTGCCTTAATCGTTAAAGCTTTCAATCCCACACCAAAACATTTAGTTAATGACTTTCTCGATGTTTCTGCTAAGTCTCGGAACTATAAACCTATAAAAGCAGCAGCACAAGCCGGTTTTGTGGGAGGATTCAGCGACGGAACCTTTCGTCCCCAGGAAAACGTACAGCGCTTGCAGATAATTGTCTCCTTAGTAAACGGACTATCATTAACAGCCGCTCACGGTTCGGCATTACAAAACTTTACAGACAGTCAAAACCTTGCCAAATATGCGTGGAAGGCGGTTGCAACTGCGACACAGCAGAGAATTGTGGTAAATTATCCAGACCCCAAGAAATTAGAACCAAAGCGAGAAGCAACCAGAGCTGAAGTAGCAGCGATGGTTTATCAAGCACTGGTAGCCATTAAACGCATCTCTCCGATTAACTCGCCCTATATAATTTTTCCGGCTAACCATTAATTAGTAGAATATACTCATCTACAATTCATAATTTGCCTTCCGGGCAATCTAGAAAGCTAGTTATTAGCTATATTTTATTAACTGTCGCTAGCAACTTTTATTCAAAAAAAGCCTAATACCCAAAAACGATTTATACTACTTGGGAACAGTTCACCGTATCAAAAGGTACTTTATTTTTTTTAGCGATGGTAGCAGAATATATGCCCATCACCTCGAATTACCAACCCATGTTCACCCAAACACCGAATGTGACTAACAATTTGGCAGTATCGCTGTTAACACATTATAGTTTCGATCTCGGTGGATATAATGCCAGCGAGTTAGTTAAACGTTGGGAAAATCAATATCCTTCAAATTGGGTGCATTTGGCAATCATCGAGGCATTGTATCAAGGGCGTTATAAAGCAGTTTCGGCGCAGCAAATATTAACTCTTTGGTTGAGAAGGAATCATCCGAGCTACCATTTCAACATGGAGTTTGAGCGCTTAATTTGCAACAAGCTACCAGAAAATTTGAAATGGAATAACAGCTTGCCACCGATGCCACCGGCATTACCAAGCGTAGGTAGCAGAAATCCTACGATAGAAGATGTAATGAGGAACTACGAATCCTCTTCAAATTCAAATTCAAATTCAAATTTTTATCGTGAAGAGGTAGAAAGCGAGCAAGCTTCACAAAAGTATGTTGAAGACGATTGCCATGAAGCAGAATTTGAATTTGCCCAAACCGAAGAAGATTTCACCAATAGAAACGCAGCAAAAGTACTTCCAAGCTCAACTAGTATGGTTTTTGTGCCTAGAAGCCAATCAGAGACATCAATTACCCGCACTAACGCATCGAAAAACTTAACAGAAACCAGACATATTGATAAAAATTCTCAATTTGAGAAATTCAAGGAATTAAAGCAATCTGAACAATTAGAAAAATTAGAAGAAATAGAAAAACCTTTCCCCGAAAAGATAGTAAAACTTCTTCCTCCAGAAAGAAATCATCCACCAATAGAGCAATTTACCCCTGAGAAGAGCGATTCGTTTACTTCTAAGTTGAAAGGGGTAATCAGTGAGCAGTGAACAGTTAACAGTTAACAGTGAACAGTGGGATGAGGGGGAGATTGGGAGATGGGGAGATGAATAAATAATTATTACCCATTACCAATGCCCCATGCCCAATCCCCTATGCCCAATTCCTACTCAATTCTGGCTTTCAATCCGTTGTTTTTGAATATTTTGATTAAGTTGGTTGCTT
>CAYMZW010000164.1:3472-13423 GCA_964395005.1 uncultured Rivularia sp.
TCAATTCTGGCTTTCAATCCGTTGTTTTTGAATATTTTGATTAAGTTGGTTGCTTTGTCGCGGTTATCGAATATTCCGGCTTGCATTACTCTTCTTCCGCGTCTGGTGGTGCGGAATGCGTCGGGTACGATGAATTTTACTAATTCTTGCTGTCTTGGGGTAACTGCTTCTACTATGACTCGGTAAGAGGCTGTTTGGGTTGCTCTTGCTTGGGGAAGGGGTGGATTTTGATTGGTTGTAGGTTTACCAAAAACTATGGGTGCTGGTAAATTTGTGTTGCTTTGGGTTGCGGGGATTGTGGTAGGTACGGCTAAAAGGGCTGATTCACCTGTGGGTGCTGGCTGTAATGTTGGTAATGTTGGTGTATTTGCTGGCAGTTGATTTGCTTGTGGTGCAACAAATTCAACTGTATCTGGCTGCACTTGTACGTAATTTAATTGTTGTTGTGTTTGTTGTTGTGTTTGGGGTGCTGGTGGTTTTTGGAGGGTTGCTCTAGGTTTGAGTAATGTTGGCGATACACGCCTTGGTAGTTGAGATTGAGTTTTTGCTGGTGCGGCTGTTGCACTAAGGTTTACAATTCCTGCGATGCGACTTTCGGTTAAAGTGTTGCCGTAAGCAGCTACTTCTTGTTTGGCGGCTTCGGCGTTGATATCGTAGCGCCCGTTGGAGTTAAATTGATTGCCGCCTGGATTAGAGGAATTACCTAAATCGGGTATGGCTTTTGAGATTACTACTAAGCCGTCTTCTTTGTTATTGAAGATAGAATTATTTCGCAAAACGGGACGAGAAGCAGCTTGAACTACAATGCCGCTTCTATTGTGTGAAATTTTGTTACTAATTATTTGAGGAGATGCATTTTGGGCAATATTAATCCCAAAGCCGGTATCTTCAAAGGTATTTCCTTTAATTTCAGGTTGAGAGTTTCCTGAAACTGTAATCCCATTAGCACTGTTTTGATAAAAATAATTGTTGTAAATTTTGGGCGCAGCTTTACCCATAACTGCAACTCCATCTTGAGTGGAACCAGCAAAGGTGTTTTGCTCTAATACTGGACGATTTAATTCAACCCAGACACCGTAACCGCGAGGATTGGGATTCATTACCGTTACACCAGCTAATTTAGCCTTACCAGCAGCAACAATTCCAATGTTTTTACTGCCGTAATAGCGACTGAGATACTCACCACCACCTTGAATCATAATCCCCTCGCCTTGAGTGCGGGTATCTCCTTGAATGGAAACGCCTTTTTTAAGAATTAAGGGAAATTGTTCTCCCGTTTCGGCGCTGTAAGTACCTTTAGCAAGCTTAATAACCGTATTATTCTTAGCAATTCGCAATGCTTGAGTAATAGTTTTTAACGGAGCGTTTTCGCTGCCATTTGTATTTTGGTCATTTCCGATACTTGGGTTGACAAACAGTACATTAACCTGAGAAATTGATTTTTCACTCTTGTTAAAATCCTTTGATATCGGCGATATTTGAGCAACGGCAATATTTGAGCCTGTGCTTGGTAAAGCCGTAGTTACGGTGGTAATACCTGCCGTAATTAATAAGACCGAATAGATAGAAGAAGTACGCATAGGAGATTCGAGGTAGGAAATATGATTTAAAGGCTTTGATAACCTGTTTTGACGGCGGAATATTATTTGTCTTGAATTGACATAGATAAGGCTTTTTAAGTACTTTTTTACACTGCTTGCATCTAAAAAAACCGTCTCCGCGTGTATCCTAAATTTTAATTTATAAAGACAAGTATATTGTGATACATTTTTAATGGATTTAAATTGTTAGGAGCCTAAATTACAAATCTTAAATACGATGACGACGGTAACTACTTTTAATACAAAGCAATTTAAGAAAAATCAACTCGAAAAACAACATTTTGTTCATGAGACAGGCTGACTGTTACGATGAAAGCAATAATGGAGTTGTTGTAATGGTCGAGCCATACAGCGAAAAAGAGCAAGTAGAGCAAGTGGTTCTGCGAATATTAGATGCGAATTTAGACCGTAGTCGTGAAGGTTTGCGGATTATCGAGGAATGGTGTCGCTTTGGTTTGGATAACAGCGAATTTACTCGTGAATGCAAGCACTTACGGCAAGAGGTTGCTAAATGGCATACACCCGATCTGAGAGCGGCTCGGAATACCCCCGGTGATACGGGTACGGCATTAAGCCATCCGCAAGAGGAACAGCGCGAAAGCGTCAAATCTTTGTTGCAGGCTAATTTCTGTCGGGTAGAAGAAGCCCTGCGGGTATTGGAAGAATACGGCAAGCTTTACAGTGTCGGAATGGGTAAAGCATTTAAGCAAATTCGCTATCGAGTTTATACACTTGAAAGTAAATTAATGGGCTTTGCTCGATATCAACAACTTTTGCGATCGCGTTTATATTTAGTCACCTCCCCAAGCGAGAATTTACTGGAGACTGTAGAAGCAGCCCTTAAAGGTGGGTTAACGCTGGTACAGTATCGCGAGAAAACAGCGGATGATACTGTTCGTTTAGAACAAGCCAGAAAACTTTGTCAACTGTGTCACGAATATGATGCATTATTTTTGGTCAACGACCGTATAGACTTAGCTTTAGCAGTAGATGCTGATGGCGTGCATTTAGGACAACAAGATATGCCCATATCCATAGCTCGCGATTTACTTGGCCCTCATAGAGTGATAGGTCGTTCTAGCACAAATAGTGACGAAATGCAAAGGGCAATTACCGAAGGTGCCGATTATGTTGGTGTTGGGCCAGTATACCAAACTCCTACTAAAGAAGGTAAACCAGCAGTTGGTTTGCAATATGTTAGCTATGCGGCAAAAAATTGTCCGATACCTTGGTTTGCCATTGGTGGAATAGATCCCAATAATCTGAATGATGTGGTAGAAATTGGAGCAAGTCGGGTGGCGGTAGTGCGAAGCATCATGCAAGCAGAGCAACCAACCTTAGTAACGCAATATTTTCTATCTCAGCTGCACCGAGTACAAACAGTAAGTAGCAAATTAAAGGTGTATGAACAGTCTTGAATTGCAAGTAAACGGAGAAACCCGCACTTGTGTTGAGGAAACCAATTTACCCAATTTGCTGTTGCAATTAGGATATAATCCTCGCCTTGTTGCTGTCGAGTATAATGGCGAAATTTTGCACCGTCAATATTGGGAAGATACAAAAATAAAGCCAAATGACAGATTGGAAATAGTTACTATTGTTGGCGGAGGGTGAATCAATTAACAATTATCAATTTTCAATTAACAATTAACAATTTTCACCCGGAGGGTGTGGATCATCAATTATCAATTAACAATATTTAGCTTGTAGTTTGTAGGGTGTGTTGTTGCAAAGCGCAACGCACCATAATACAAGGATACTGGTGCGTTAGACTAGCGTCGTAACGCACGCTACAAATACTACAAATATCTAGATTCTTATGTGCTAACGGACACTCGACCCTAACAATATGCAAACCGGATTCTTATAGAATTAATTAGGATTTCTCCGCCATTCCTCCAGCTTTTCCTCTGTAAACGGATTCTTATCATTCCGCAAATCTTTAATCCAACCTTCAACTTGTGATTTCCACCGATTATCATTAACTGACTTCACATACGCCTCAAAATCCTTAATTGCACCGCTGGTATCACCAGTTAGCGCTCTAGCAACTCCACGAATTCTACGAGATGCAACCTCGTCTTTAGATGTAAGAGCAACTGCTTTCTCGCAAGCAAACATTACATCTTTAACTTGATTATTAATCGCACCATGCCAACAAAGTGAACCCCAATCATCTGCTGAAATTTTTAATTCGGGATTAATTTTTAAAGCTTTATTATAAGCAGCAACAGCTTCCTTGACTTTACCATCCCGTACAAGCTCTTTACCTTGATAAACAAAAGCGATCGCAGCTTTCGCTTCGGGATTAATTTTTAACTGCCGATTCCATTTTTTAGCTTGTTGAAACTTCTCCACAGCTTCTTCAAAATTACCATATTCGGCTAACTTTTCACCAAGTCTAACCAAAGTTGAAGCTGCTGCGGTAAGTATTTCTTTGTTTTGACAAACTTTAAGTTCTTCGAGTTTCTCCGGACGATTTTCCAAATAATCTTTAAGTTTGTTACAACTCCGTTTTAATAATTTATCAAAATTTAAATTCCACAACTTTATTGTATTATCAAATGAACCAGAAGCAATAGTTTTACCATGCGGGCTAAAATCTACGCTCCTAACCGTGTTTGTATGTCCCTTGAAACTGTCGATTAATTTACCATCTTTCACCCACCACAACTTGACTGTATTATCTTCTGAACCAGAAGCAATAGTTTTACTATCTGGGCTAAAATCTACGCTCCTAACTGCCTGTTGATGTCCCTTGAAGCTGTGGATTAATTTACGTTCTTTCACCGACCACAATTTGACTGTATTATCTGATGAACCAGAAGCAATAGTATTACCATCCGGGCTAAAATCTACGCTCCAAACTCTGCTTATATGCCCCCGGAAAGTGTGGATTAATTTACCATCTTTAACCGACCACAACTTGACTGTATTATCATCTGAGCCAGAAGCAATAGTATTACCATCCGGGCTAAAATCTACGCTTCTAATCCTGTTTGTATGTCTATGCAAAGTGTGGATTAATTTACGTTCTTTCACCGACCACAACTTGACTGTATTATCATCTGAACCAGAAGCAATAGTATTACCATCCGGGCTAAAATTTACGCTATTAACGAAGTCTTTATGTTTCTGGAAGGATTTTATTACTTCACCATTTTTAACCGACCACAACTTGACTGTATTATCTCGTGAACCAGAAGCAATAGTTTTACCATCCGGGCTAAAATCTACGCTAAAAACCGAGCTTTTATGTCCCTGCAAAGTATCGATTAATTTACTATCTTTCACCGACCATAGTTTTACTGTATTATCTAGTGAAGCTGAAGCAATAGTTTTACCATCCGGGCTAAAATTTACGCTATTAACATCGAACCTATCTCCCTGCAAGGTATCTATAAATTTATCTTCTTTGATCGACCATAGTTTTACTGTATTATCTGATGAACCAGAAACAATAGTGTTATCATCCGGGCTAAAATCTACGCTCCAAACCGAGCTTTTATGTGCGGATAATGTATCAATTAATTTACGTTTTTTGACAGACCACAATTTGACTGTATTATCATCTGAACCAGAAGCAATAGTATTACCATCCCGGCTAAACGAGACGTTCCTAACACTACTTTGATGTCCTTCAAAGATGTGAATTAATTCACGTTTTTTGACAGACCACAATTTGACTGTATTATCATCTGAACCAGAAGTAATAGTATTACCATCCGGGCTAAAATCTACGCTTAAAACATTACTTTGATGTCCCTTGAAGCTGTGGATTAATTTACCATCTTTCACCGACCACAACTTGACTGTATTATCGTATGAGCTAGAAGCAATAGTATTACCATCCGGGCTAAAATCTACGCTCATAGCCAAGTTTGTATGTCCTTCCAAGGTGTGGATTAATTTACCATCTTTCACCGACCACAACTTGACTTTATTATCGTATGAACTAGAAGCAATAGTATTACCATCCGGGCTAAAATCTACGTTCCTAACTGTCTTTGTATGTCCCTCGAAGGTGTGGATTAATTTACGTTCTTTGACCGACCATAACTTGACTGTATTATCTAGTGAACCAGAAGCAATAGTATTACCATCCGGGCTAAAAGATACGCTTGCAACACCTGCTGTATGTCCCTCAAAGGTGTGGATTAATTTACGCTCTTTGATAGACCATAACTTAACTGTATTATCTGCTGAAGCAGAAGCAATAGTATTACCATCCGGGCTAAAAGATACACCCCAAACCCTATTTTTATGTGCGGCAATAGTTTGTTTTGGTTCTGTAAAAAAAATCATCGGTCGATCTGTTGCTATATTAACCTTTAAGGTGTAGTCAGATAAATGATTTTTCCACAGGGTATTTTCCAACAATTGCTTTGCTTTTATTGCTTCAAATAATGCATCATCATATTTTTGTGCATTGAAAAATTCTTTTGAAGTTAGAATTAAATTATTAAGCTTTTCTCTTGTGGAAGTTATGTCCGATTGCATCCAATTAACTCCAGCAAACCCAGCAAAAACCAAACTAATAATTGATAAACCAGCAAACCCCAGATTTGTGCGTTTTTGCTTGCTTTTCTCTTCCTTAATCTTTTGATCTCTAGCATCCAAACTCAACTGAATAAATTCTCGTTGACTGTCGCTCAAATAACAGAAATGCTCTTGGGAATTCAACCATTCTTCGGCTTCACCCAAACCACCACCACTTAATAAATACCCATCATCATTATTCTTCTCTTGCCAATTTTTTATACTTATCTTTAATCTTTCTTGCCAAGTTCTAAATTGACGGTGATATGCCATCCAATTATTCAATCTTCCCCAACCATTAATTAAAGCTTCATGGACAATTTCTACCGTCTCTCGTTTATTTTGATCGTAATTAATTACCAATAAACGAGCATCTTCTTGATTTAAAAGTGTAATTAAATCCCAATCAGATGCCTGCAAATCGCTTTTAGAAACCACATTTCGGGTATCGGCAGCACCTTCCCCAGGGCGTACTAATTGAATAAACACCCGCTGCATTCGTTGACGCTCTTCTGAATTTAACTGAGTGTAAATATTTTCCGCATGTAGCGCCAAAGATTGCTGCAAACCACCAATTTTTCGATAAGCAGCAGTTTTCAATAAACCATATTCTTGAAAAGCCCACAGCTGAGTTAAAGCGAATTCCAACAAAGGTAAATTCTCTGCTTTCTCTCCTACATCATCTAGGATAATTTCTAACAAACCTCTTTCTAATTTCACACCGCGTTTTTCTGCCGGAAGCTTAATTACTCGCTGCAATTCTTCCCGATTCATCGGCCCGAGGGGGTAATTTGTATTTCTCAGGGCATCCGCAAATTTACGGTTTTTGATTGCGTGGTGGAAGAAATCCGCTCTCAATGTCAAAACTAAAGTAAAACCTGGTGAATCATTGACTGCATTTAATAAGCTATCGAGAATCGAGTTACAAGTATCTTGTTTTGATTGTGGTGAAAGAGTGTATATTTCTTCAAATTGATCGGCGATAATTACTAGATGAGGGGAAGAGTTGGCAACGGATGGGGTAATGATAGTTTCAACGACTTCACATAGTCCCCTTTTATCCTGCAATTTGGCGATTAAATTTTCTACATCAAATTGTTGGCGATCGCTATTTACGTCTGATGTTAAATTACCATTAGCTTCATACCATAACGGAGCTAAGGCAACAGCCAAGGATTCAAAGGGGTTTTTACCGGGACGAAAATGTACAATTTGGATATTAGAATTTTTCCGCAACTGAGGAATTAAACCGGCAAACACTACGCTCGATTTGCCGCTACCGGAAGCACCCACCACTGCAATCAAAGGCTCTCTTCTTTGCACTCTTTGATATAACTCTTTGCTGAGTGCTTCCCTACCAAAGAAAATATCGGCATCTTGCTCGCCAAAAGCAAACAAACCACGATAGGGGCAAGCAGTTTTTCCGCCTAAATTTACCCAATTAAGCGATTCAACCCCTGGATTCTGACACAATACCGGCAGCCATGTTGCACAAGCACAAAAATTTTCCCATCTTTGCAACTTTTCTCGCGCTTCCCTTACCGCCATAGATAAAGACTTACCATTTTTAAAAGCAGGAAGAAAATTTTTGATAAACTCTTGCGCTATCTTATCCGGCACGGGTTCCCGCATCACAATAGTATGCGGTAAATACAAATCCCGTAAATCGGAAACCAAACCCAAACCATCGCAGGAATTGAAAATCGCTAATTTTAAACCCTTCTTAATTGAGGAAGATAAAGCATTTTTCAAGTCAACTAAAGAAAGATTCTCTGTCGAGTTAATTTTAATACTACCAGTATCTCCATCTTCCGAGCTTCCACTGTGTCCCAAAAAGGCTAGAATATCCCATCCTTGTTCATCCCACAGAGATTCATCCAAATCCTGACGAGAGGGTTGAGATACAATTGTTACTTCCGTATCCCCCAAAGACTCCTCAAATATTTTTTTATCAACTTCGGTATTAATTCCCTGACTATCACCAATTACAACTAAAACTCTGACATTATCTCTACTAGACTTACCAATTCTTCCCGATTCATACTTACTAAAAGCCAAACTTGGTTCAGCATAGCGATAATCGTCAAAAAATTCCCATAAATACCAAGGTAAACGTCGCAACTGATTATCGTTTGCTTCCACAGTAAAACTAACAGCCGCATCAAAACTAAGATGATGGAGCAATAGTTTTTCAATTGAACGAAAACCATCGCAATTCAACCATTGATTAAAAGCTTTGGGAAATTGATTTATACATTTAGATAACTCCATTTCCACTTCAGAAGAACTACTTACCGAATCCTCAATAATGACAATTCTTCCGCCAAAATGCCTGATAAAACTTGATTTCCAAGACTTATATAATTTCCATAACTCTGGAGATGCAGGTAAACTCCCATTACCCCGAGCAATTAATTTATCATCACTATTGCGAACTTCTACAGAGATATGGTCGCAACCGTTTCTTAAATTGCCATTACCAAATCCGAGGATTACCTTAGTCATAGATGCTGCTTTTTTAGAAATAGAATTTAATAGGCATTTGGGGGAAATCAAATTTGCGGGGTGTATCGAAAATATATAATTTTTTCTTCCCCGCTCTGTGTGCCCTATATATAATATAGAGTCGGGTTTGATTAAGTTATGCACGCTTTTAAGTAAAAACCGCAAAGATGTCAGGGTAACGCCATTTAAGTCGATTTTTAAATAATTACAAAAATCTATTTATCAAGTGATTGCGTTTGTTTATAATTTATACCTAAAAAATACTTATATAAACAGTAATGGTATTTTATTTGCAATACAAATAATTCTTATTTTTTCAAACATTAAATTTTAATAAAAATACTTAGGACTTACGCAAAGCCCCACTTTTTAAGGGGGGTTGGGGGGATCTAAAGGTCTGAAATACCTGCGGACAACGTTGCGATTGCGTAAGTCCTGATACTATTTGATTTTATAAATCATTTTTGATTCATTACTAGTATATTTGCACCAAAAAAGCAATTACTAAATTTAATATTTTAGTTTCAACTTGTCTCGCTACAGCTTCAACCGCCAAATCTCTAGAATTTCAACCAAAAGTCAGAGTACGATCGCAAAAAATTTCACCCTTGTCAATTTAAAAAATTCTACCGAAGGAAAGTTATATCCGTTGACGAAAATCGATTAAAAATAGAATGCTAAATCTACAGGTAGAAAATATTCGATGAATTCAACATTTTTAACCTCAAAAGTTGTCAAAATTGGACGTTTCTTAGCTATAGCAATGTTTTGCTTGACTGCGACATTTGGATTTTTTAATAACGTTGCGATCGCAGCAAACAACAACCCTACTTTAGCTATATTTGGTTTGGGTAGTGATGCTAAAGAGAAAGCCAGCGAAGACGCTGCAAACACCAAGGGTTTTATCGAAGACGTAAAAGATCAAGTTAAAACCACCGCTAAAAATAATGCCGAGCGAGTAGAAGACGCAACAGACGGCAGCGGCAATTTCTTGGAGCGTAAAGCCAACAGAGACGCACAAACAATTCAAAAACGCGCTAATGAAGATGCAGCACGTACTAAAAATGCGGTAGATGCGACAAAGAATGCTGCAAAAGATGCAATTAATAATGTTAAAGATACTTTGGATTAATTCTTTACTCTAATTTTGCTTTTTTGTTCAGTCTGATGCGCTACGGTATACGCACATCTCGATCCCCCTAAATCCCCCTTAAAAAGGGGGACTTTAACTTTGATTCACCCCTTTATTAAGAGGAACTTTAACTTTGATTCACCCCTTTATTAAGGGGGGCTTTAACTTTGATTC
>CAYMZW010000165.1:0-13409 GCA_964395005.1 uncultured Rivularia sp.
TTGGGGGGATCTAAACGTCTGAAATACCTGCGGACACCGTTGCGATTGCGTAAGTTCTATATTTATTGTTAAAGAAGATCAACTACACCTTTACAATTACTAACCTTCTGCCAATTATTTTGTACATTCACATTATTAGATTGAGCAACAAATTCAATATTTCCTTGTTTATCAACAACCCAACCAGTAGCTTCAATTCTTTTTGTTGGAGAATCAATATTAACTTGAAGACTTCTTTTTTTACGATTATTAATAACACTCAAATCGCGCAAATCGTTCCATAAACTTACATTCGTAATTGTATCTGCGGGATTTGGAGCTAAACCACCTTTACCAACAACTGTAAAACTGTTTCCTTGATTCGCACTGCATCCACTCGCAACTTCTTTACTGCTATCAACTACATCAGTTGGTAATTGTGCCAAGCTTGAACTAGGATCGATTGCAGGATTATTAATTTCAACTGTACCGTTAACGCCAAATTGAGAACTAGCAGTAATATCCGAATCTGTAGTTAATTGATCTCGGAACTGTAAACCGAATAATCCGCTCGTATTGATGTTGATATTTCCACCATTACCCTGCACTGCATTAGCAATGATATCGCTGTTTTCTAAACCTGCAATTACAGGTGAATTGATATTAATATTTCCACCGTTGCCTGTTCCCAAAGATTCAGCAGAAATAAGGCTTTGATTTCTCAGAATTAAACTATCTTTTAGTTGCAAATCAATATTACCTCCCGCACCAGATTGAGTTGATGCGGTGATTTTTCCTTTGCTGTTGAGAAGAATTGAATTAGCGTTAATATTTAAAATTCCACCTTTACCAGTTCCATCATTTCTTACCGTCACTTCCGCACCATTATTGATTCTTAAAATGGGTGTATTAATATCTACATTTCCCGAATCTCCGCTGAGTATACCAGGCGATCCAAAAAATTGTATTAAGGATTCATCAACAATATTAGCGCTAGAAATAATTAAACTAGGATTAATTGAACCAGGTACAGTGCCCTTTACTTCGACAAAATCCGTAGCATTAATGCTTACGCTTCCCGCAGCACCAGAGGCAAGGGTAGAAGAATCAACTCTACCACCATCTTCAAGTACCAAGCTTTGGGTATTAACAGTTAAATTACCTGCGTTTCCCATTCCTATTGTTGCAGCACTCAAACTACTAGATCTAAAAGAATTAAAGTTTATGCCTATTAGTTCAATTGATGTCGCATCAACCAAAACATCTCCTCCCAAACCAATTCCAAAATTTGCAGTTCCTAATATTCCGCCATCGAGAATTGTCAATTTTTCTGTCGCCACCGAAACATTTCCACCATTCCCGGTACCATAATTAGCAGAACTGATATTTTGACCTAAAAGTGATAACTGTTTAGTTGAAATATTAATATCTCCACCAGCACTCGAATTTAAACTTTTAGTATTAATTAGACTAAAAACTCTAGGATTAATAGGGGAGAATTCACTGATTTGTATAGATTCGGAAGCATCTATATTAATATCACCTCCTCGTGCATAACTAAAACTTTGAGTAGTTATTCCTGCACCTTGAGAAACAAGTAAACGTGGACTTGAAATAGCAATTTCTGCCGCATTTCCTATTCCTAAAGTTTGAGTTAACAATTGACTACTCAAACTTCCATCTGTAGTAGTTCCGATTAATTCAATTGATTCTTTTGCATTTACTTTAATTCCTTCCCCTGTCTTACCCCGATTTTGCATAAATACTTTTGAACCATCTTCGATCAAAATATTTCTTGCTTGTAATTGAATCGAATCACTCGCATCTACTAAAGCTTTAGAATTAAGTTTGATATCGCCAAAATTTTGCACGTCGTTATAATCTAAATTCCAACCTTGCGTAGTTGAATTAATCTTAACTAAACCGGATTTCACGCTCCCTAACTCAACCCTTCCAGAATCTGCGGCTACTATAGCTGCATTTAAAGAAACTTCATTGCCAACTAAAGCTAAAGTATTTCCCTTCTTTACCCGCAAACCATTAAAACTATTAACGATGAAAGGACTAAATGGATTGATATCGTTAGAAGTACTAATATAACCCTCACCCTGCACTTTAATAGCTGCTGAATTACTCCCCATCTGCAAACCTAAAGGTACGTTAATCGTTAACAAAGGTGGTGTTGTATCGATAGCGCTAAATTCAATATCATCAGTAAACTTAATACTTTGTGCAGTACTTCCAAAAAACGAACCACCAATATCTAACTGAGCATCTTTACCGAATACTATTCCCGCCGGATTAATCAAAAATAAATTTGCATTGCCGTTAGCTTTAATCAATCCATCAATATTAGAAATATTTCCACCAGTTACCCGATTGATGATATTAACTACATCCGAGGAATTATTGAAAACCGCAGAGCCACCTGTAGGAATAGAAAACTCTTTGAAGCTGTGAAATAAATTGCTTCCCGCACGGTTTTTATTATTAATATTGTCAATCGTGAAATTGAGATTATCTGTAGTTGTAACGCTAGTTGGTAAACTACCATCTTTGATTACTTGAGCGTAAACTGGAGCTTGTAAAAATAAAGTGGTGAGAATCCCCAAACAGCTTGATGTTTGGAAATATTTTTTGATCAAAGGAACTAACATATATAAAGGTGGTAGAAACTGATTTATATATGGTTCCCATATGCAAATCAAAAATTACAAATTGAGATTGATTTGATATTTATCTAGAATGATTTTTATAAAAACTATCTGTAGGGTGCGTTATCACCGAGGGCGTAACGCACCGCAATCTCCTTTTATAACCGGCTTAGGAGGACGTAAAATGTAGGGAGACGTAAAATGTAGGGAAACGTAAAATGTGGGGAAACGTAAAATGTAGGGAGACGTAAAATTTTACGTCTCTACATTATTAATTAATTCAATTTAAATTCATCGAATTTAATCACTTCACTTTCCGGTTTTGTTGTGTCAAAATAATAACTATTAACCGTACCTTTACCCGTATCTAAAATACTAAATACGGTAATTTCTTTACTGGCAATATAAGGTAATGGTTTTCCATCTTCTCCTATCAATGGTTTAATTGATGGCGTTATCGGTTCCAAACCATTTGGATCGCCGACTTCTATATATTTCTCTTCATATCCTTGAGGAACGTTGCGTTTATTATCACCCAAATAAGCACCATAAGTATTACCAACATTTGATGATTCTAGAAAATTAACTCCAGACTCACTCTTAAATCTATTCCATAAATGGGAATGTCCGTAATATACTAATTGCACGTTATTTTGTTCTAATAAAGGCACAATATCCCTAATTAAGAAATCGTCTTCTAAAGGATATTCATAACGTATATTTACAACTTTTCCGCTGTCATCTTTTTCAGTTATTTGTACTGGATAGGTATAAGCCGGAACAATATTATCTCCTAAAGAGTGAACCGGATGATGGAGCATGACAACTTTGTATTTTGCTTGCTTAAATTCCGGACTATTAAGTTCTTCAACTAACCAGTTATATTGAGGACTACCTTTACCAATTGGCTCAAAAATATGCTGTCCGTAACCCCAATTTTTTGGGTTATCAAAATCAGCTTCACTTTCGCGGTATTTACCTTTTATATCTGATTCTAAACTCGGTCTTCGCCAAATATTAGTAGCATAAAGAACTACCAAACGCACATCACCAAAAGTTGTTGCATAATACTTTTCTCCACCTATTTCACTTTCAGGTAAACTAAAAATTTCTTCGTAGGTATCGCTATTAAAAGAATTGGCTGACAAAGAAGATTCACCATACAAATTCTTAGCTTCCGTGCGGGGAATTGGATCGTTATATTCACCATTCAAATTATCACTTTTACCTCTTCTTCCCATCACTTCATGATTACCAAGAGCCGTAAAAAGAGGAGCATTTTGAATAATTTCGCCGCCAGTATAAGTTGCTTTCACTCCATCCTTATCTATCTCGTAATTAGCTTTACCTTGAAGAGCCGGGAAGAATGCAGCACCACGATTATCATCAAACCATTCGCTAGCTCGATCTGGTATATTAATCAAATCGCCAGCGATAAATACCGCATCAATATCTCCAATTTCTTTTGCCTTCTGTAAATTCGCTGCCGTCATTGGTTTAAGTTGATGATCGGAAGTAAGGAGAATTTTTAAGGGTTTCCCCGGTGGAGGTACTGGTGCAAGGTTATAAATTTGACTTTTTGCTTCGTCGCCATTTTCGGGTTTACTAATTACTTGATATTTAACTTCTTTACCTGGAGTTAAACCAGTAACTTCCGCTTCATGTCGCCAAATATCCCGTTTAACTGGTTTTTGATAAACTTGTTTGTCTTCGGTTTGGCTTCCAACTCTGGATTTTTGATCTTCTCTAATATGACTTAATTTAATAGTTGTAGCTTCGGTAGTTTGATTAAGATTTTCACCGTAAGCAACTATATTTTGTTCGCCAGGAAACTCAGTAAACCAAGCAACTGTCACCGAATTCTGGGTTGGTTTTTGTAAAAAAGGTTCCGTTAGCAGCGATGAAGCTTCAGCATTGGGTTGCGAATCGGGGGTTTGTGAATTGGGAAAACATCCGTATATTAACGTAAAACATAAAACACATATAAATATAGATGCGAATGGTATCGGACGATTTCTAAAGCGCCTAAACATTGTTAATTTCCAATCATCTACAATTTTGTAGAAACAATCAATTCATAATTGTTTCTCACTAATGTAGTTTATATGACAAAGAAGCTTTTAAATTTTTTATTGCTGTTATTAAAAGTATTACAAATGTAGCTATATTTATTTAGGCTCCGAAAAGCTTCGTTTATATATACATATCCGAAATCAAAGTCTTGAATAATACAAAAAGAGCTAAAAAGAGCAATTAGGAGCCTCAAAACACAAAATAGTTATTTATTATACTTGATTTATATGCGTATTAACTATTATTTTAAATGAGTGGGATTAAACATAGCTTCTAAATGACAATAAAGGAGGCTAATTGAATCCTGTATTTTAGCTTTAACCGAATAACTGACTATCAATGTTAGTTTCCGATACCCATATTGAATGCCAGCTTTATTTCGGTTTTTAATTACTTTAAGACTGGGAGCAGCGATGACGGTACTGGAGTGTGTTCCAAACATTCTAGATCCCCCCAACCCCCCTTAAAAAGGAGGGCTCTATTAAGTCTTATACTTGTTGACGAATATTTTTTTGTAGTCGATTCAACAAATTTCGTTCTATCAAATCAGTCATTTGTTGGCAAGGTTTTGAATTACAACCTTGTTGATAAATGAAATATTCATAGTGCCACATCTGATGATTTCGGACTAGATAACAACTAGTTCTAGTTTCTGGTGTTCGAGTATCAGCTTTTGATGTTTGTTTAATTTGTAAAACTAAAGTATTAAGGATAAAAACCGATGAACGGAATTATTAATAAGGTAGAGTGGGTGCAGCAATTAGCTGGTACATTCGCTGATTCCCTTTTTGGCATTGCGACTGATGGAGCAGGGAACAGTTATGTCACAGGAACATTTCAATTAAGTGCCAGCCTTGGTAGCACAACTCTTAGTACCACTGGTATTAATGATGCTTTTGTCGCCAAGCTTGACAGTAGCGGTAATGTTCTATGGGCAGAGAATTTTAACAGCACATCCCTTGAATCTATTAGTTCGAGTCTCGGTATTGATAGCGATGAAGTTGGCAACACTTACACTACAGGGTTTTTCACGGGTACTGTTGACTTTGGCGATACCAGCCTTACTAGCGTTGGTCTTTCTGATACTTTTGTCACCAAGCTTGATAGTAATGGTAATGTCATCTGGGCAGAGCAGATAGGAGATGCAGGGCTAGGGCTAGACCTTGGCAGAAGTATTAGCACTGATAATTTAGGTAACTCTTATGTTACAGGAATCAAAGATGTTGAAACAGAGACTGATATATCAGCAGATCCAACTTCTGTTGATGGTGAAGCCTTCATAGCCAAAATTGACAGTAATGGTAACTTAGTTTGGACTCAAGATTTCGATAGCACATCTTTCAGTTCTGGCGTAGATGTTGTTACTGATGAAATAAGTAATAGTTATGTAATCGGAACCTTTTCGGATGATGTAACTCTGGGCAATCAGACTCTCTTGAGTTCTGGAGATACCGATATTTTTGTGACTCAACTCGATAGTGATGGGAATGTAGAGTGGAGTCAAAAATTCGGTAGCACCTTGTCTGATACTGGTAATGCCATTGGCTTAGATTCAGCAAGTAACCTTTACGTTACAGGAGGCTTTGAAGATACAGCCACCTTTGGCGACACCACTCTTACCAGCAATGGTGAAAGGGATGCCTTTATCGCCAAGCTTGACAACAGTGGCAACATAGTGTGGGCGCAAAATTTTGGCGGTACGTCAGTAGATTCTGGAGCTAATATTAGCGTTGATGAGCAAGACAATATTTATGTCACCGGAAGCTTTGAAGATACAGTCACTTTTGGCGACACTACCCTTAGCAGCAGTAGTGAAAACGATAGCTTTATCCTCAAGTTCGACACCGACGGTAATATCTTGTCAGCTGAACAATTAGATTACTCATTGTTAGATATAGCTGCTGGCAATGAAGGAAATATATATGGTACCGGAGCCTTTGAAGACACTGTAACCATTGACGACACTACCCTTACCAGTGAAGGATTGTTGGATGGTTTTGTTGTTAATCTTGATTTCGAGGAAATTGATGTTAATCCTAATCCAATCATCACTACAGATATCAATGGAACTAGGATTGAAGCCATTGATTTAACTGGTTTCGCTACCGAGCAAGTAACGGTAGATTTCACTATCAGCAGAGAAGCTGACTTTGACAATCAAGTTTATTTCTATGCAGTTGATGATATTACTGGTACTGTTGGCGGTGTAGCAGTTGGTGAAGATGGTTACATGGAAGCCGCTTTAAACAGCTTAGTTTCTCCTGTATTCTCCACCAGCGATGATAATACAGAAACCGGAAGTCTTGAATTTGACGCAGGCTCTATAGTAGTACCAGTAATTATCGCTGACGGTACTTTGACTGAAGCATTAAGCGGTGAAGCAGAAGTTTACTTCCCATACTTGGGCGCTAATACTGATAATGGAAACTTCGATCACATTAAGTTGTTGGATGATAACACCTTCGGTTTCGAGGATTTACCTAACGGTGGCGACAAAGATTTCAACGATATTGTTATCGAAATTAACAGTATTGTTTAATATAAGAATCACATTTGATTTTTGTTAGCAAATCGTGCCCAGAGGGCATAACATACGTAGGGTGTGTTGTCACGCAGTGCAACGCACCATTATCAAAGAGTTTCGGTGCGGCCTTACTATCGTCGTAACGCACCCTACAAGGACTTTTTTGTTATCAAGTTTGATTCAAGAAATCCCTTCCAAAACCATTCGCGGAATCAATAATTCTTCTTTTAATTCACCAATTCCCAAAAACAGCTTTTCTTCGTTATAAATTCTTGCTATTTGCGATACCTGACTATCTAAAGAAATTTTCTGCCCTTGGCACCATCTCCGCGCTTCGGTAGAAGGTAAACTTATTTCTGAAAGATGCTGTAAAGGTGCATCAGCAGCCATCGGTTGAAATTCTTCTGCTTTTAACTTTGCTTCCAACTCAGTCAAACTGATGCTATCTGCTAAATTAAAACCGCTGCTGACAGTACGCTGTAAAGCTGCCAGAGTTCCCCCCGTATTTAATACTGCACCCAAATCGCGGGCGATCGCTCTAATATAAGTTCCCCCACCGCAGGCTATATTCACATCTAACTCAGGGAATTTACCTACTCGCCAATCTAAAACCTCAATATTAAATACTTCCACATTTCGCACGGGTGCTTCAACTTTTTCACCGAGGCGTGCTAAATCGTAAAGTCGTTTTCCATCAACTTGAATAGCGCTATAACTCGGCGGAATCTGCTCAATTTTACCTTGAAACTGCTGCAAAGCCGTTTTTACAGTTGACAAATCTAACTCAGTTACAGACTGTTGAGAAATTGTCTCTCCTTGTAAATCATCAGTCGTAGTTTGTACACCCAACCGAATCGTAGCTTTATAAGCTTTATCGGTAGGAAGATACTGTAATAATCGAGTTGCCTTACCAATAGCGATCGGTAAAACACCAGTAGCCGCAGGATCTAAAGTACCAGCGTGCCCGATTTTTTTGATCCGCAAAAGCTTGCGCGTTTTCGCCACGCAATCATGAGAAGTCCAATCAAACGGTTTATCGAGATTTAAGAAACCAAACAAATCAGTTATCAGTGAACAGTGAACAGTGAACAGTTATCAATTATCAATTATCAATATTCATTATATCTGTGTTGGGGGTGAATTCAGAATTAATACTGTTTTACATAAGTAGAGACGGCGTATACAGTGTAATGTCTCAAATTTAGAAAATTACTGTTAACTGCTCACTGATAACTGCTCACTGCTCACTGATAACTGCTCACTGATAACTGCTCACTGATAACTGATAACTGCTCACTGATAACTGCTCACTGCTCACTGATAACTGTTCACTGCTCACTGCTCACTGTTAACCGCTTTAGCAATCTCAGTAGTAGTTAGGTTCTTAATCAGACTTAAGTTCATAGATTTTTTAGAGATACTTTCTGCGTAAGCTGCTGTAAGATAAGGACGATATTTTGAGTTTTGGGATACATAGCTTTGAAAGAAGGGTAAACTCACAACTTTCATGTAGCTTTGTGCTTGTTTGGGATTATCACCGATCAATTTTGAGGGTATTCCAACTTGCTCGGTACTATCTTTGCCGTCACCGATAGCGGAAAAGTGAGTTGCACCTTCAAGCTGGACTAAGTATTTGTGAGGATTTGCAATCCAGGAGAAAGGTAAAATTTGTTCGTATAAAGCCGGTGCAACGGTGTCTTCGCTGCTTGTTACCATCATCACCGGAGTTTTTATTTGACTTAAGCCGGTTTTGCCAAAAATACTGCTGGTTATAGGGTTCGCTGCAATTACGGCTTTGACTCGTTTATCGTATAAATTGTATTGTTTTACTGGTTTTTTAACTTGCAATTCGCCGATTCGACATTGCAACAGTAAAGACATATTCCAAGTTTGTTTTAAAGCTTTTTGGCTACAGTCTTTTCCTATTTTCTCACTATTAATTTTTGCTCCGGCTAAGGCTAAAGCTGTATAGCCACCAAAAGACTGTCCAAATACTCCAACTTGCTCTAAATTGAGACGTTTGTTAAAGCGGGGATCGGTATTATTTAATTTTTCCAATTCATCAAGAACAAATTTAACATCCAAAGGACGATTGATAAATTCTTCCGCTTGTGCGACTTCGGAGGCACTGCCATTCAATAAAGATTGTATTTGTTTGGTGTCGCTACCGGGATGATTGGGAACAACAACAGCAAAACCGTTTGTTGCTAAATGATTGGCTAAATATCGAAAATTACTGCTATCGGTACCTATACCGTGTGAAATCACAATTACGGGCACCGAGGAGGAAATATTAGGAAGATAAATGTCTGTTGATAACAATCTTCCACGGATTACGTCAAAAAATTTCAAGGTTTGCTTTTTGGCAATAAACTTTCCCCTACGATTTAAATTAGGTAAGTTATCAATACTGAGTGCTGTTTGAAATCTAGCTTCCGTATCAGACTTAGCAGAAACTGCTGCGACAGCCTTATCAGTTTCGCTTACTAAGGTTTGTAATTGCTCTGCTATCTGCAATGTACGCGCTAAATCTATATCCATGCTGGTGCTGGGATATTTCCGCAACAGACTTAATAAAGTCAAACCTTCCGGCTCATCGGCAGCCAAAATTAAAGCCTCACGCAAAGCATGAAATCCGGGCTTACTTTCACCCGATTCTGTTTTAATTACTTCCCCCAACCGTCGCAGCATAAATTCCCCTTGCGAGGTATAAAGAAACTGCGAAACCGCTACGGGATGTACTTTTATCTGACTTGTCAAAACTTTGCGTAACTCTGCTATTTGCTTTGGCTTTAGATACCGCGTATACACCGCTAATTCTTCGCCAATTTCGCCATTAAGGGCAAATTCTTCTAAAGCAGTTATAGAAATAGAACGTTGAAACGCTGAATAAGATGCATAAATTCGCTCCGCAGTCCAACCATAATTACTGATACCAAATATAGATAACAATACAGATAGAACCAGCAACAGCCAAGACTTTCTCAGGGTGCTAGTCCATTTACCAAACAAACTGTTCATCACTAGATAGTGTCAAAAAAGATGTGCTTCAAATAGGTAGATTTGCCCTTCTGAGACACCCTAGATAGTATTAAATATTATTTGCCTTACTAATAACGTATCGATTTAATTGTGAAGGTAGATAGGTAGAATGCTGTTTTACATCTCAACCGTATTTACAGGTAAGTTGAACTACTTACTAATAAATAGATTGACAAGGTTTCTTGATGTTCACCATGACATGATAACAGATAAAACAAACATCTGCTTCAGTAGCTTAAGCTAAACTTTAAAATAAATATAAACGATGATTTTTATTACACGTAGAAGTACCGAACAAAATTGAAACTTATTATCTTTTCCCCAATGCAATCGCCGTAGAACCACATACGACTAAAATCGCTCCAGCTATTCCTAACAAAGTAAAATTCTCGGCAGCAATTAAATTTGGTGCAAATTCTGATACAAAGTACGATGATAATAATGTTACAAGAGGACCTATAGCTAATACCGCACTAACTCGCGATGCTTCCCAATGTGCTAATGCTTCAGCAAAAGCACCGTAAGCAATTAAAGTATTTAAAGCACAGAAAATCAGCATACTACTTTGCAAAAAATTAAGTGTAAAAATTGTTTGAATACTAGCAAAAGGCGTAAATATTAAGGCACATCCTCCGTAAATAATCAGCATAATATGAGCGGAAGATAAACTTTGCAAAAGCTGTTTTTGAGCTAAAGCATAAATAGACCAAGTAAAGGCAGCTAGTACTATTAAACTACTACCAAATACATATGTTGTTTTGGCGGTAATCAAATTAGATAGCTTTTCGTTAAAGAATAAAACAAAGCCTGTAGTAAGAATACCTATGCCGATCCACTGAAACAAATTATAGCGCTCTTTAAAAACGATCAAACCCCCGAAACCCATTAGTAGAGGGGCTAATTGAATCAAAACTTGAGTGTTTCCAGGGGTAGTAAAATCCAAACCTTTGACAAATAAAATGTAGTTCATTGCCAGAAAGATAGTTGCGATCGCTACCAGCTTCGGGGAAGTAGAACGTAATTGTGAAACAGTAGGTAAATTCCCGCGCCACTTTAAATAAATTGCCAGCAAACAAAAAGATACTAGAAAGCGAAACCAAGTTAAGGTATAAACATCCAATCCCTGTAGGGTTATAGACAAGGAAATCGGTAATACACCCCATAAAACAACTGTCAGTAAAGATAAAGCTAGCCCAAATTGCCAGCGCCCGGAAGTTTGATGCATCTGATTAAGAGTTAAGAGTTAGGAGTTATCAGTTAAAGAAACGGCGGAATTCTCCATTCCTCTATAGGATGGGGATGGGCAGCCGGTCAAAGTAAGGGATTTGATGTCACTTGGTTTGACAATCTTTGTGCTAATTCACGGATAAATTCTCTAAACACATCTGTTTGATTACGATCGGTTAGTTCACAATACTTCTGCACTACCGACCTTTCTTCCAAGGTTATTCTAAAAGTCATCATTATTTTTTTGTAAAAATATATATCATAATGATTTATGTTTTATTTATAGTCAAGTTTCAAGCAGGTGATTCAGAAGGCAGAAGGAAGGAGGCAGAAGGAACTCACGTTTAAAAGCGTGAGATGATCCACACGCTCGGCGTGAATGAAATAAGGACATAAACATTTTAAGTTTCTCCGGGGACGACTTTGCGGTACGCGCTGCGCGTCTTAAAATCTTGTTCCTGTTTCTTACGCTCTTTAGGTGTTGAACCTGATAATTTACCTGGGAATTAGTAAAACGCAACGCTGTGTAAGTTAATATCTATGCCTACAACGCCGCTCCTTACGGGGCTTGAATCCCATTATTTTCGGTCACTAGCACAGTGCGATCGCAGTGCATAAGTTGGTAAACTCAGCAGCTATGTTAGTGATAGTTAATTAAAAATAAGTTGCTTGTGCCTCCATTACTTAAAAAATTATGGAATCGGTGCGTAAGTTCCTATGACTCACACCTATTTACCTTCGTAGGGGAGGTAAAATTATGGCTAATTCAATTTATTCTCAGGATTTTAGACTTTTGTTACCAGAAACCGTCTGGTTAGAAACGGAACATTTTGTTATAGCGAGAAAAATTACTTCTTTAAACACGGCTAATGTCAACGATTCTTGGCAAGTATACCTGAATACATTAGCGCTGCTTGGTTTTGAAACCTGGTTGCGGGAGCGTTTATCAGATAAAGTAATTTCCTTAGACACTGATTCCATCGTAAATGCTGGATATCTCAAAGTTGGTAAATTCAAGTTTTGCGCGATCGCAACCGAACATTTGCTTGATGAGATTGCTCATATACCACAGGAGGTAATAGAAAATCCAGAGTTAGCGGCTCATTTTTACCTGTTGCTGGAGGTATTGGAGGAAGAAGAAGTGATAATTAGAGGATTTGTAACTTATAACCAATTGATAGAGATTAAAAGTAATTTGGAATTGCTTATAAGTGAAGGTTGCTATATAATACCGCTGTCTTTTTTTAATACCGAACCAAACCATTTGTTGGTTTATCAGCATTATTTAGAAGCATCTGAATTTGGCTTACCTATAGTAAATAATCTTGAAAGTGAAGTAACTCAAATTAAAGCACAAATCAGCGAAAATGTTTCGCAAGTATTAAGTAAAACTACGACAAAATTAAGTCAGTGGTTGAAAGGAATTGCAAATGAAGGTTGGCAAACTATAGATTCTTTTAGTAACCTCAAGTTCAATGTTGCTGTTAGAAATATAAAAATTGATACAAGTACAAAAAGAGCTAAAATCATCGATTTAGGGATAGATTTAGGCAATCAAAAGTTAGCATTACTGCTTAATATTTTTCCTCAAATATCTTCTGATAGTCAGAAAAATGATCGTAACTATAAAATCGGCGTTTTAGCTCAGCTATACCCAATGAATGGAAAGCAATTTTTACCACATAATATCAAATTAGTTCTGCTTTCTAAATCTGGTAAAATTATTCAAGAAGTAACTTCTAGAATTCAAGATAACTACATTCAGTTAAAACTTTTTAGAGGAGAACCAGGGAAAAAATTTAGTATTATAATCAGTCTGGGAAATATTAGTGTTGAAGAAACTTTTGAATTGTAGAAGGGAGTAGGGAGTAGGGAGTAGGGAGTAGGGAGTAGGGAGTAGGGAGTAGGGA
>CAYMZW010000166.1:0-13378 GCA_964395005.1 uncultured Rivularia sp.
CAAGGATAGCTAAAGCTTTCGGTGCTTGTTTACGATTTGCGAGTTCTTGACGTTGGATAGCGATGGTTGACGCTGAAGGTAGGTTAACAATTTCGTGGTTGATTAGAAGCGGTTGGTAATTAATTTTGTTTTGTGGTGAGTTTTCGTTTTCACAAATACTAATACCACCAGTATTATTACAGGAAGAATCTTTTTGATTTTGTTTGGAATGTTTGGTGGATATTTCACCGGGTTGAGATTTAGAATTTTGCGCGAGCATTCCACCCACCTGGGGTTGAGAATTTTGGGTGAGCATTCCATCCACTAATTTGAAATTTGGCTCTCTTGCTGCGACTTCAGAAGAAGGTGAACAAATCAAAAAAATCTTCCCAGATACAAACATAATTACAGGAAAAAAAGCCACAGAAGAAGCAATTAAACAATTAAAAACACCCAGTATTTTACATCTAGTCTAACGACTCACTACGTGAACGCGAACAAGACACATAGTGCCTCGGAAATAATGGGTTCTTCAATCCCACTTTTTTAAATGTGGGTTCTTCTTCCCTGTTCCTTGGTATGGATGACGGATCTCGTATCACCATCTTTCACGAAGATGCCAAGATGGAATAGTTGTTGAAGGCAGCTACGTCAAATTAGGTGGAACAGGTACCTCAGACCTTAAAGACTACATCGTAACGGGCAAAAATCGAATTGTCATCACACAAGTTGACGACTGTCCAATAGGTAATCGTATCGAGTCTGCACAGGTCAGTTTAAACAGTAAGATTGTCCCAAGCAAACCTGAACATAATTGCAAGCCTTAGACTAAATTTATCGGTAAAACCACATATTTTGGGTGGCGGTGCGTGTTTTTATACAAAAAATGCGCCGCCAATGTGGGGTAATTTTGTGTAAATTTATCCGAGCCTTGATTGTGCCTATTATCATTTGCTATACGTGTTTATACTGTTGCTCTTGGTTATACTTTAATATATCTCTCACGCTTATGGAGGGTATGCAGGTTCGTAGTTGCGCCGTCTTCGCCTCTTTGCCGGAAGCGCTAAAGCGCAACTACGAACAATATCAATCAATTAACCCCACTTCCCGAGCGCGGATTTGAGTGACGATTCGTAAATTCTTCCCTTGATTTTTCAACTCATCGCAATCAATACCTAAAGCATCTTGCACTCTTTCCCAGTAATGCCTTACCATTCGTTCGGAGACACAAATATGTTTGGCTATAATTCTATCTTGCAATCCTTCTCCAAAAGCTAAATCCAACAATCTCAACCACTCTGGTTTGACTTGTGAAGCTGAATTTATATACGGAATATCTTTAGTATTAATTAATCGGTGCAAACTCCATTCAACTCTTCGCAAAAATTCAGCGGTGGAAAGATTTTTATCAGCGACGGTAAAACCTCCTATTCGTGCATCAATCTCGGGTTTTATCCGCACTAATTTTTTAATATGGGCACTTTGAACGACTATATTTAATCGGGGATGATTCAGCATGATTTTTTTCAAAAGCAGCATTCCCGTATTAACTGACGGTATTTCTCCAGGTTTTTCTGCTATCGAAATATCCATCACAACCAAATTGGGTTTATATATTGAAAGTTGATTTAGAAAATCGATGGCATTTGTAGCCGCGATAATTTGAGCTTGGGGATATCGCGATCGCAATACTTTAACTGTTGCATCCACCCATAACTGTTGACTATCAACGATAAAAAATTTGTGATTCATAATCTTTCCTTTAATTGGGATATTGTTCGGATGGTTATAAAAGGCAGAATAAGTGCAAAATTCTGCCGATTCATGCACCTTGATGATTGAGTTACCTATACATCACCAATAATCTGGTGAGCTATATATTTATATCTCTGGGTAATGAGGGGGTTATGCAAAAATGATGGTGAATAAAAAAGGCACGGGCAGGGATGCCCCGAAGTTTGCTCGTACTGCGGGAACCTCCGCACCGCAACTTCTCTCCATCCCACAAGAGTTAGAATTTTGTAGGGTGTGTTATTGCGACAGCATAACGTACCATCAACTTAGCCGGAAGCGAAGACGGCGCAACTACGAACAATTATTCGGCTTCCCCAATCAATGTAAAAGCAGCCCAATCGCGGGGATTTGGATGCTGTTTCATTGTCTTCAACATCGCCTGTCGCAGCGCTTGAGCCTTATCAGGATTATTTTGCAGATTTTGATAAAATTCCGTCATCAACTCGGCTGTAGGTGCATCCGGTACCGCCCACAGCGACACTAACACGCTAGGTACACCGGCACTAATTAACGAACGAGATAAACCAATTACACCATCACCAGAAATCTTTCCTCTTCCCGTATCGCAAGCACTTAATACTACTAATTCGGCATTTAATTTTAGATCAAGGATTTCCCCTGCTGTTAATAATCCATCACCTTTCTCATTTCCCTCCTTAATAAGGGGGGATAAAGGGGGGTTAGGTGCAAGAGCTATTCCACTATTCAAACCTTGAACGTTATCAAATAAACCGTGAGTTGCTAGATGAATCAATCTGGCTTTGGGTAAAAGTTGAGTAACTTTAGTTTCTGTAGCTTGATTCCCTATGAGCGCTTGAGTATTGAATAACTTAGCAATAGCTTTGGCTTCTCGTTCCGCTCCCGGTAGTGGTGTTAACTGTTGCGGTGCTTCACCAATTTTGGGAGGAATTTTCGGCATAGTTGGATTACCAACAATTAAAATATCATTCCCCATCCGTTGCCATTCCCCCATCCGTTGCCCAATCTGCTGTCTTTTTTCACGGGTTAATTCTAAAACTTGAATTGATGGGGATGTGAGAATGGTGTGTTTTTCAATTAAATATTTACCGCTTTTATCTTGGAGTGCTGGGAAGGGAACGAGGAATAAACTACTTTGAGGAATAAACGTAACTCTAGCACTAGGGTTTTTGGGTAATAAGTCAGCGATAGGGTTAATTAATAATTCGTGAAGACGTTTTAGTTTGTTGGTTGCTTTGGGTGCGTCGGGGTTGAAAGATACGTCAATACCGCGAAAAGCTGCACCTCTTGCACCGATGAAGTTACGACTGGTGGTTACGAGTTCGGCTAGAGTTGTATTTTCTTTTTGCCATAAGGGTTTTAAATCGGCTTTGCGGAATGTGACTTCACCAGATGGTTTGATTACCCAGATGTAGAGTTGGGATTCTTTGGCTTGTTGTCTGCCTGCGATTTTGAATACATCGTAAATAATTGAATATTGAACGAGGGTAGAATTTTGTGCTTTAGAAATTTGTTTGATTTGGTTAATTGTTGGTTCCGTAGCAGAAGAAATATTATCATTAGGAGACAAACGACTAGTGAGTAAATCTACAAAAGCCCTAGCGCGTCCGCTTTCGGCGACTTCTAGCGCTGCATCGTTTTTATTTTGGGCAATCAGGACTTGTTGTAAGGTAAGATAGGTTCTTGCTTGTTCTTCAAAAATATCGATTTTCAAGTCATTCCGATTTTCTAATCTACCCCGTTGAGACTTCCAAACTTCAATCCCTTGTTTTAAGACTTTTTCTGCTTCTAAAAGATTTCCAGATTTAAATAAAGCATATCCTAAATCATTTAGCGTACTACCAACAGAATTGCGCTCGCCAATTTCTCTGGCGATTACTAAACTTTGCTGTAATAACTCAATAGCTTTTTTATAGTCTTCTAAGGAAACATAAACACTTCCCAGATTACTAAGCGCATTGTGAACACCTGAACGATCGCCTAATTCTTTAGATATTGCTAAGCCTTGTTGATGAAAATCAATGGCTTTTTTATACTCTCCCAGAGAATTGTAAGCACTTCCCAAACCATTCACTGCACGAGCTTCAGAAGGGCGATCGCCGTTTTTTTGAAAAATTTCTAAACTTTGTTGATGAAAATCAATGGCTTTTTTATCGTCTCCTAAAGAATAGTAATAGAATCCCAGATTACCTAGCGCACGAGCTTCATAAGCTCTATCGCCAATTTTTCGATATATTTTTAAACCTTGTTGATAAAAATCAATGGCTTTTTCATGATTCCCAAGAGCCGAATAAGCAATTCCTAAATTTAGCAGTGCATTACCACTACGAGCTAAATCCTCAATTTCTTCGGCGATTACTAAACTTTCTTGTAATAACTCAATAGCTTTTTTATAGTCTCCGACAAAAATGTAAGTAAGTCCTAGATTATTTAATGCACGAGCTTGAGCAATGCGATCGTTGATTTGTTTGGCTATCTCTAAACTTTGTTGATAGGAGTCAATTGCCTTTTTGTAATCTCCTAGAGAATAATAAACACTTCCTAGATTACTTAGCGTATTAGCCTCTTCAGTGCGATCGTTTATTTCGCGGTATATCTGTAATGCTTGTTGGAAAGAAAGTAATGCTACTTTAAATTGACTCGTCTGAAATAGTGCGATACCTTGCTCGAACCACTTATCAGCTTCCGCTTTCCGCTCATCTACTGTTTGAGCCAAAACCCGCGATGTCATCAAAACCATCGGCAAATTAGGAACAAAAGAAGCAGATAAAACTACCAAAAAACTAATTAAAACACTTTGACCAATTTTATAATTACGCATTTATAAAACTCCCCACGTCACAACAAACCAACCTATGAAGATCCCCCCAACCCCCCTTAAAAAAGGGGGGCTTTTTAAGCGCACCTGCGTGGACTTTGTAGCTTTAGCGCTACTATAAGGAGGTATTAGTATCAGTATCAAGCATTACGTAATCGCTTAATTGCATCACGGCAAGTTTGAGCAGATTCTGTATTTCCTTCTTTATCAAATAGATTCGCTGCTGTTTCTAAATCTGTAATTGCATTATTTTTGTTACCTAATCCAGTGTTAGCAATGCCTCGGAAGAAGTGAGCGTAAGCCATTGAAGAATCCAGTTGTATAGATTTATCTAAGTCTGTCTTTGCCTGCTGGTATTGTTCTGATAGAAGATAAGATGCTCCTCTACCTAAGTAAGCATATTGATTGTTTGGCTGGATTTTTATAACTTCATTAAAAGCCTTGATTGCTTGAGGATATTTTTTATTTTGAAAAAGATTAAATCCTTGTTTTAAGTAACTTACTGCTTTCTCATTATTTGGATTTTGATTTGATTCAACTTGTGTGACGTTTGTATCGGGTAATGTTTGAGCGTTTACTCTAGGAGTAATTACCATGAAGCTGAGTAATACGATTGCGGATGCTGCTTGTAAACCTTTCATTTGCGTTCCTCTTGTTGTTATGGTTAATGAATAATCGAATTTGATAGTAGATGCACTAAGGTGTGTGGTGTTCTATTTATTTATATTTCTAGGTGTTTCGGAGGTTATGCAGTTTTTGAAATTAAATAATCAACTAATCAATTAAGTAATTTCACGTTGCTGTTTGTTTATATATCTGATTGATGAGGGGGTTATGCAGTTTTTGTTAACATTTTGTAATAATAATAGCTGGATACAGTAAGTAATACGCAAAAATACTTAAGAGAAAATTCGGCTACGCCGATTTGGGATAAAACAACCGCAGAGGGCGCACAGAGCCCTGAGGAAGATGGAGAGAGAGGTTTTATTTATAATTTTAGGACTTAATATAGCCCCCCTTAAAAAGGGGGGTTGGGGGGATCTAGAATGTCTGGAACACGCTCCTGCACCGTTGTCGCTGCGTAAGTCCTGAATTTATTTCTTTTTACACAAATGATTGGGAATTTCTTCAATCATCTGCGATAATTCTGATGATGGATTGGGGACGGAATAAGCCTGTTGCAATGCATCTGAGTATAATCCTTTTTGTGCGAAGTACTTGACTTTGGAAAAGGCGATCGCCTCAAAACCTTTGTTTTTGTGCAATCTTTCTAAAAGCCTCAATTCTGCACTAATACGATTTCGCTGTGATGCTTGCATTATTTTGAAGGGAACGAACATAGCACGATTAGCATCTTTACGCTCGCTTAAGAAAATTGATAATGTATATTTCTTACCGGGTTGTAATGGTTCACCTTTGTAGTTTACGCTTTGATTTTCGGTGACAATTTGGGTTTTAAGGTGTTGTTTATTACCTGGAGTTCCTACTGCTATTTTCTTAATTTTACCTTTCCACAGAAAGAATGGTTTAGTATTATAGATTAATGATGGATTATCTGTTGTAGATTGGGGAAATTCAGGGGTAATTAAACATATACCGCGTAATGGACGTGATGTCGGTTTTCTGCGTTTTCGACGAAATATTTCTTTAACGCGTTGCCAATTGGTAATTTGTACAGTTTCGGCTGATGTAGCTTCTGTTATTAACAAGGTTGGAAAAACTAACATCGATACGACACCAGTTAATAACAAAGTACGAAAACTTGTAGAAATATTAATCATTTATTATTCCTTTTTTCTTGTCGTTAATATGTAAAACCAAAACACTGCTGATGGTAAAAATAACGGTTGTAAAATGCTTCCCCAGATATAAAGTTGCATTGTGGTTAATGCGTAAGTTAGGTTTCCCCCTACACAAGCAAATAATACAAGTTCGTTACGTCTGCTAAATTGTCGTTGAGCTAGAAATATTTGAGTACCTTTACCAAGCAATACTGCAATGGCGATCGCCCATAAGTTGGGTATTGGATATACAATATGCTGTTTGAGTAGATGGTGAATCATGTATGCATTGATTTCAACTCCTGTAATTGTCGGAATATAATTTTTAGTCGTATCTTGCACTCTCCAATAAGCTACTCCTATAGGAATAGGGAAGTTATCGGGTTCTTTTTTAGATAATCCTGCATCCCCATATCCACCGGCACCGATTAATACTAGTTGTTGTTTTTCTAGATTAAGAAAGCTGTTTTTTTGTTCCAAGAAATCACTGGCGCTAATTAGTTGATAAACTCGATCTGGTGGTATGGAAAAGTCAATTATTGGATAAAGCCAAGTTTGTCCAAAGTATTCGGAGTAATAGGTAAGTTGATTTAAACGCAGTTGATTTAAATATTTTGTCTGTGGTGAAATATTTTGATTTTTATTAATAGTATTTACTAGTTTTGTACGTAAATCGCTATTTTCTGATATTTGAAAGTCAGGATTAGATTGTTGTTGAAAAATTGAATGTGTTAATGCCAAAACATAAGTGAAAGGACAAGTTTTTGTGCAGTTACTATTTGGATTTAATAGAGAAAGATGTCCTGGTATTTTATCAACATATCCCTGTAAAACTCGATTTGAAGTAGCAATACTATCGCGTATACCTTGCTCTTGATTTCGATCGTTTAATATACTAGAAAATACAAATAGCGTATCATTTTTTTGTCGAGAGTTTTGAATAGATTCTGCTAAAATTCGATCTTCATCTGTTCTGCGATCTAATAAATAATCTACACCCACGACTTTAGCATTCACTTGAGTTAGTTTATCAATTATTTTTGCTAAATAACTTCTATCAATAGGATTAAATTTATAAGCACTAGTTTCAGCATCATTCAATGATTCTTCATCAACATGAATTAATAAAATAGGCGGAGTTGATGTTTTTGAGGGTATTTGATGGGTTACTTGACGATAAGCTGCTTGTAAACCAATTCGCCAATCGCGTATATTATCTTGAAATATTGGTAAACAGCTGATAATTGCCAATGTTCCAATAGTAACTACTTCGCGACGCTTGGGAAACCACTGTTTAATTAGATGTTTAAATCCAGAAGGCTCGATACGAAATAACGGTGCTGCTGGATGTCGAAATAATGAAGGGATAAGATAGGAACTTGGATAAATATAATTTTTTTGATTTAAATAATCGCTAGCTTCAAGCAAACTTTGGTGAACATCTTTGTATGCTGCTAAAGCTTGAGAAAACTGGATAAAAAATTCAGATGCAACTTGATTGTGAATGGGTTCTCGCATTATTGCAACTTGACTAAAACCCAAATCAATTAATTTATTAGCAATGCTCAATCCCTTACAGGAATTAAAAAATGCTACCTGCAAACCGTTTTCTTTAGCAATAGTTAAAGGTGTTTCTATTTCATTCAGATATAAAGCATGATTTGGAGCAATAACAATTTCTCCACCAATTAAATTTTTCTCATTACTATGCCCTGCAAAAAATAAAATATCCCAACCATTTTTATCAGACAAATTGTCTACAATATCTTGTTTTAATTGATTAATATCCTTTCCCGGTTCCCAACCGATAAATTTAACATCAACAATTTTTTTTAATGAATCTAAAGCTTGTTTTTCAGCTTCAAATCCCAAACCAGTATCATCACCCAATATTGCCAAAATTCTCGCTTTACGATGACGAATTGGAACTGTATTCGAGTTAGTAATATTTATCGATTTACGAACAATTCTAATATTAAACTTAATTGCAAATTCATTACCAATATTCCAAGCTTCCCAAGGTAAGCGTTCTAATTCAATACAATTACAGGTGAGAAAAACATTTGTTTGGGGAATTGGGCATTGGGCATTGGGCATGGGGGATTGGGATTTTTTAAGTCCAATGCTGTTAGTTATTGTAGCGCGAATTTTATATAATTCAGCACTAAGTAACCAGTGACGAAATTCATATAAAAACTTTGTTTCTGCTTCGACTAATTTGGCTCGCCAATCTATAGATGGTGGTTTTATAGTTCCAATATCGGCTACTTTTCCTCTAAATGAATTTTTGTAAAAATTAAGATAACATTCTTGCCATTCATGATATAAATTGGCGATGCTTTTAGGATAAGTTAAAGTCGCATTAAGCTGTTGACTATCACCCCAAGTAAGTTCAAATAAACAAGTTTTTTCGATTAATTGAATTTTGAGATTGAAATTAAGCATTGGGAATTGGGAATTGAGAATTGGGCATTGGGCATTGGGAATTGGGAATTGGGAATTGGGAATTGGGAATGGGTAATTGGTAATTGGTAATTGGTAATGGGTAATTGGTAATTGGTAATTGGGAAACCGGCGGTTGAAACCGCGTCTACACAGGCAAAATCCACGGAGGTGGATTTTATGAATTTAAACCCGCGCAGGCGGGTTTCGTTTGTGTAGCCGCGATTTCAATCGCCAGGTAAATTATGATTTGATTCGTGCAACCGCCAGGTATATAATCTGAGAATAGCCCAGCGTTTTACGAAATTATTCAAAAAAGTTTACAAACCATTCCCAATCAACACAAAAGGTGCCCAATAATAAGGATGAGCAAAAGTTTTTGATTCAGATTTTTTCCCAGATGATGGTATTTCTTCTCTAACTAAACCACCGGCTCTTTTAATATCATCCACGGTTACATCTTTGTTATAAAGTAACTGCAATTGAGCTAATCTCATCGCTTCAGACTTGGTAATTTTTTGTTTATTTTCAGCGAGGTTATTGTAGAAATTCTGCATCAAATCGCTGGTGCTGCTATCTGCAACCTGCCATAATGAAGCGATGACCGATTTTACTTGATTTTTTAAAAAGTGATGGGCAAAAGCATTAATTTCTACACCATCTTGACGGGGACTAGCTAATGCTGTTTGACAAGCTGACAAAACAACAAGGTGAATGTCTTTAAGTGCTACTAAATTGTAAATTAAATTTGGTGTTAACGGTTGCTTATTACCCAAAAGAATGTAGGATTCATCTGGGTGTTTTGGATCGAATAAACCGTGGGTAGCTAAATGCAAAATATTATGTCTTTTGAGATTATTTTGCAAGCTATTGAAGCTAAAAGCGTCGTTTAAAAATGTTTGTCCTCGATATACTCCTTGTTTATCATTAGATTTTTCTTGCACGATGAAATCTAATTCTAATGGTACATTTGGTAAAGCACCGAAAGCTGGTATATTATCTTTTTGGCGAACACTATTAGAAAGTCCCATTGCTAAAACACTTGTGCTTTCAGGTGTTAGTAACGGTGATGGTTTTTCTGTATTTACCAAACTTGCCGAAGGAGCGAGATAAATGGTGTATTTTTCTATCAAATATTGATTACCGTCAAACAAAGCACTCATTGGTATGTACCGTGTCACTCTATCAAGTGAAAACACCAAGTTTTTTACAGGATTTGCTTTTAATTCTGCTTCTATAGGTTTAATTAGAAAATTGTAGAGCTTTTGACTGGCTGCTTGCACTTTGGGAATTTCTTCGTCACCGCAATGATAAACTTGTTCGCAGTATTCCATTAAATCTCGAAATTCTTTGACTGCATTTCCTAATTCTTGACGTGTAACTGGAACTTTAAATGTTTTAACAACCCCTGCTTTTCCATATAATTGTATATTTAATTCTTGTTCCCCTACCAAAGGGTAAATCATTACAGTATCGGGTTGTGCATCGATAATTTTTCTAATTATACCTAGTTCTTTAGGATCCAAGAAATTATCATCTTTACTACGATTATCGCGAATTTCTTTGTCAAGTTTTTCCAACTCTTTCATATGCTGTTGAATTAATTGATTCCGCTTATTTTCGAGTTGCGTACATTCTGGGGTTGTTGTTTGACATTTGCTTATTTGATTACCGAGAGCAATTAAGGAATTATTTAAAACTGGAATTCGTTTTTCTGCGGGTGTAAGTCGTATTTGAGATTCATTGCTTGTAGTCGGTTTAGTCGCAATGAAGTCTTCTATTTCCTGTCTTCTCAATAACTCTTGTACGGATAATGCTTCTTTGTCTCTTCCTTGAGAAATCAATAATTCGGCTAATTCGCGATAAATATCAGCGGTTTTGGTACCTTTGAAATCAACAACCGTATCCATGAAAGATTTTTGTAATTCCGGTGGTAAACCTTCAATTCCCCAACGGATGTTTTCAATTCTGTTGATTGCTTGTTTGTAATTGGCGATCGCAATATTAGGTTGATTTAATGTACGATAAACTCTACCCAAACCAGCATAGATTCCCCATTCACTACCAGTTGTTTTTTCCGGGGTTTGAATTGCAAGCGCTTGTTGATACGCTTTGATTGCTTCTTGATTTCTGTCAAAATTGTAATGTAAATCTCCTAAACGATTCAGCGCACCTTTTTCAAATACCGGATTTTCAACCTTTCGAGCAAATTCTAAAAACTTTTGGGCTGAATTCATCGCATTTGCATCATTACCCAACTCACCATAACCAATACTTAACATCCGATGAGCGGAAGCTTCTAATCGAGGAACTTTAATTTCTTGGAATATCGACAAAGCTTGCTGGGATAATTCTACAGTTTTTTGAGGATTACCTTGAGAAAAAGAATTACCAGCCAGAGTTAATAAAGCGACACCTTCAGCACGACGGTTTTTTAATTTTTGCGATGTTTGTAGAGCTTGTTGGTAGAATTCGCGACTTTTTTGGTAATCTCCCAAGTTGCTGTAAATATCTCCTAGATTAAACTGAGGAGAAATTAACAAAGGTGGACTTTCTAATTTTTGAGCAATTTTTAAACTTTGTTGGGTAAATTCTAAAGCTTTTTGATAATCTCTAATGGAACTGTAGTAAGAGCCAAGACTATTCAAACCAATTAATTCTAAACGAGGATTTTTTAATTCTTTTCCAATTTTTAATCCTTGCTCAATCAATTCTTTACCTTTGCTGTATTCACCGATAAATTGGTAAGCGTTACCTAAATTAATTAGTAACTCCGCTTCTTTATCGCGTTGATTAAGTTTTCTTGCTTCTGTTATGTTGGGTTGAGCAACAGAAATGACTTTTTGATAGTCTCCTAAAGCTTCGTATATTTTACTCAGGTAAAGTGAAAACGTTACTTGATGACCAAAGTTTTTAATTCTTTTTGCTATATCTAAACCTTGTTTTGCTGTTTTAATTCCTTGTTCGTATTTACCTTGAGATGCATACACATTAGTAAGCAACATCAAAGCTAATGTTTCCCCTGTAGGGTCATTTATTCTTTTTGCTAAAGTGAAGGCTTGATTTGCGGTTTCTTGTGCTTTAACTATATCTCCTACAGAAAGGTAACTTCTACTTAGAGAACTTAAAGCAGTAACTTTATAGGAACCCAAATTTTCTTGTGGTATAGAAGCGTAAGCTTGTTGTGTAGATTCCAGTGCTTTTCGATATTTACCTTGTTTGTAATAAATATCAGCTATGGTATCCAAAGCACTGTATTCATAATTAAGGTATCTTAATACAGGATTATTAGACTTTTTCGCAATTACTAAAACTTTACGAGCATATTCCAATGCTAAAGTATAATTGCCTTGTTGGTTATATAATTTACTCAATTGAATTAATACTTGTACTTCGTTTGTAGGTAGCTGAAATTTTTTAGCAATGCTTAAAGCTTTTTGAGATAATTCAATTGCTTTTGATAAGTTTTTGAAAGTTCCATTATACAAGTTAGCTAAATGAAGCAATGCTTTTATCTCAACTTTAGGTTGGTTAAAAGATTGTGCTGTTTTAAGACCCTGTTGAGCAAAGTTTAGCGCTTTATTGTAATCTCCTAAATCTTCGTAAGTATTACTTATTCCTTCCAAAATCGAAATCTCAAATTCTTCAGACGATCTTTGTTCTACTGGTGGTAGTTTACTAATTTCAATTTTTCGTAATATATTTAAAGCTTTAAAATATGCTTGTAAAGATTTTTGATATTTACCTATACTATGGTAACTAATCGCTAAAACAAATAGTATTCTAGATTGTTCTGGTTTATCATTTTGGCTTACAGCAATTTCTAATTGTCTACGCTCATTTTTAATTTTTTCGTTCCTATTCCCCCGTTTTAGATATATCAAGTTTAAACTTCCTAAAACGGATGATTCAATATCCAAATTTTTAATTTCTTTGGCAATGTTTAACGCTTGTAGCAAAACTATTTCCGCTTTTCGATTATCTCCTAAATAAATATAAGCACTACCAAGTTTCTCTAAAGCATCAGCTTCATCACTTCGGATTTTTAACTGTCTTGCTAAATTTAATGCTTGTTGTGCTAACTCTTTAGAGCGATTAGGTTTTTGGTTGATATAATGTATCCCCGCAAGTAAATTCAGAATTTCTAATTTCTCTACAAGAAGCTGATTTTTTTGTGTAAAAGCTAAAACTTGCTCTCCAACTTCTTCAGCACGTTTATTGTTCCCTTGAAATAAATAATACGCAACTAAAAATCTAAGTCGTGTGGTTTCGGCTACAGGATTGTATATTTCGCGGTTAATTAGTTTAGCTTTATTGAATGTTTCCAAAGCTTGAGGAAATTGTTTTAGAAAAACATATGTTATTGCAATTCTATTGAGAGTAGAACTTACTTTGTATTTATCCCCTAATTGTGAATATATACGGTTAGCTTGTTGAAAAAATTCTAAAGCTTGAGCATATTTTTTGAAACCCAACCTATAAACATTTCCAATGTTTATTAAGGTTTTAGCTTCACCTTTTTTATCATTTACCTCGCGACGAATAGCCAAAGCTTGCTGTAACGTTTTTAAAGCTTTGTCATATT
>CAYMZW010000167.1:0-13356 GCA_964395005.1 uncultured Rivularia sp.
AATTTGTAATGCATCTCTATATACATCTTAGATCGCGTATCAATACCCATAAATTACTCTTGCTTTTCAAAAAAAATATTTAACTAATAAAAATTATACAACTTTAAACTTGAAATTATGAAAATGTGATTAAGGAAACTGAAATAGTTATTTACTTAATCGTTTTTTTCTAACTTGCTTGGTTTCATCAAATTATCTTCATTATATTTTAAGCGAACTCACCCTTGGAAATATGTATTTATCGAAGTTACAAAATAGATATAAGAAACAATTCTTTTTTACGGACTTACTCGAATCTTTCTTAAATCAAGGATATTAAGAAAAATCATATACATGGAATAGTTAATGATATTTTAATACAAATTTTGCTTTTAGCTTAATCAAAGCCAATTTTAGAAGCAGCGTTTATTTGTTGTTATTTAATACTGAAATATTAATCAAAAGGTATATATATGCAATTATTATGGGTTCTGCCAACATCTTTATTAATAGCTACTTGCTGTCAAGTTTTTCAAATCAATCCTTCTTTAGCAATATCATCAGTAAAATATAAAGCTACTCAAGTCGAAAAATCTAATCCAACTTTATTAGCACGAGTTAGCTACCTCTCGAGATTAGAAAAAGAAATAATTATTGAAATGAATAAAGTACGGGAAAATCCTCAATCATATATCCCGGTTCTAGAAAAGTATAAGAAACACTTCAAAGGTAACAAAGTAATACTTGGTAAGCGTAAATATATGATAACTAGAGAAGGAGTTGCAGTAGTTGATGAAGCAATTGCATTTCTCTCTTCACAGAAACCTGTTGGCTCATTGCGTCCATCCAGAGGAATGTCTTTAGGGGCTAGAGATCATGTAAATGACCAAGGTAGTACGGGAGAATACGGTCATTACGGCAGCGATAAAAGCGACCCTTTTACTCGCGTAAATCGTTATGGTAAATGGCGAAAAATTGCTGGCGAAAACATCGCTTACGGTTACACCACTGCCCAAGATATCGTGATGCAGCTAATTATTGATGACGGTATACCCGATCGCGGACATAGAAAGACTATGTTTAACCCAGAATACAATATTACTGGAGTGGCTTTCGGGAACCACTCCGTTTATAAAGTAATATGTGTGATTAATTATGCTGGTGATTATGAGGAATTAGGAGTCAGGAATTAGGGGTTAGGAGTTAGGCATTCTGACTCGTTCCCAGTCTCCGGGCTGGGAACGCATAGCCCAGAGGCTCTGCCTCTGGTTAATCTCCCGTTATGCTAAGCCTTCAAGCATTTCCAGTCAAAGGCTAAAAACCAGTTCTAATAGGAGTCATTAAGTATTTATAGCCAGATTTCTTCATCCTTAACCATACTTTCGACATCATCAGTAAATATTTGATTATTCTGACTTAATATATTTTGCTCGTAAACAATAAACTGGCGTTCAAAAGGTATATTTGCAGACTTGGTAAAATCTGAAGATAAATCAAAATCCAGACTAAAGCTTTGCGTTATATATTTACTCAGAGAACTATATTCAAAACTCTCAGTAGATAAATTTGAACTTGAATTTGAATTTAAATTTAGACTTAAACCGGGAAAAAGATCGCCAAAACCAAAATCTGGGAATGAAGGCGTATCTTCACTAGCACCGCTAGATGTCTCCTCTAAAATCTGCCTTATTTGATTATTATCCAAGTTAGGATTCGCACTTAACATTAGAGCGACTACTCCGGCAACGTGAGGAGTTGCCATAGATGTACCGTTATAAGATTGATATTGATTGTTTGGAAGTGTAGAGTAAATATCTACTCCTGGAGCGGTAACATATGTAAGTTCTTCGGAACCCGCACGGTTAGAAAATGAAGCCAGACTTTGATCTTCTTCTATAGCTCCTACAGCAATTCCATATTCATCGGCATAGCTAGCCGGATAAAGAGGCGTTTGCCCGCCACTATTTCCTGCTGCCATTACCACCGTAACTCCTTGCTCGCTAGCGTATTGTACAGCTTGCTCAACACCCAAGCTGGGAAATGTTCCGCCTAATGAAAGGTTAATAACATCTGCTCCATTGTCTACAGCATAGTAAATACCGTCGGCAACCGCACTATTAGAGCCAGAGCCAGAATCATCTAAAACTTTGACAGGCATTATTTGAGCATCGTAAGCAATACCAGTGACACCAAAATCATTATTTTCACCGGCGATAGTACCAGAAACGTGGGTACCGTGCCCCTCTACATCCATAGTGTTGTTGTTATCACTATCAAAGTTCCAGCCATAGACATCATCTATATATCCATTACCATCGTCATCCCTACCGTTATCAGCAATCTCGCCGCTATTAGTCCAAATATTATTTCTTAGATCCTCATGATTGCGATCGACACCAGTATCTATCACCGCAACTACCACACCCTCACCCGTATATCCTTGTTCCCATACTTCCGGTGCATTTATAGCATCAGCACCCCAATTATTACCTCCCGTATCAGGAACATCATCAAAACTGTCTTCTCCGGTTACTTCCGCTACTGCTTCTGCTGCATTTGCTAAACCGTAGCCATTACTAGAACTATATTCTTGAGTATCGGAAGCATAAAAATTAGTTCGATCGAGATTATTGTTTTGGGAAGATAATTGAATTTCGCTGTCTGTAACGGTGATATCAGAATTGGTTATATTCGATGTTATAGATGATTCATTTCTAAATACGACTGAATCATTAGCAGAAGATTCAAAACTATGACTACTTAGAAGGTTGAAATTATTTGTTTGTAAATTATCATTTAATTCATCTATCGAGGCGATCGAAGTGATGTTATGTTTTTCAGGAAACAAATTACTATCATTAAAACTAGCGTGCATACTCTTATACCTCAAATAGATTAATATATATTTTGATAGCAGCATTAATGCTGAAAAAACTAAAATAATTCAGATGTAAAGCTGCAAAAAATTTCTGATTAAATATATTTACTATGAAATCAAAATAAAGATTGCCAGTTATTTTACAATAACTTTATTTGTGAGGTATTTATTGATATTAAGCAACAATTAACAACAAAAAAAGATTCAAACTTAACTACTTAAAAATATCAAAATGTATGTTATGAACCTTTTATTTTTGTCAGAAAGTATGTCAGCCTTAAAAATTGTAATTAGGGCAAGGGAGTAGAGATTAGGAAGTAGGGAGTAGGGAGTATGGGTTTGAGGCTCCTAATCCTAAAACGTTAGCGCCGTTGTGAGATTTTAGAAACCCGGTTTTTTGGCACCTTATGCCCTATGCCCTATGCCCTATGCCCCATTCCCCATTCCCTATTCCCTACTCCCTACTCCCTACTCCCTATCTTTTAAGTAGAAACTAAATTACTAATTGTAGAATCCCAATAGCTAAAATTACTACTTATTTGACTCCAACTCAATTCAAGAGTTCGAGATTTTAAAGCATTGTTATCAGTACTCCAAGGATTTAATAAAGTGAATTTTTGAGTTTGAGGATTATAATCGATTAAAGCATAAGCATGAGAAGCAACAATATTTGATTCTATTCCAGTAGATTTTGAACCAAATCCAATTATTTCACCAGAATTAAATGCATCAACAACCCGATCGAAATTGAGTATTCTTCCTAAAGCAGCTTTTTTGCCGGTAATATGTTTGAATGCATCTTTTAAATATCCAGCATTACCAATACCATCGTATGAATTGGTATTATCTTGATTAATCCACCCAGATTCATTAACTTGAGCATAAGCTTTTTCAGCAAGTGTTACCCACAATTCATTGTTAATATTACCGTAGTAATCGCCTGCATTAGCATATACGAAGTTACCAAGATCGTTAGTAGGTAAATATCTGTCCACAGTTACATAATCAGCAACTCCATTATTATAAAAACGGACGGTAAAAGTACCATCTCCATTATCGATAAACATATTTTCGATAATTTCGGGTGACTTCACCAGAGTTGCACCTAAACCAGCTAGGAAGAAACAATTATTGATATAGCCTTGTCTAATATCCTCATGACTGATTCCATTTTGGAACAGAGAGCCTTGAGCGTATCGATAAGTGTAAGAAGTTTGGGCACGCTCGCTTCCGAGGAACCACTTATTTATTAACTTGTCTAATTGCTCGGCGCTACTTCCAGCCTGTAAATTACCTGATTTATTCGCAGTATCACCGTAAACTACCTTACTTGATAACACGGTTACATAGTCTTGTATTCCTAATTCAGAAGCATTATCAATAATGGTACGCAAGTCTGTAATCTCAGCGGAATCTACAGCACCGTTATCTTTTGCATCCCGCAGGATAGTAATCATATCATTACGATCTAAATTATTATCCGAAAATAACGACTTACTTAATGCACGTATGCTTGCATCTTGAATATTTTGATCGAACCAATTTTGTTCGGGTTGCGGTATGGGAATATATTCTTTAGCTTGCTCTGTAGGAATTTGATCGACAATTTGGAAAGATTTTTCCCAGCTATTACTGTAGCTATCTACTTTATCGCGGGTTCTAGCCCATAATACGTAATCGCCAGCTTCTAAGGAGTTAACACTATAATCAAAGCTGAATGAACCATCTGTATTCTCACGGAATTCTACAGCATCATCGATATCTAACCAATCTTCATCGTCTTTCTTTAACCAAAAATCAACTCTGGTTAAATCTTCTATACCGTTAGCATCAAATACTTTGCCATCAGTAACGCGAACACCACCTTCAATAGCTTCGATGTCGAATTGCAAATCTTCAGGCCGAGCATTTTTAACATTAAAGAAAGTTGTTAAGGTATCTCCAGAAGCACCAGCTTTATCGTAAGCTGTTGCTTTTAGTTGGTAATCTCCTTGCTGTAAGCTATTGATACTATAATCGAAACTAATGGAACCATCCTGGTTTCGATCGAATTCGAGAGCGTCTTGAATCTCAACCCACTCACCATCATCTTGCTTAAGCTGAAAATCAATTCTTTCTAAGTCATCTGTGCCATCTGGATCGAATACTGTTGTATTAACCAGCTCAACTCCTCCATCTATTTGCTTAAGATTAAAGTCGAGTTGACTCGGTGCTGCATTACCGATATTAAAAGACTGCTGCCAACTATTACTATAATCATTTGCGCGATCGCGAGTTCTTGCCCACAATACATAATCACCTTTTTCCAGAGACTCAATGCTGTAATCAAAGCTGATGGAGCCATCTTCTTTGGTGGTAAATTCAACAGCATCATCAATATTTTCCCAATTTCCACCCTCTTTTTTCAACCAAAAATCAACTCTGCTGAGGTCATTTACACCATTATCATCAAGCACTTTGGTATCTTTAAGACGAACGCCATCTTCAACAACTTCAACTTCAAACCGTAAATCAGTTGGAGTAGTATTCTTAACTCGGAAATAACTTTTCAAAGTTTCACTTGCAGCACCATCTCGATCGCGAGCTGTTGCTTTGAGTTCATAGTTACCTTGTTGTAAGCTATCAATGCTGTATTCAAAACCGAACGTATCATTTCCATTGTCAGTAAAATCAATGGCATCTTGGATATCAATCCATTCACCATCCTCAGCCTTAAGCTGAAAATCAACTCTTTCAAGATTATCTATACCGTTTGCATCAAATACGTTTGTATTTTTTAGCTCAATTCCTCCGCTCTTAGCCTCAATTGTAAAATCCAGTTTTGTAGGCGCGACATTCTCAAGTTCGGGATTAACAATTTTTTCTACATCAATAGCTTTTCCCCAACCATTGCTTCTAGCGCCGGAATTGTCGGTAGCTCTACCCCATATATAGTATTTACCTTCTTCCAGATTGCTGATTTCGTAATCAAAACCAATTGAGCCATCGCTGTTGCTGTTAAATTCAGATACCGTACCAAACTTTTTCCAGTAACCGCCCTGTTTTTTCAACCAAAAATCAACTTTGCGTATATCATCTACGCCATCATCATCAAAAATCTTGGTATCCGTAAGCTTAATACCACTATCAACTACCTCTGTATCGAATTGAAACTCTTGTGGTATGTAGTTATTTTTAACTTCGAGATTGTAAGAAGTAATAGCATCATCCACTTGATGCACCTGAATATGATAAGTACCTATACCTAAAATCTCATTAATATTTTGATTGTCGATATCGTCGGAAGATAAGTTCGCAATTTCTGAACCATTATCATCTAGTAGTAAAACATCGATGTTAGTTGATAAATCATTCAATGCAAGACTAAAGTGACTGCGACTGCTAGTTGTGAAGGTATAGTAATCGTCAGCATTATTCAAACCTACTGTATCTTCAATAGTTTGCCATGTTTGGGTAATATCTAAAGAAGTTGAGGAACCGAACAAGTTCCCCGCATTATCTATTGACATAGTTATAGTTGCTTTTTATATAAAGTTTGTAAACAACGCCTTGCATCAAAATAAGCAAGGTAAAGCTTTTATATTGGTTTGTAAATTCCTTATCTTTTAGATAGGAATTTCTATGATGCTATTTACATTCCCAAAACAGCTAGGGAAAAATTACGTATTAATTAAAATAAAACAAAACAAAAAGAAATTTTGATTGAAGATACAACTAATAGAGTTATTTAAAAAGCATTCAATAATTTTTTGCTATATAATATCTAGAGAATTAAGTCTTTAGGTATAAAATTCTTAGAATATCGATCCAATTTAAAAAAATATTATTATCCTATGACTTACACAGCGACTACGAGAATAAGCGTGTTGCACCCATTTACAACTCCCCAACCTTCGCTAATCAAAGGGTTTTGCATAAGTTTTATATTTTAAAAAGATAGATAATCTACCAGAAATAATCCTTCATGTTAAATAGAAAATAATTCTACTATACTTAAGGAATCATCCTATAGATAGAAGAAATTTTATATCTAATTTAATAGTAAAATCCTACTACTTAAGTGAACAAAGATAAATTAACTACTTAAGCCAATGTCTGATTAGTTGTGTAATGAGTATTAAAATATAAATTTTACTCTTTTCAACTAAAAATCAAACTAATCCGGAAATTTTTTATATATATAATTATTTATTATGGTACTTCATCTCGTAAATAAATAGCTGCTAGACATAATTAGTAGAATTTTATAAAGAGAATAATAAGAACAACATAATAAAATTCAACTTTCCTTAATATTTTATTATCTACAAACAAACTTCATCTATTTAAGATAAACCTTTGAAGAGATAATTACAAAAAAAAAGGTATCTGACAAGGGAGAATATACTGAATTCCCCTTCGCCAAATGCCAGTTATTGTTTATTAATGACAGTTAATTACAATTAATTAAAAATAAATATAGATGCTACACCTTTATTATTAAAAGCAATATAAATATTTCAGCTATCTAGATAAATGAGCGTACCTATGCAAAATCTCTAGCAATTGCTAAAGCCCTACGTACCGCTGCATCAGCATTGATAAACCCGTTTCCATAAACTGTGTCATAACCTTGTTTACCTAGATCGTAAGCAGTTTCGGAAATAATTGCTTTTACTTGTGTGGCGCTTAAATCGGAATTAACGCTCCATACCAATGAAGCAACTCCAGAAACGTTTGCTGTTGAAGCTGAAGTTCCATTGAATTTGTCGTTATAGCCAAAATCGAATCCACCTGAATCATTACGATCTGCGCTGGTGCTAACAAACTCAGATGGAGCAGTTACGGTTAAACCTTTACCGTAATTTGAACCCCACCAATTGTCATAAGATACCCTTTCACCTGGTGTTTTAGCATTACCATACCAGTCTTGAGTTCCCCATGAAGAACCCACAGCTACCACATTACCGTACTTTGCTGCTAAATCTGCGGGGCTAGAAATACTTTTATGATTCTCATTCCCACTAGCAATTGCAAATAAAGCTCTATCCTGGTTGTCTGCAATTAGTTGCTCAAATTCTGATGAGTAACCACCAGCTAAGCTTAAATTGACTACCAGACGTTTACCTTCAGCGTTGGCTTTATCTATCATTGCTTGTGTAGCAGTCGCCAAATTGTAATCTAAAGCATCTTCGCCAACAACATCCACGAGCATCAAATCGGAATTCCAGTTGATGCCTGCCCCTCCTTTTTTGTTATTACTTTTAGCTCCAATACTTCCCTGTACTAAAGTTCCGTGAGAAAAATTTCCCCATTCATCAAGATAGTTTTTACCAATAAAATCAGCTTTACGTAAATCTGGATGAATTTTTCCCTTACTATTAGTTCCCAAACCTGTATCTTGGATACCAATCATCACATTGTCGGTACCTTTCGTAAAGCGCCATGCATTATGAACGCCCATTCCGTGCAAATTCCACTGTTGGTTAAATAAAGGGTCGTTAGGAGTTACTGATAAATTGATAGTAGTATCGGCAAATTTTATTGTTTCAATACCTTCAAATAAAATTTCACTACCATCACCAAGCGTTAATGCATCAAATATTCGGTTGCCATTCCCCGAATTGTAAGCGATACCTCCATTCGGATCGGTTGCATAATTAAAGGCTGCCGAAGTTGAAGCAAACTGCGATAAATCAATTAAATCCCGCGCTCCACTACCATAATCAACATTACCGTTGCCTGAAAAAATTGTCCGACTGTAACCAGACTCGAATGTAAAGGTATTGGCTCTCAAATTTCCAGTTAAGCTGCGAGTACCATTTGCAACTTGAGTTATGGGAGCTGAAGCCGGAATCGGAGATGACACTTGAGATCCGTCTACTGCTTGTGTATTAGCAGAAGTAGGAATCGGTTGGCGTAATGCTGAAGGCATCAAGCTTCGCTTATCGCCATTGTTTGAAGTTATTTGCGATAGGGATGCACTCAAATCGAGATTGTAGAAAGTCTCGCTGTCACTGTAGGATTTTACGTTGAGGAAATAAGTTCCGGCTTCTAAAGTTTGAGTAATTTGCTCCGAAGCAGTACCAATATTAACCGAACTTTTCAGAATATTTCCTTGACTCGACAGCAATTGCAAATCGGCATCAGCACTCAAACCGTCAATTACAGCTTCAAAGTCACTCTTAGCATCAAGATTAAATCTGTAATAATCTTCGGAATCAAGTTTGCCTACCCAATCGCTAACACTTTTGGAAATGGAATCTACAGCAATTTCACGAGCATTCTCAAAAGTATTTCCTGCACTATCAAACGGTACTCCTGAAATACTTAAACGATAATTGGTTTCTATATCGCCGTAAGGATAAACTTCAGCGTAGTAAGTTCCAGCCGCTAAATCTGTGCTAATCGATTCAGAAAGTGTACCTCCATTATTTGAATAAGCAATTGTTTCACCTTTATCGAATTTTCCATTGGCATTTTTATCCTGAATTAATCTTACATCTGCATCTTCTTTTAAACCATCAACAGTCAGGTTAAAACTGCTACGTCCTTTCAAACTGAAACGATATAAATCATTCGCTTCAAAACTACCTACTGTATCAGTAATTGTTTGAATACTAGTATTAATACGCAACTCATCTGCTGAATCTGGAAGCCTGATTAGAGGGGTTTCTGACATATTTCTCAAATCCGAAGAAACGGGTTTTATTCATTCAATATCCATAATTACTCTCTTTTCATGTAAAAAAAGAGACTCTGTGTCTACTTTAACCTCAAACCTACAATAATTTTACTTAATCTTCATCAAAACTTTGTATTTATAAAATTGTTTATTTAAAGAAAATGCTCGTTTTTTCTTTTTGTAATAAAAATTATAGCTCATTAAGTGTTTTCACATTCAGAGTTTCTTTGCTTATATTTAGATATAAATAAAATTCAATAATAGGCAGGTTTGATGGACGCTAATTATATCATTACTTGAAGTTATTGCAAGTCATCTATGCATATAGTCTAGTCTTTCACTTAATTATTACCTCTATTGTGTTGAATTAGAAGCTGTTATTCGTTGCTCCCTCGAAATATAATCATTTTATTCATCTGTTAATATAATACATCGGTTTTAGGTATATGGTGCTATTTGCTGGATTAATTAAAGTGAAAATTAGTTCAAATAAACCTATATTTTAATTTATTGAAATAGAAAAATATTTTTTGAAACTGACTTAGGAGTAAAAAAACTAATTTTTGAATTCGTACTTAAGCAAGACATAAATAAACGCAAATATTTTTAGTTAAACGTAAAATTTATTCTTGACATGGTAAAGGTTTTGTAAATCGTAATTGCTTTGAAGTATTAGGGGTTAGGAAACAGAGAAAGAATTGAGAAATTAGCAAAAAGACGTTGAAATTGTAGCTTGGCGTAATGACGGTTAATTGCAATACTTATGATGTAAAACAAACATGATTTTGAAAATAACTGATGCTGTTTTTATCCGATTTTTCAAATCCCTGGCTCGTAGCAGTCGGGTTGAACGCCGTACTTTTAGGTATAGTTTGGCTGGTTCCCAAAAAACTGCTGACTCCCGCTGGAATACTTAATGCCTGGTTGCTAGGAGTTTTGATTTGGGGAACCCTTGGTTGGAGAGGATATACAGTAGTTTGCGCTTATTTTATAGTTGGTTCGGCCGTTACCCGCATCGGTATGGAGCAAAAAGAAGCTGAAGGAATTGCCGAAAAGCGTTCCGGTGCGAGAGGGCCAGAAAATGTTTGGGGTTCGGCTTTCACCGCAGCACTATGCGCCTTGGGGATAGGAATAATTAATTTGCAAGCAACAAGCGAGATTTTTCTTAGTTCGTTGCTAACTTTAGGTTACGTCGCCAGTTTTTGCACCAAGCTTTCCGATACCTGTGCTAGCGAAGTTGGTAAAGCTTACGGTAAGCGGACTTTTTTGATTACGACTTTGCAGCCAGTGCCCAGAGGAACCGAAGGTGCTGTCAGCCTTGAAGGAACCCTTGCCGGAATCTTCGCTTCAGTGTTGCTGGCAATGCTTGGTTGGGGAGTTGGTTTAATCGATGTGTGGGGTATTCTATGGTGTATTTTGGCCGCATTTATTGCCACTAATTTAGAAAGCGTAATTGGAGCTACTTTGCAATCCCGATGGCAATGGTTAACTAATGAATTAGTTAACGTTATTAATACTTTGATAGGAGCTGCTACTGCGATGCTATTTGCCTTCATCCAAGCAAATATTTAAAACATAATGTTTTCTTAAATACAAGTTGTTAAAAATTTGGTAGCTACACAAGTATTTTTACGCAGCATTTATCAAGATTTATTGCGCTATTGCTGTAAAACTTTGTATTAAAGTAGCATTATCCTTCCGCCCGTATCAGTCGAATGCGATTACTTTTGATTTTATTGCTGTATATTTTTCAAGGTATTATCTAAGTATAAACTTTATGGAATCTTTATCGTTTTTAACTGTTGATGACCGACCAATCTCAGTAAAACAAGCAGTACAATACCTACAGATTAGTGGAAAATTAGGTCAGTTTATTAGGGATATTCTGCGTCAGGATGTGATTGAACAAGAAATTGCAGCAAGACAAGAAATTGAACTTTCTCCGGCTTTAACCGAACAAGCAATCATTGATTTTCGGCTTAAAAATGGGCTGAGCGAGCAACAGAAGTTTCAGGATTGGTTGAATACTAGCGGTACCGATTATGGTACGTTTCACTCTACAGTTGCTTTTGGGTTTAAGTTAGAAAAACTTAAAAGTTTAGTGGCAGAACCAAAACTTGCTGAATATTTTATTGAAAGAAAGATTTTTTTAGATAGAGTGGTACTTTCTCGGATTATTGTTGATAATCGAGAGTTAGCTGAGGAGTTATACACCCAGATTGAAGAAGGTACTAGTTTTGAACAGCTTGCTAGGGAATATTCTCTTTCCGACGATAAAATTGTTAACGGCATGATGGGACCAGTTAGTCGCGGAACAATGCCAGATAGGCTTCGAGCAGCTGTTGATGTAGCCAACCCTGGGGATATTTTAGGACCTGTAGAACTAGAGGAACGTTATGGATTGTTTCGTGTCGAACAGCTCCTACCAGCATCATTAGAAGATACTCAACTTAAGCAAGCACTACAAAATGAACTGTTTGAGAAATGGCTAGCAGAGAAAATTCAAAAGCTGACAGTCAAACTGCAAGTAAAATAAAACTTTCAAATCAATCAGATAATCAATCTTACCAAGCAACAATGTTAGCTTCGCCCCTCTGGAACCAACCACCTTTATGCTGGCTAAGTGACGAACAAAAAACCCTGTTGCAGCAATCGGATATACTCGATTTTCGTTTAGGAGAAAAAATTTGGCACCAAGAAGCAGTTGGTTATCAATTTCTCATAGTTTCTGGTAAAGTTCGCCTCCGTGAAGAAGGTATCGGTAAGCCAATAGCAACTTTAAAACCAGGAGAATGGTTTGGCACTTTAAATAATTATCCCACAGAATGTAAAGCTGTTGCAGCAAGTAAAGAAGTTTTAGTGCTGCGTACCACTACAGATTTATGGGCAGAATTCTCAACTCCGCAGATTGAAGAGTTTTGGCACGGGAAAGAGGATATAAGGAGACAAGGTGATGGGGAGACAAGGAGACAAGGTGATGGGGAGACAAGGGGACAAGGTGATGGGGAGACAAGGGGACAAGGAGAGAATGTAGAAATCATTTCTTCCCACTCTTCCCCCTCTTCCCCCTCTTCCCCCTCTTCCCCCTCTCCCCCCTCTTCCCACTTCCCCATCTCCGGCTATCCCTTCGTTTCAGGCGCTAACAGTGCTGCTGCTTGCTTGACGATGGTGGCGCAGTATTTAGAGATTCCGGTGAAGTTGGAGTGGATGCAGCGTCAGGTGCGATCGCAACGTCCGAAAAATGTTGTGGAAGCTGCCGAGAAGCTGGGTTTGGTGCTGCGGAGGTTGCAGGTTGATTGGGATGATTTTAAGCAACTTTCTTTTCCAGCTTTATTGTTATGGGGTAATTCGGAGCAGGCTAATTGGGTGGTGGCTTATGCACGTAAAGGCAATAACTTAATTGTTGGTAATCCACAAAACCCAGACTATGCTTGCGAAAGAGTATCCCGAGAACAACTCGAAAGCTCTTGGAATGGCTATTTATGGCAAGTAGAACAAACTCAAAAGCAAGAAAGGTTTAACTTAAGTTGGTTTTTACCCGCAGTTTGGCAATATAAAGGTTTACTTATAGAAGTACTGCTGGCATCTTTCACCTTACAACTGCTGGGATTAACCACACCGCTAATTACCCAAGTCATCATCGATAAAGTCATGGTGCAAGAGAGTTTAGCCACTCTCGACGTAATGGCGATCGCCATGCTTTCTGTAGCGGTATTTGAGTCGGTGTTGGGAATTCTGCGCTTATTTATTTTTACCCATACGGCGCGTCGCTTGGATTTAAGTTTATCGGCGCAGCTATTTCGCCATTTGATGCGCTTACCTTTATCTTATTTCG
>CAYMZW010000168.1:0-13317 GCA_964395005.1 uncultured Rivularia sp.
CTTCTGTATCAACATCTAAAATTTCTTTTTCTCGCTCTGTTTCCATCAGAGTTTTTACCTGATTCCACAAAGTTTGAGTTTTTTTGGTTGCACCTGTTAAAAAAGAATCGTCTCCCGTATAAGGATTATAGTTTTTTTGGATAAAGTCACGTACATTGATTTCCTTCATCCATTTGCCAGTTTGAAACCCATTCCATTGTTCCATCATCTTGACTCTCGTATCTAGGTGTTTAATTGTTGAGTAAGAAGTCAAATATATAAAGAGGACGGTTAATTAAAAAGTTGTTTATAACTCGTCCTCAATCGGACGCTTGTAACCTAATTACTCCTGCATTCTTCTACAATTCCGTTGTAAATAAAAAAGATGAGGAACTTGTGAGCATATCGGAATATCAAAACCACCTCACAAGTTTCTCAAATTTATTTCCTATAAATAAAAATAAATTCAGAAATCATTTTATATGCCACGGAGGTGAATTATGTTGAAAGCAGCAGACATTATGACTACAGATGTTGCCACTATTCGCAGTGGAGCAACTGTGGCAGAAGCAGTTAAATTAATGCAAACCTCTTGTTGGCATGCATTAATTGTAGAACGTCGTAGCGACCAAGATGCCTACGGGATTATTACCTTTTCAGATATAGTTTACAAAGTAATTGCTCTTGGTAAAGATCCAGCCAAAGTCAGCGTTTACGAAATTATGAGTAAGCCTTGCATAGTAGTCAATCCCGATTTAGATGTAGAATATGTGGCGCGGTTGTTTGCCGAACATCATTTACTCAGGGCACCCGTGATTCAAGGAGAATTAATGGGTATAATTTCTCTTGTCGATATCATCAATGAAAGCAAGTTTCTTGAATTACCTCGGGTTGCACTATTAGAACAAGAACTTCAAGATGCAATTAAAAATACCCGTATTGCTAAGAAAATTTCTAACACAGCCTTGGAAGAATATAGCCAAGAGTTACCAGAGGAAATTGATTGGTGTAAGTATGATGCTTTATACAGCTAGAAATTCAGGACAGGGGATTTTCAACGCTATTTTTTTGTAGGGTATGTGACGCTTTAATAAATTTTGTTGTTATTTAAAAGGCTTGCAGCGTCACGCACCAAGCAATTTTTTTAAGATTAATTCATAATTAAAGATTGATTAATGATAATTATCCTTTGATTTCAGTATGTATTGCGTAACCCAAATGCTAAATCCCGGTACGGTAGCAAATTGGAAAGTTATGACTAATATCGCCACCGCTAAAATTCCCGATTTCACAACAAATAAAGCTAATATTGTAAATGTCAAAGTTTCGATAATACTCCAATACAGATTTATATGAGGTTTACCTACAGCATTTAATAAGTGATAAACGGCACTATTAATTGGTACAAGTAATCTGGAGAGACAAATTATTACCAAGATTGGAATTGCAGATATCCATTTTTCTCCAAAGATAATTGGTACATAAAATGGAGCTAAACTAGCTTGCAAAATAATTAGTGGAAATATAAAGATGCAAGTTGTTTTGAGACTGCTAAAAAATCTTTGTCTAAGTAGAGTTATGTTATCTCTTCTTTCGCATAAATAAGGAAATAAAGCTGAATTAAATGTTTTAAATATATTCATGCTTATTGCCGATCCAGCATTAAAAGCAAAATAATAAATGCCTAATGCTTCAATTCCCAAAAATCTTTCTATTATCAGGTAATCAATATTTCCTCTTAGCTTATTTAATAAGTCGATACCCAGTAAATTACCTCCAAAACCAGCAATACTTCGCCATCCCTCTAAAGAAAAATATTTAGGTGGTCGCCAATTATTATTTCTCCAGGTGATGATAATCCATGCTGGAGTTGTGAGAACCATAGCCCAAACTATTGACCATATTCCCATACCTAAAATAGCAAGGATAACCGTGATTGTATTGCTGGCAAGTGACTGAACGGCGTTGCAAAATGCTGTAATTTTCAAGCGATTTTTCCGTTCAATTATGGCTAAATTAACCATGTACAATGGAAACATCAAGTATGTTATCGCTGCCACACAAATTGGTAAAACTAATTGTTGTTTTCCATAAAAATTAGCAATAGAAGAAGCTGCAAGACATTGAATAATAAAAATAGACCCGCACAAAATCCAATTTAACCAATACGATGTGTTGCATATCGTTTTGACATCTTTTTCGTCAGCTTGAATTATTTTGGCTTTAATTTTACCTCTAAGCATAAAGACATTGGCAAACTCAAAAACAGTATAAATAATTGACATGAATCCATAGTCTTCCCGGCTGAACATACGAGCTAAAGTAATCGCTGTCCCCAAGCGGAAGACTCCCGAAGCTAATTCTGCTCCACCAAGCCAAGCAACGTTACGGATATATTGATCAGAAAAAATTTGTTTTAATCTGTTGGTTGTTAACTTCCTGTTCAGCATTTTATGAATGGTAATTGGTAATTAAACCTTAACCTTTGACCTGTATGTATGAGAACATAGTGTAATTACTTACCAAAGTTTTAATGTAATTTTTTTGTTTTAACTCTAAGTGTAGGTATGGCGCTCGCACTCGTTTTCACAAAATCGGATTGCTCCCTGAATTGTCCTGCCGATAATTTTATTTTTAGGCTTGGTTAAGTAAATCTATTTTTACTTCGACATTTGATTTCCAATCAAAATATCTAGAATGATTACTGCCAGGAAGTTATAGCTCATTCTCAAATAATTTGGGTCGAACAATTTGTTTTTGAACTGTGACCTCACAAGTTTCTCAAATTTATTTCGTATAAATAAGAATAATAAAATTATTGGGGGATAGTCTTATGTTGAGCGTTCAAAGTCCTGGCATTAAAATAAATCTTGCAGATTTTAATGACCCTCAAGTATTATTTACTACTCTTAAAGAGATTCGTCAATCAGTATATCAGGAAGGGCAAGAAATCTTTTCTCAATGGGAACCCTATATTAAACGCCATTCTTTTATCAAAAGCGCTGAAAATTTAGCATATTATCTAGCTTTACGTCGTCACGATTTACGTAGTTTGCAAGCAGCTTTAACACCTTGGGGATTGTCATCTTTAGGTAGAATCGAAGCAAGAGTATTACCTAACTTAGATGCAGTAATTTCTACTTTAGGAAATATCTGTCAGGTTGAACCGAATTCTCTCCCAATTCGTCCTTCAATACATTCTTTTTTAGAAGGAGAATATCTTCTCAGACAAAATACAGAAGATGTTCTAGGAAAAATCTACAATCAACGGTGGGTAAGAATTATGGTGACTTTACCCACAAAAGCTTCTGTTAATTACAAAGATATCAAGGAATTACTTCGTAAGGGTACAAATTGCGTGCGAATCAACTGCGCTCATGACTCACCAGAAACCTGGAAAGCAATCATTTCTCACGTTCGTCGAGCAGAAGCCCAAACCGGACAGCGTTGTAAAATAATGATGGATTTGGCAGGAGCAAAACCCCGAATTGAGCGTATTATTGCTCCTTATGGTTACAAGCACATATTTGCGGGAGATTCCTTACTTTTACGACGTGAATTACAATCGCAAAATACCCCTAATTTTGTCACTCCTGGATGTTGGCAAGCAACAATTACTATTCCATCCATAATTGATAAATTGGAAATAGGAGCCAGTGTTTGGATTGATGATGGACGAATTGGTGGCTATGTTGAATGTTTAATGCCCCAAGGAGTAGTTATAAAAATTACTCACGCTAGGGATAAGGGAGAAAAAATATCTGCCGATAAAGGACTGAACTTTCCAGATACCTCGTTTAAATTAAGTCCGCTTACACAGAAAGATAAAAAAGATTTGGACTTTATTGCCCAAAATGCCGATATTATCGGATATTCATTTGTTCAAGAAGTTGCAGATATCGAACTTTTACAACAAGAGTTGCAGGCTCGTCAATCTAAAAATTCCCATCATCAAATCGCATTAGTAGCAAAAATTGAAACTCCCGAAGCGATAAAAAATCTTCCCGAATTAATTGTTCGGGCTGCGGGAAAACAACCTTTTGGAGTAATGATTGCTCGCGGGGATTTAGCGGTAGAAATTGGCTATCAGCGGTTAGCAGAAATGCAAGAGGAAATACTTTGGCTATGCGAAGCCGCGCACGTCCCGGTAATTTGGGCTACACAAGTGCTAGAACAATTTGTTAAAAAAGGAGTTACGAATCGTGCTGAAATGACTGATGCAGCAATGGCTGAGAGAGCGGAATGCGTAATGTTAAATAAAGGACCATTACAAGCGCAAGCCGTAACTATATTAGATGATCTGCTGAAAAGAATGCAGGAACATCAATCGAAAAAGACATCTCAATTACGCGCTCTGCATTCGTGGAAATTTGACGGAATAATGAATAATTCATAATTTGGGTTGTTATGAACTTTAGACAAGAACGCACCACAAATCTGTCGTGGTGCGTTACGCTGCGCGATAACACACCCTACAAGAACTACAAGAACAGATAAAGTTTTGTATTTAATCTAACGGGACTTAATCAGGACTTACGCAGCGACAACGGGAAATATAGTGTTCCACACATTGAGATCCCCCCAACCCCCCTTAAAAAGTGGGGCGAAGGCGTAAGTCCTATTAATTTTAAATTCAGAATCAGATGCTCACAAGTTCCTCAAATTATTCATATATAACCAAAATATAGCAATTCGGAGGATTAAACCCGTAAATAAAACCAATAAAAGTTTAATTTTCAACTTCCAAAGGTAACAGCAAATTTTTGTGGATGCACAATATCATGCACAAGCATTATCGACTTAAAGAAAACAACAGCTTGAAACTATGGGAAAGATGGGTAATTGCTTCGACCATCGCTCAAATTATAGGCTGGTTTATAGCAGCTTATCTTACTCAAGCAATCGATAAGTTTGGCATTGAAAATATATACCAAATTTTGCTGTTACTAGGAACTTTAGAAGGGCTTTTATTGGGATTTGCTCAATGGTTAGTTTTACGTCGCCATATCCGATATGCAGGTTACTGGATTTTGTTTACAACAGCCGGAGTGCTTATATCTTGGTTTATGGGATTGACGGTAAGCGCTGTGATTGGACTTTTTTATGCTGCTAATCTCCATCAGAAGATTACAACATTAATAGAGGAAGTTGCTTTGTTAGGTGCTGCTGTCGGAACAGTAATCGGATACGCTCAATGGCTGATTCTCAGGTTTGCAACTAAAAAAGCTATTTGGTGGGTATTTGCCAATGCTTTAGCTTGGACTTTGGGTGTTGTAGTAGCTTTTATTGGTGCGGGAATTGAGACACCCTTCTTTAATATTCATGCATCTTTAATTGCGATCGCGACGGGTGGGTTAATGGGAATTGTAATTAGCTCGATTACGGGTATCTTTCTGGTTTGGTTATTAAAACCGCGTCTTAGACATCATCATTATTAAAAAATACCACGGAGGTGGATTATGTTGAGAGCAGCAGACATTATGACTACAGATGTTGCTACCGTTCGCAGTTCCGCAACTGTGGCAGAAGCAGTTAAGTTAATGCAAGCAAGGGGATGGCACGCATTAATTGTAGAGCGTCGTCACGACCAAGATGCCTACGGAATTATTACCGAAGCAGACATAGTTTACAAAGTAATCGCTTTTGGTAAAGATCCAGCCAAAGTGCGCGTTTACGAAATTATGAGCAAACCGTGCATAGTAGTCAATCCCGATTTAGGCGTAGAATTTGTAGCGCGATTATTTGCCGAACATCGCTTACTCAGGGCACCCGTGATTCAAGGAGAATTGATGGGTATCATTTCACTTGTGGATATTATTAACGAAAGCAAGTTTATTGAATCACCTCGGGTTACTGTATTAGAACAAGAGCTTCAAGATGCAATTAAAAAAGCTCGCGCTACTTGCTCTGCAACCTCTCCTCGTTCTGAAGAGTGTGCTATTGCTTGGGATATTGTTGACGAGTTGCAAGCAGAGTTAGCACATCAAGAAGCCAAGAGAGTTTCTAAAACAGCCTTTGAAGAATACTGCGAAGAATTTCCAGAAGCTATGGAATCTCGGATGCTCGATACTTGGTGTAGCGGGTAAAACAGTTAACAGTTAACAGTGAGCAGTGAGCAGTTATCAGTAGGGGAATTGGGAGTTAGGAGTTAGGAGTTAGGAGTTAGGAATGAGGAGTTAGGAGTTAGGAGTTAGGAGTTAGGAGTTAGGAGTTAGGAATTAGGAGTTAGGAATGAGGAGTTAGGAATGAGGAGTTAGGAATTATCTCTCCATCTCTAGATCCCATATGTTTTTATTAGACATTTTTACCAAAATGATGTGATGAAATTGAGCTTATCGCGGTCAGTTGAGCAAATTAGCTTGAGTAAAAGTTTGTTTCTGCTGCTGATACTTTTGCTAAGTGTTGTTATTGCTTTATGGCAGTTGATTCCTCCTGCTGTTATCCCTGTTAGTGGGCCACTGAGGGAGTTTTCGGCTCAAAGAGCAATGCAACATTTGGAAGTGATTGCTCAAAAACCTCGTCCGATGGGTTCTACTGGTAATGTTGCGGCGCGGGAATATTTGGTTCGGGAGTTAACTGCAATTGGTTTGCAGCCAACTGTACAAAAAACTACTGCCGTACAGCGCTTTCCCGGTTCTCAGGTTTTCGAGTCTGGTACTACATATAACGTTATCGCTCGACTCGAAGGTAGTAATAGCAGTGGAGCAATTGCACTCAATGCACACTACGATTCCGGCGCAACTGCTCCAGGTGCTAGCGATTGCGGTTCCTGTGTGGTAACTCTAGTGGAAACGGCGCGGATACTTAAAAATGAATCGTCTCTAAAAAATGATGTCATTTTTGTATTTACCGATGGTGAAGAAAACGGTGATTTGGGAGCGCGGGCATTTGTTAAGGAACATCCTTGGGCAAAGGATATCCGTTTAGCAATTAACTTTGAGGCAATGGGTAGTGGTGGTGCGAGCTTGTTATACAGCACCAGTGAAAATAACAATACCTTAATAAAGGAGTTTGTTGAAGCGGTACCGTATCCTTTTACTTCGTCTTTTTTCTCGTCATTTCTTAATTTATTTTCTGCTCAACGTCTTGGTTGTGATTTAGAAGAATACATGGATGCCGGTAGCGCTGGGCTTGGTTTTTTCTATGGTGCCGATACACCTGCTTATCATACTGCTCGCGACAGCGTAGAGGTGATAGATCCGCGCAGCATTCAGCATCAAGGCTCTTATGCGTTAGGGTTAACTCGTCACTTTGGCAACATTAATTTAAGCAATATTACTGCCAATACGGATGCGGTGTATTTTAATATTCTGCCGGGAGTAGTTGTTTACTATTCTCAAGCTTGGGTAATTCCGCAAATGATAATTACAGGATTACTTTTGATTGCAGTTGTCATCCTTGGTATTCAACGAAAGCAATTAACTCTCAAAGGAATTAGTTTTTCGGTAGTTGCTTTTGTGTTGAGTATTGTCAGTGCTGTTGTAATAGTCAACTTGGTATGGTGGCTTGTCAAAATTTTAAATCCCAATTTACAAATATTTATCATTGGTTATTATCACAGCGATATTTACCATGCTGCTTTTATTGCCCTAACTATTGCGGTAATGAGTGCATTTTATACTTGGCTGTTAACTAAATTTCACCTGCACGACCTTTTCTTCGGTGCAATGTTTGTATGGGCAGCTTTAATGGTGCTAACTGGTTTATTAATGCCCGGTGCTAGCTATTTATTTACGCTACCATTATTTTTCACGCTTTTAGGATTGGGCTGGATATTTTTAACTAGCAAGCAAATTGCTAATTCTTGGCAACAGGTGATTATCTTTTCTATTACTGCCATACCGGGGATTATTTTGCTTATTCCCAATCAAGTTTATCACTTTGCTTCTTTAATGAACCGCTTTGAAGCGCTGACAAATATACCATTTACAACTTTACCGATGGTATTTACTGCTTTGCTATTCGGTTTAATGTTGCCACATTTCGTTTTACTTAGGAACGGATTTTCTCAAAGAAAAATTTACCGACGCTGGCTAATACCCGGAATTGCAATTTTTGTCAGCTTTTTATTAATTGGAGTAGCAACTGTTAACTCCAGCTTTGATGCAAAACAGCCTAAAACCAACAGCATTGCTTACCTGTTAAATGCTGATACGGGTAAATCTTTTTGGATAAGTAACGATAAAAATCTTGATGAATGGACATCGCAATTTTTTGATGATAATACAGCTAAAAGTCAAGTTGAAATATCTCCTTTTTCGTTAGTTTCCGGTTGGAAAGCACCAGCACCAAAAGTAACTTTAGCATCGCCGAATATCGAAATTATTGAGGATATCGCTAAAGGAAACAGCAGAAAATTGCAGCTAAAAATCAATTCTCCCAGACAAGCAGATAATATTCAAGTTCAAGTAAAGGTAGCAGAAGAGATACTAAGCGCGAGCATTAACGGTAAATTATTAGATTTAAGTGCATTAACTCAAAATCAACGCTCTTTGAATTTTATTTATCACAATTTGCCATCTGATGGAATATCTTTAACTTTGTCTGCGAGTTCAACAAAAGCGATTGAAATAACCCTCAGAGACTATGCTAATGGCTTACCTTCGCAGCTAGAAGGCAATATTAAAAAGCGAACAGATGCAATGATGAGCGCTCCAATGGTAATGAAAGATCCAACTATTGTTACTAATAAATTTATTTTACCACTGTCCAAATCTAAAATTTACAGCGGCTTTCCACAAGTACGCCATAAACCAGTATTTGAATTTGTAGCGTCGGCATTTACGGTTATTTGATTTTACAGGTTTAAAATACAGGTTTAAAAACATTCAACTAATGATAAGGAATCAGTCATGAAATACTTCAGAAAAAGCTGGTTAAAACTGATAGTAATATCAATTTTGAGCGCTATTTTATTTGCACCAATATTTTCAACAATAGCTTTAGCACAAGCAGATATTGATATTAATAACGACAATATTATTCGATTGGGTGGTGATGTCAGGATTCCTAAAAATACAGTTGTAGATAATGCTCATGCTATCGGGGGAGATGTCACTATCGAAGAAGGTGCCAGAGTCAGACAAACGGCGATCGCCATTGATGGAGATGTAATTTTACAAAAAAATGCCCGTGTCGATGGTGATGCTTATGCGGTAGCTGGTGAAGTTATAACAGAGGAAGGAGCAACTATTACTGGCTCTTCTGGTACTTTGAGCGGATGGGGAGTTTATGGTACTAAAAGAAGAGGAATTAATAGCTTTTTAGTTCGCTATTTCTTCGGTAGTGCTTTTCATATTTTTAAAATCATTGTAGGTGCTATTGTCGGTGTATTAATTATCAAGTGGCGACCCAATTTTTTACACTCAATAGCAGTTGCTCTTAATCGATATCCTTTACAAAGTGGGTTATGGGGTTTGTGCGGTTTGCTTAGCATAATCGTATTAGTTATTTTGCTAACACTTACCTTAATTGGCATCCCGCTATTACCTGTAGTTGGTCTCATGACCTATATTGCAGTCATACTTGGAACTCTGGGTGTAGCTATGTGGTTGGGAGAGCAAGCCATGAGACATAGGGAGTTGGGAGCAGTACAACAATTTCTTTTAGGAATGCTGATTTTAGGTTTAATCGGTTTAATTCCATTATTAGGTGGACTAATGATGTCGGTAATAAATATTTTTGGTCTTGGCGCTTTGCTGTTTTTAATATTAGCCAATCCTCGCAATACAAGCATGGTTAAAGATTGATTTCCACCAAATCCTCACAAGTTTCTCAAATATTCTCTTTAATCTGACAATTAGGGTTTCGTGAGGGTGTAAATTATGTCTAAGCTAAAATTAGTTAAATTCCTCAACTTTTTACAAGCAGATTTGGCTATCTCCGAAGATAGTGTAGAGTTGGCATTGCGAAATTTACAACAATATTCACCAGTGTTATTACCGATGCTTCTCTGGCAATATGGATTAGTTGATTTAAGCCAGTTGGAGCAGATTTTTGATTGGTTAGATAGAACTATTTAAGAGGATATTTGGAAAGTCTCAGATAATACCACCAATCTTTAGATCCCCCTAAATCCCCCTTTCAAAAGGGGGACTTGAACCCCCCTTTTTAAGGGGGGAAGGGGGGATAATCCGGTAAATGGGATAAAAACTATACTTTTAAAACATCTTCTAAGGAAAATTGCAATGAAAACTCAAAAACGTCTCGGTATTCTCACTAGTGGTGGTGATTGTCCTGGACTTAATGCGGCTATTCGAGCAGTAGTTAGCCATGCGACTGTAACTTATGATTGGCAAGTTTTTGGTATTCCCTATGCGACAACTGGGTTATTAGAAAAAAAGGCTATTCCTTTAACCGTACACGGTATGGATTTACGAGGCATGAACCCTTTATTGAATATGGGAGGTACTATTCTTGGTAGCATTAATAAAGGCGATACTTTGGCTCATATTGATGAAATAATCGCTGGTTATAAGGCATTAGAATTAGATGCTTTGATTGGTATTGGGGGAGATGGTAGTTTAACGATTCTTGATGAATTACGGGATAAAGGAAATTGGCAGTTTGTTGCAATTCCCAAAACAATTGATAATGATGTTGCATTTACGGAAAAAGTTGTAGGTTTTGATACTGCTGTGAATACAGTTGTTGAAGCTTTGAACCGCTTAACTTTTACTGCTGCAAGTCACGATCGCGTCATGATTGTGGAAGTAATGGGAAGGAGTGCAGGACATTTAGCGCTTCAGGCTGGAATTGCTGGAGGGGCTGACTGTATTTTGATTCCGGAAATACCTTATTCAATTAAGGGTGCTTGTTCCCACTTACGAGAATTACGAGATAATTGGGGACGCAGATTTGGAGTTGTAGTTGTTGCAGAAGGCGCTCGAATAGCTAAAGATAGTTGTTGTTATCCTAAATGTGAAACAGCAAAACCATCCTGCGGTATGGGACAATATATTGCTGATGAAATTCGCAATTGTTCCCACAATCAATTAGATATCAGAGTTTCAGTGTTGGGACATATTCAAAGAGGGGGTATTCCTTCTGCTGGGGATAGATTGTTGGCAAGTGCTTTTGGTAAAGCTGCTGTTGATTTGATTGCGAAGGGAGAAACTGCAAAAATGGTGGCTTGGCAAAACGGAGAAGTTGTAGCGGTACCTTTAGAAAAGGTTATAGCTAAAAGTCCATCGCTGGTAAAACCCGATAATTTTCTTGTTAAAACGGCGCAATCTTTGGGTATTTATGTTGGAAATACCGAGCATACTTCTAGATTAGAAGATACTATTGGTTCTTTACCTTTAGGTTATAGCTAAGAATAAGCGCTCTTACTAAACCATAATAATTTGATTGAGTTAAATTGAGTTCGGGAGAGTCAAATGATTATCAAGATTTCACTAGTCATTACTGCACTAATTGCTTTCTTATTAATCCCGATTTATCTGAAATTATTAAGAGAGGTTAACGAAACAAATAAAATTTGGCGTTTGTTAGAAACAAGTCCAAATAATACTACTTTCACCACAGAAATGGTTGCGGAATTGCCAGAACCCGTACAGCGTTACTTTCTCCACGCAATTCAACCGGGAACTCCTTTAGCTAATTCCGTTAAATTAAAAATGAATGGTAGTTTTAGGTTATCACCAGATAAACCTTGGCTACCGATGCAAGCCGAACAAATTATCAGTGCATTAAAAGGATTTGTTTGGAAAGCCAAAATTGGTAGCGGTTTAATGAAATTTATTGGTAGTGATTATTGCTTTAATCATTTTGCTAGAATGCGTTTTTCAATATGGGGAATCATTCCAGTTGTAAATGCCCATAATCAAGATATCACTCGTTCTGCTATTGGTAGATTTGTCGGAGAATCTTTCTGGCTACCTTCGGCTTTGTTACCGCAAAATGGCGTAAATTGGCAGGTAATTAATGATAATACGATTGAAGCAATCATAAAAGTTGATGGGAAGCATATAACTCTAACATTTGTTATAGACTCAAACGGCAAACTATTAAAAATGTCTTTACCGCGTTGGGGAGATAAAACAGAGGATAGTAGTTATGCTTATATTCCTTTTGGCGGAGAAGTTTTAGAAGAAGAGACATTTGGAGGGTTTACAATTCCTTCCCAAATAAATGTAGGTTGGTGGTTTGGTACTGATAAATACTTTGATTTTTTCCGTGCAAATATTGAACAAGCTGAATTTAGCTAAACCCATTTTTCAACATCTTCCTCACAAGTTTCTCATTATTTTATCTTAATATTTAAATATAGATAAGCCCTAAGTAGAACGCTTTCTCAAACAGGACTTATTATATATTTGTTTGTGAACAATAGTATATCTTTGTGGAGGTATATATGATTAACTTATTGATTTTTATTCTCAAAAATGCTGAAAGAAAAAATAAAGCCTCACCAGTAAAAGAAGACTTTTTGTTATCTACTAGACTGGATAAAGATGGTATTTTGATTCCCGTGTCTGTGAAATCTTCTTAATTACTTAAAAATAACATTTTCAAGGATTGCATTGTTCAATTTATACTTGAATTATGCAATACCTTGATTCAGATACTTTCAAGTCAGGAGGTGTTTGAAGTGAAAACTATATCTATTTTAGGACTTGCATTGCTCGTAATTTCAATTACAAGTTGTTCGTCAAATACTCCCACAGACGAAATTCCTCCCGTAGCTGAAGATAGCGGATTAATAAACCGAATCTCCCGGCAAAATTGGCGGAACAATAGAGAACGTTATCTTCAAAGCGTGGAACAAAATCTGTATAAAGAAGGAGGTACTACTGACGTAGTTATCGAGTCTTTTAAAACAAATAATCGTATAATCACCATAGATAAAGAAATTTTCTTAATCCAATCCTGTCAACATGGGAATACAGAAGCTTGTGCGTTTATTAATTCTCGGCTGAATGAATTTTAAACGTGTATGTATTATATTTTTATTCACTTGTTTAAATAAAGAAATATAAATTATTAATTAGAAATATTTTTTAATTAAACTTGTTGAATTGTAAAAATTGGTGATGTTGTTACTAATGCAATAACTACCTATTATTTGACATTTCTTATCGGTAATGTCTGTATTAGTTTGTTATATTGAAGACGCGAATTAATTTTTGGACATATTATAAATTTAAAAAAAAAGATTTACTCAGTTAACTAAAGCTGTTTCAAATTTAATTAAGGTACTTTATATAAACCACCTACTTTTATCCTTGTGACCAAATACGACAAATAACTAGCACGCTCGACGAAAAATATAGGAGTTTTATCATGTTAATAGATTCAAAACTAAATTCTGTCAATTTAACAAGCTTAAAAGAACCA
>CAYMZW010000169.1:0-13314 GCA_964395005.1 uncultured Rivularia sp.
AACAGTGAACAGTGAACAGTGAACAGTGAACAGTGAACAGTGAACAGTGAACAATTATCAATTATCAATGAACAATTCTTTGATAATTGATAATTGATAATTGATAATTGATAATTGATAATTGATTAAAAAATGAGCGAATCTATAAAAGTTGAGAAGACGGTAACTATTAGTAAACCACAGGATGAACTTTATAATTTTTGGCGTAATTTTGAAAATTTGCCTCAATTTATGAATCATCTTAAGTTGGTTAAGGTAGTTGATGAAAAGCGTTCGCATTGGGTTGCAAAAGCTCCTTTGGGTACCACGGTTGAATGGGATGCTGATATTATTGAAGACCAAAAAAACGAGTTTATTTCTTGGTCTTCGGTGAAGGATGCTGATATTGAAAATTCCGGTTTTGTTCGCTTTAAGAAAGCTCCCGGCGATCGCGGAACGGAAGTAGAAGTAGTCATCGTATATCAACCCCCTGGTGGTAAAATTGGTGCGGCGATCGCTAAACTTTTTGGTGAGGAACCGAAGCAACAAATAGGCGATGATTTAAACCGTTTTAAAATGCTGATGGAAGCGGATGAAATTGCAACTACGGAAGGACAACCTAAAGGTAGTTCGTAATTACAGTATGTAGCTGTTTTATGATGCAAATTTTTCAGGTAGTAATGCTCGTAAATCAGTATTTACAATTTGACAAATTACTGTCATCATAAAGTGGTTAAAGCATAAAACATTGAAGAGAAAAAATACAGGTGTATCATGAAAAAAATACTGAAAAAATTGGTTTATTGGTTTCAAAATTTGATTAATAAGAGAACCGATGCAATTGTTTTAATTGGATTAAGTTTAATTTTTGTATCGGTTTTTAGCTATCCAAATATCGCAGAAGCTAAACCACTAACACCAGAAGCAACAAACAGATATCAGGTTCCAGACGCAGATACTAAAATTGATATTGACGATAATAAACCAGTACAAAATATCAAAGAAAATCTCAAAGATACCAAAGATACTATCGTAGAGAAGCTAAATCTTAACGAACCATTACCCAAAAGTACAAAAGATTTTCTACGTTCAACAGAAGAAAGAATAGAAGATACATTTGAGCCAATAACTGGTAAGTAAAAACCAAATTATTCGGAGTATAGCAGATAGTTTGGTCAAGACCGTTTGGTAAGTCCTATTAACATTTACCTGGTAGTTGAAACTGCACGCCTGCTATAACTCCTCACTCCTAACTCCTAACTCCTCACTCCTAACTTTAATTATAATGAAAGCTGTTTGCTGGAATGGTGCTAATGATGTACGGGTAGAAACAGTACCCGATCCTAAAATTATTAATCCCCGCGATGCGATCGTTAAAATCACTTCCACGGCAATTTGTGGTTCTGATTTGCATCTTTACGATGGATATATTCCCACCATGAAAAAGGGAGATATCCTCGGACATGAATTTATGGGGGAAGTTGTCGAACTCGGTAGCGCGGTAAAAAATATCAATGTAGGCGATCGCGTTGTGGTTCCGTTTACGATTGCTTGCGGTGGCTGCTTTTTCTGCAATCGCGATTTGTGGTCTTTGTGCGATAATTCTAATCCTAATGCTTGGATAGCGGAAAAGTTAATGGGACATTCCCCATCGGGTTTATTCGGCTATTCTCATATGTTGGGAGGATATGCCGGAGGACAAGCTGAATATGCTAGAGTACCTTTTGCTGATGTTGGCTTGCTCAAAGTCCCCGATGGTTTAAAGGACGAGCAGGTATTGTTTTTAACAGATATTTTCCCTACCGGCTACATGGCAGCGGAAAATTGTGACATTCAACCGGGTGATATTGTTGCTGTTTGGGGTTGTGGCCCCGTCGGACAATTCGCCATCAGAAGCGCTTATATGCTTGGTGCAGAACAAGTTATCGCGATAGATCGTATTCCCGAACGTTTAAAAATGGCGGAAGAATTCGGTAAGGCGAAAGTTCTTAACTATACCGAAGTAGACGTAGGGGAAGTCCTTAAAGAAATGACCGGAGGTAGAGGTCCCGATGCCTGTATAGATGCGGTGGGAATGGAAGCTCACGGTACCGATTTTATGGGTTTATTTGACCAGGTAAAGCAAGCAGTACGTTTGGAATCAGACAGGCCAACTGCTTTGCGAGAAGTAATTGTTGCTTGTCGTAAAGGTGGTAACGTTTCAGTACCCGGTGTTTACGGTGGATTTATAGATAAATTTCCGATGGGTGCGGCAATGAACAAAGGGTTAACTATAAAAACCGGACAAACCCACGTTCATAAATACTTAAAACCCTTACTCGAACATATTCAAAACGGCGACATCGATCCATCTTTTATAATCACCCATCAATTACCTTTAGAGGAAGCACCCAAAGGTTACGAAATTTTCAAAAATAAGGAACAAGATTGCATCAAAGTTGTGCTTAAACCCTGATTAAATTTTTGTTCTTAATTAGCTCGTAGTAAGGACTTCAGTCCTGTATTCAGAAGGGCTAGAAGCCCTTACTACGAACACTTTTTAATTGTAAATAAAGGAAAAAAAATGAGCGATACAAGCGTTAAAAAAGTAGATTCAGCTAATTCTCCAACAGGAGAAATGGGACAGAAATATTTAGCTTCCGGTAAAACTGTTTCTATGCGTTTATGGGAAAACGAACAACCCAACGAACCAAAAGAAGCAGCATCAAGAGAATATGAAACCGTAGGTTATGTAATCAAGGGTAGTGCAGAATTACATTTAGAAGGTCAAAAAGTTGTATTAAAAGCCGGTGATTCTTGGGTAGTACCAAAAGGAGCTTCCCATACTTACAAAATTTTAGAATCATTCACCGCCGTGGAAGCAACAAGCCCCCCCGCAGAAGTTCACGATAGAGATAAAGCGTAAAAGGTTAAGAGTTAGGAGTTAGGAGTTAGGAGTTAGGAATTATGAGTTAGGAATTATGAGTTAGGAGTTAGGAGTTAGGAGTTTAAAATTATCTATCCTCTCTTTCCTATTCTACCTTTGACCTTTGACCTTTGACCTCTTACCTCTCCCTAATCCCTCTTAGCCCATACTTTTTTATAATCTTCCATCGCTCCGGTGTAATCTTTTAATTTAGAGCGAGCATTCCCCCGGCTGATATAAGCTTTATCGTTGGTGGGATTTACTAATAAAGCTTTGGTGTAGTATTCAATGGCTTTATCATAATTTTTGAGTTTGGCACAAGTATTTCCTAATCCGATATAAGCTTTTTCACTTTGAGGATTCATCCGTAAGGTTTGGGTATAATCTTCAATTGCTTCACCATATTTTTTCAAATTATAATTAGCATTGCCGCGATTTAAATAAATTGCGGCATTATTACTATTTGATTTCAAAGCCAAAGTATAGTTTTCAACTGCTTTTTTATAGTCTTGATTTTTATAATAATCGTTGCCTAAACTTAGATAATCTTGTGGTTTTTGAGGCGGAGATGGTAAAACTTCATCTGCCACCGAAATTGCTCGATGGTATTCGCTACTAAGTTCGGAACTTACAATACTAGAATCAACTGTAACTGTATGTTCGGATGTAATTGATGGAGTGTCAATTGAATCCAAAGTTATTCTTCGATGGTTATCTTCACCTGGAGGAAGCAGCAATCCCGAACTATTGTTGTTAATATAGTCGGGATTAATGCTCATAGCTTTTGTATAATCCGCCGTGGCTCCGTTGTAATCTCCTATTTCCGAACGGATAAGCCCTCGACTGTATCTAGCTTCTGCGTGGTTGGGGTTGTATTGCAAATATTGATTCAAATCTGCGATCGCACCTTGAATGTTTCCTAACTTGTGAAGTGCTAATCCTCTTTGATAGTAGGCTTTAATTCCATCGGGCTTTAACTGTAAATACTGGCTAAAATCTGCGATTGCTGCTTCGTAATCGCCTTTGTGAATTTTATCTAATCCCCGACGATAAATTACTTCGATAAACTCTTGCTGACGGCGCATTTCTGCTTCTTGCTGCTGTCGCTGCATGACGTTACGAGATACGGTAATAACGTTTCGTCGCATTTCTAACTGGGCTATTACCTGATTGCTTAATGCTCTTAATCCCTCTTGTTGTTCTAAACTTAAATCCCGTGGTACTGTATCAACTACACATAAAGTTCCGATACCGTATCCTTCTGGTGTAATCAAAGGTGCGCCAGCATAAAACCGAATATCAGGTGCTTGGGCAACTAAGGGATTATCCGCAAATCTAGAGTCGTTTAGAGCATTAGGAACTACCAGTGGCTGCTGCTGCATAATAGTATAAGCGCAGAAAGCTACATCCCTCGGAGTGCAGTCTACATCTACACCAACCTTTGATTTGAACCATTGGCGATCGCCATCGACAAAACTAATCAGCGCAATGGGAGTACGACAAATTTGTGCGGCTAAAAAAGTAAAATCGTCGAATACTTTTTCTGGAGCAGTATCGAGTATTTGATATTGCTTGAGTGCTGCTAATCTTGCTAGCTCGTTGTTAGGTATTGGTGGTTGTAAGTTCATTATTATAAATTTGGTAAAATTACTTTTAGAGAATTTGGATTAGCCTCAAAAATCAATTCTGAAGCTTAATACTACGATTTAAAATCTAAAATATAAAATTTCTCTTTGAGTGTTATTGAGTGCAAAATCCAGCCGATAGTCATATTCGGCATAATCATGTTTGTTCCAAAATTGCTAAGTATTTCGTATTATATGTTTATGTGTACCAATCGCTAATTTTAATGGAAATTTAAAGTGGACTTTTTAAACATTACAAAGCGGGTATGTTTTGATTGCTACCTTGATATAGAATAGGTATATTATATCTGTTGTCATCAAGTGAATATGACTTCTATAACATGAAGAATTTACCAGCGTTATTAAAGTTATTGACTAACTATCCATTAATTATCCATTATCGATTGGTTTCATGATTTTGGTTTTATCATTTTATATTTTTTTTAAAGATAAATTTTGTATCATCTGCTCCGCTGCAAAAAATAAACATTTATTTACGTTAATACAAATCGCCGATCCAAAAATACAAGACATTTGAAGATTGCTCGTTGTTCCTAACGAAGAACAAAAATTTAAAGGTAAAATATGAACCATTAATCTCTGTTGCATTTACTAAAAACTAAATTTCTGATTAAGCTAAGTAAAAATTTAACTATCTACCAAGCACAATAATGACAAATCAGATCTGGATTGCAATTACTTTCATTGGTTTTATGCTTTTGTTTACCGGAGTGGGAGTCTATTCGGCAACCAAAAAGCAGAACGATACTACCGATTACCTGTTAGCCGGGAGAAGTGTAAATCCTTGGTTTACAGCACTTTCGGCAATGTCTACAGGACAAAGCGGTTTTTTATTTATGGGGCAAGTTGGTTATGCTTATAGAACAGGAATTTCTTCAATTTGGCTGAGTATTGGTTGGGCTATCGGAGACTATATTGCTTGGTGGCTTTTTTTTAAAAGGTTAAGAGAAATTTCTGAAGAAACCCAAACAGAGACGGTTTCGGGTTTTCTCGGTCAAAATACTAACGGTGCCCGACTGATTACCGTTATTTCAGCTTTAATTACCATAGGTTTTCTTAGTGCCTACGCAGCCGCACAACTTGTAGCAGGAAGTAAAGCCCTCAGTGCAGTATTTAACTGGGATTATACTGTAGGAATTATCATCGGCACCATAATTGTTGTTCTCTACTGTTTTTCTGGTGGTATCCGTGCCTCAATTTGGACGGATTCAATACAGGCAATAATTATGATTGGTTCGTTGTTGCTACTGTTAGCTATTTCAATTATAAAATGCGGCGGATTCAATGGAGTTTTGACGCAACTAGCCGAAATCGATCCAGCTTTAGTAAATTTAAGTCCAGCAGACTTACCATTAGGTTTTATACCTTTCTTTATCGGTTGGGCGGTAGCTGGATTTGGCGTAGTCGGGCAACCTCACATCATGGTTCGTGCAATGGCAATCGACAATGCGGACAACGTTGCTAAAGCTCGTAATATCAAAGTAATTGCCGGTTTTATCGCTGCATTCGCGTCCCTTGGTGTCGGTTTAACAGCAAGAGTGCTACTACCTAATTTATTAGACAACGGCGGCGATGCAGAATTAACTTTACCTTTATTATCGTTAGAATTATTACCAGTTGCTTTAGTAGGATTAATGTTAGCAGGAATATTTTCTGCAACAATGTCCACAGCAGATTCACAGATACTTTCATGTTCGGCAGCCCTTACTCAAGATATCTTTCCTGAATTTGCTCATTCTTATAAAATAGTCAAATTAGGAACCCTAACCGTTACCGCAATAGTATTTGTAATCGCCTTATTTGGCAGCCAAAGCGTATTTTTCCTAGTTACTTTTGCATGGTCAGCTTTAGCTTCAGCGTTAGGGCCATTGTTTATGGTAAGGGTATTACAGCAACCTATTAATAAAATAGTTGCTGTTGCAATGATGATAGTTGGAATATCAACCGCAATCATATGGGGCACAAACCCCGAATTAAAAAAGCTAGTTTACGAAGTACTTCCTGGCATGACTGCGGGAATATTAGTTTATTTGATAGCTCGGCCGTTTATTCGTAGTGATATGAAAGCAGCGAGCGAGAAGTAAAAGAGTATAGAGACGTAGCAGTGCTACGTCTTTATAATTAGGAATTAGGAATTTTTAATTAGGAATTTTGAAGAGTCGTTATTATTTAATTAATAGGACTTAATCAATTAGGTATTTGTCAAATGAAGATAAGAAGATAAGAAGATAAAATTATAATTTCTAAATTCATTAAATAGCTTTAGATAGCTTTCAAGTAGATTGAGAATAGATGCACCCAAAATAGATATATTACTTGGGATATTTAAAGCAGTATCGTTAACTATTACACCCTGACTAAATATAAAGTATAGTGCATTTATTTGTATATACAAGTATTATAAAAAACAATAAATATTTTCTGCTAATCTAATTATTTTTATTTGTATGTAGATTATTTACTTTTTTATATTTGTAATTTAAAAAACTTTGTTAATATATTTTTATCAAAATAAAATCAATTCAAAATACTAATAAAAGTAGCAAAAAATAATTATTTGTATATACAAACACAGAATTAATTCAGATTTTTCAACAAAACTTTTTCTATTAGATATATATCACCTATTTATATTAAGCTAAGATGAATATTATGCCTTTTTAGCAGTTATTTTTCTGTTTAATAGTCAAAAAAAGTGAACGATAAACATAGGTAGAAGATAATTTTAATAAATTTCTTGTAAGAGTTACAGGCATAAGCATCATCATTCAAAATATAAAAGATTCGGGAAATATTGCATCGCAAATTGTAGAATATATATAGATTCCCCTATTAAATGGATTAATTTAATCTATATTTAAGGTTTTTTGTATTGTAATTATTTTATTTCAATTTAATTGAACGTTGCAGAAAAATCGTTGTCAATCAAGTTGCTGCTTCTTTCATAAAAAGAGTATTTAATTTAGCCTTGATAAAGTGAATTTTAAGAAAAACTCGAAATTTTTCGAGTCTTATTTATAAATTTTGGGTTCATCTTCTAAGTACAAGTCTTCAAATTAATTAAACTCAACCTTATGAATAATTTAGTTTTAGGATTATTTCTAAAAATCCTAGCAACAAGTGTTTTCTGTTATGCAACTGTTTTGACTAATTCTGCATTCGCTGTTGAAGGTATCGAAAATGAAAATAATCAGTTACCTACTCCCAAACCTCTTGAGCAAATAAGCCTTATTAATGTTGATCAACATGAAATTATCGAAGCATCTAAACAGAGTCAAGTACCTACAATTCAAACTGTTAGGGTTCAAAACTTAGCTACTTTTGAAGAAACCAAGCAAAAACTTACACTCAATACCATAGCTTCTCCTGAATCAATTGAACAAGAAGCATCTTTTTCCCGAGTTGCTCCCGATATTGCTTTAGATACATCAAATTCAGATGATTCAAATATCGATAGTAAAACAGCATCAGCCAAATGTTCGCAAGGAGAAGGTAATCTTGCTTTAGCTCAAAAAACAGTTATTACAACAAACTGTGTAAAACCATCCTTCGAGGAATTTGAAGAAGTAAAAACTCAACTGCGCGATGTCAGCAAAATTAAATTTAAATCGCGCTATCCCGCTCCTAGCATGAGTGTTTATATTCCTGTAGGATATGGTGCTGATAACAACACAGCATTTGTTGCAACTGATTACCAATCTCGTCAAAGATTTACCAATTCTAATGACGGGCAAATGGTGTTTGGTGTTGGCTTAGGTGATGCGAAAAAATCTGTCGGTGTGGTATTGTCTTACACTCTAGCCAGCGTTAGCGATAATAACAACAGCGATTTTGGAATTGGTGGTTTTAACGTAAAAGTCCATCGTCAATTTAAAGATGGTTGGGCTGCCGCTGTTGGTATGAATGGGGCTGTAAACATTGGGCGCTACAGCGACACTTTAGTTAATGACTTTGAAAATTCTCTATACGGAGTTGTTACTAAAGTCATTCGCACCAAAGACGATATTAATAAACCTTTCAGTCGCGTTGCGGTGACTGCTGGTATTGGTAACGGACAATTCCGCACGGAAAATTCCATAAACAACGACAAAGACAACTTCAATGTTTTTGGTAATGTTGCCGTTCGCGTACACCCTCAAGCGAGCCTAATTGCAGAGTGGACTGGTCAAGATTTGGCTGTAGGAGCTTCTATCGTACCTTTCAAAAATATTCCTATAGTAATTACTCCCGCAGTTCGCGATATAACAGGTCCTGGAGCTGGAGCTAGCGACAAACCTAGATTTGTGCTTGGGGCTGGATTTGGATTTAAGTTTTAGGCAAGTTTTGAGCAAGTTTTGAGCAAGTTTGATGTTTAATTGTCAACACTAAAAAAGGATATCTATTCGGTAACAATCATGCGTAAAAGCAAATTAATTAGTCTGATTCTAGGTACATCATTAATTTTTGGAATGCTAACAGATTCCGCTAAAGCTCAGTCGAATGGTTCCAATATTACTGGCAGTAATTTATCTAACATTACCGGAACCAGCGTATTTACTCCCGGACCTATATTCACTAGAGGTGGCGAACTAAATCCCCAGATTACACAAAGAGCGCAACAATTAACCGAGCAGTTAGAAAAAGCGTATCGAAAATGTAGCACTTGTAAACCATGTGTACTACGTGGTTTTCTAGTCGGTAATAAACCACAAACTACACTAAATCAGACTTCGTCTAGCCCGAAAAAATGTAAACAATACAACACTTTATTAAATGAATCTAAAACTTTTCTAAATGAAGTCAATGAAGAAATAGAAGCCGTAAAAACTAACATAGCCAATCGTGCTTGGTAGATTTGTGCTTTCGAGAACCAGATTTAGTATTGTAAGGATTAATAATGTTAAAAAAGCTTCATCTTAGCCTGTTTATCGGAGTTGTAATCGGAGGAATCTTCAGCGTTTTCTCATCACCAGCGCAAGCGCAAGCTCAAACTCCAGAAACAACTCAACTGCAATCCCAAGAATTATTCGGTAATAGCGGTATTCAACTTTCAATGGATACTCTTATACAGTTTAAATTCGTTCGTTCTTACGGTGCTTACCAATCTGTATTCGGAGTTAGAAATGAAACTACCGGAGAAGAGACAGATTTGATCGGAGAAACTAAGCCAAGCGATCTAAGCGCATCTGAATTTGAGCAAGCTTTAAACAAACCCTCTGATGGCTTAACAGATAATCCGAATGACTTTCAAGGAACTCTAGGAAATGCTGTACCGCTACCCGGAACTGCACAATTCATCTTCAAGGCTGGTAATAGATACAGCTTTTACTTAAAGTCTCAGTTTCGGGGAAAAAATGTAGGTGTTATATACTCCACCGACATGAAAAACCTCGGTGGTAACAGACAAGCAAAATTCGCTGGTGGTTTCTCTGCATTAGCAAAGGGTGGTGTTCTAATTCGATGGGATGATACTAATTCCGAAATTCCCAGAGTTAATAAAAACGACAATGATTTTGATGATTTCATTATTCGTGCTGGTGGTTATGAAGAATGTATCGATGAATAATCTGTTACATCCTTCTTCCTAAAAAGAGCAATTGCGAATTAATCCAGTCTGAATGCCCGTTTTCAGTTAAAGCAAAAGTCATCACTCACTACACTTATTTGCTACGTCTTTTAATTAAGATGTAGCATTTTTGTATTAGCTTAAAGTAACAAAACGCGGTATCCTAAGCAACAATAAGGAAATAGGCGTGTTCCAGACATTCTAGATCCCCCCAACCCCCCTTACAAAGGGGGGCTTTATTAACTTCTAAAATCAATACTATTTTTTATTCTGTTCCCTGTTCCCTTTTCCCCATTCCCTATCCAAACGAAATGTTAAATAAAATGTTGGCACAGGTACTTGTATGACTCATCACATTATCAAAGCTACTAAAGATACCGTACATCTTGGCGGTTTTTCGCATTTACTCAAACCAGTAATAACTGTAAACTCTGGCGATACGGTAGATGTCGAAACTTACACCGGGTTTCACGTTTGCGATAAAGCACCACCAGAGTTTGTTACTCCCGCATTGCTTGATATATACGAAAATCTTTCTCCCGAACAAAAAATAGCACAGGGGCCGCATTTACTTACGGGACCTATTTATGTAAAAGATGCTCAACCTGGGGATGTTTTGGAAGTAACTTTAAAACATATTACCCCAAGTCTGCCAGTTGGTTTTAACGCTATTCGTAAAAATTGGGGCGCTTTACCAGAAGAATTTAATCAATCCGCTTTAAGATTTATTCCTCTAGATTTAGAAAACAACGTTGCAGAATTTCCCACTGGTAGCGGTATTAAAATTCCCCTCAAACCATTTTTCGGTATTCTTGGAGTTGCCACAACCGAAAATTCCCGAAATTCCATACCTCCAGGAAACTATGGCGGCAATATCGACAACCGCGAATTACAAGCTGGTTCCAAAATCTTTTTACCCGTATTTGTCCCCGGTGCCTTATTTTCCATCGGCGACGGGCATTCAGTGCAAGGAGATGGGGAAGTAAACGTGACTGCAATTGAAACTTCCATGAACGGTACTATTGAACTAAAGCTTAGAAAGGATTTGCAAATCTCCACACCAATAGCCGAAACCCCTACTGATATCATCACAATGGGCTTTGCTCCCACATTAGATGAAGCCTTAAAAAAAGCGTTAAAAAATACGATCGATTTTCTGGTAAGCTGCACAAAGCTATCCCCGGAAGAAGCTTATGTGTTATGCAGTCTAGCTGTAAGTTTTCGCATTACCCAAGTCGTTAATTTACCCCACAAAGGCGTACATGGAATGCTATCAAAGGCGATTTTACCACAAGGCAAAGGGGTTGGGAGTTAGGAGTTAGGAATTAGGAGTTATCAATAAAAAAGTTCTTTATTATCACAGTTCGTAGTAAGGGCTTTAGCCCTTAGATAAAAGGACTTAAGTCCTTACTACAAACCTTCAAAAATTATCCAATTTATTATTTTATTTTCCCCTATTCCCTGCTTAATTACACAACCAACAACTAACAACTATCAACTATCAACTAACAACTATTAAAAAATGGAAAATTGGTTTCTTCTAGTAATTAGTGGATTATTTGCAGGTATTCTGGCTGGATTGTTAGGTATTGGTGGTGGTACGGTTTTAGTGCCTATATTATTAGCATTTGGATACACTCCATTACAGGCAGTTGCTACTAGTAGTCTTGCAATTGTAATTACGGCGACTTCTGGAACTATCCAGAATTGGCGTATGGGATATATCGATTTTAAAAAGGTGATTTTTTTAGCATTACCTGCGGCAGTTACAGCTTATTTTAGTGCTGGAATAGCAAAGTTTATTCCCCCCCGCAATCAATTAGTTTCTTTTGGCATTTTACTTTTATTTACTATTTATCTAGTTGAGTTACGCAAAAAATTATCTAAAAAGCAAGAAGAATCAGAAAACGAACAAAATCAACAATCACAATTCAGTTCTATTATTTCTCGAATTATTACTGGCGGTCTTGCTGGTATGCTTGCTGGTATATTCGGTGTAGGTGGTGGTGTAATTATGGTACCTCTACAAATGCTTTTATTAGCAGAACCGATTAAAAAAGCAATTCAAACTAGCTTGGGAGTTATTGTTATTAGCTCTATCTCTTCTGCTACTAGACACGCCATTGAAGGTAATATCTTGTTAGCTCAAGGTTTCATTTTAGGGTTTGGCGGACTTTTAGGGGCACAGCTTAGCACCCGTTTTTTACCTAAATTACCCGATCAAGTTGTTAGTTTAACATTTCGTGTTGGGCTTGCTATTTTAGCAGGTTATATTTTTTGGAAAGCATATAATATTTAGAATTTTGGTATTTGGTATTTGGTAATTGATAGTTGGTATTTGGTAATTGGTATTTGGTATTTGGTATTTGGTAATTAAGTAAGAATATTTACTTAGTTGCTGCGGTGTCAAGCTTGTTTGAGTTTTAAATTTAGCACGACTTACGCAAAGCCCCCCTTAACAAGGGGGGTTGGGGGGATCTCGCGGCTGAAATACCTGCGGACACCGTTGCGATTGCGTAAGTCCTATTTCGATTAAATGTCAGTTTTATACTTGATATTACTGAGCATTACTATATACTCATTCTGTGTTTTTCTAGAATTGAAAACACTTTTTAATTCTTAAACAATTGTTTTTGAGGAATATAGATGCTTTCAATTAAAAAGGTCGTTAGTATTGTTATTTTAACTGCATTAGTAGGTTGTTCTCCTAACAACTTAGGACAAAATTTTTCACCATTTAATTTTTTACAATCGAAATCTGACATATTAAATAATACTTTGATTATTCCAGGAAAAAGTGTTGGTGCGGTAACGGCAAAAACTACTCGCGCCGATTTAGTTGAAATGTTTGGCGAATCAAAGCTCAAAGATGACGTTGTTTTAGAAGATGAAGGTACAATCTCAGTTCCCGTTACTAAGATTGATTTGGGTGGAGAAAAGTATTTTACAGTTGCTTGGGAAGAAGATACTCGAAAAACATTATTATATGTCAGAGATTTTGGCCCTGCTTGGAAGACTCCTGAAGGTATTGGTATCGGAACTTCTTTCAAGGAATTACAGGAAAAACTAGGTGATTTTAAGTTAACTGGGTTGGGTTGGGATTACGGCGGATTTATCAATTTAGAAACTACTAAATTATCAAAATATCAAGGATTACTTTCTCTACAAATTGCCCCCGATCAACAAGCTATTACAAAAAATTCTCAACAACATGAAGCTGTATTAGGCGATCGCCAATT
>CAYMZW010000170.1:0-13283 GCA_964395005.1 uncultured Rivularia sp.
GTCCTAGTAGTGCAGTCAACAACATACAAATCTCGATTATCCATTGAAAAGCTGCCGCAAGCGTTAGAAGCCAACCACGTACTGCTAACTGAAAAATATTGGTGTTGAAAAAATCGCTGGCATTCTTGAGCCAAGATGGACGGTTATCTTGGTCAGCTTCTGCTTCAATTTGCTCCGCTTGTCGGGCTGCATTTTGTAGACACTCAGTTTGTTGCGTTGGGTCGGCAATGGTATTACATTGGTTAATCAGCGACTCAATTGCGTCTGTTTTTCCTGTTTTGAGCATTACCTGTTGATAAGCTTCTTGCAATTGGATAGAAGCAGAGGTAGAAACTAAAAGAGTTTGATTAGTTTGGTTGATTATTCCTCTCAAGCCTTTGGTCACAGCTATTAATTGTTGACCGTTGTTTGCAAGTAGAACTATGACAACGATTGTCCAGATTAGTTCGGTGAATCCTTTGGAACTATCACCGTCAATCATTTCCTTTGTCCACTGAACGATGAAAATCAACAATGTACCAACTGCAAAGAAGATTCCGAGATTGGCGATCGCACTATATAAACCACCACCTAAAACGTCATCCCAAAGATTATCAATTGACTGTGCAACAGCTTCGCTCGCTGCGATTCCGTCCTCTGTAATTGTGGAAGCTGCTTGTCCCGGATTTTCTGGTTGAACTTGAGCGAGAATTAGTCCCCAAGGTAATAGTAGGAATGACATACTGTAGCAATCTTCTAAAACAATCGTGCCTGTGCAGCAGTTCTTAAATTGCTAAAACCTTGACCAACAACTTCTTTCTTGCGTGACTGATTTTGACCGTCTAAAGAACGAGATATATTAGTTAGGTTGAGATTCGCCAAATCTTGGGATTGTTTTGTTTTCAAGCCATCACTTCGCATTGCACCTAATATTCCTGTAATTTGAGTATTCTGCTGGGCAATACGCTTCATTACATTCTGGGTAACAACATCATTTTGAGCAGCATCAGAAAATATGGAAACTGTCTCAATTGATGTTTGAGTTTTTTCGACTTGTGCTTTCATATTTTCTTGTCCTTCTTTAGTCAACGTAAAACCAGAAGCACGAGTTATTTGGCGGTCAACTTCGTTAGTTGCTTTATCAACACTATTGACTGCATTGTTGCTATCGGATGCCATAACCTCAATTTCCTTTCTAACTTCTCCGGCATCCGGTAAGCCTAATATACCAGCAGCTTCTTGTACTACTGCCTGTAAATCTCCCTCTAAAGATTCGGATAAATCATCTAATTTACCGGAGATGGTTGAGGAAATATATTTATTCACAGAACCAGTTTGTTCTTGCAATTGCTCAATTACTGTTACCAAGGGATTTTGTATTTCTAAAGCATAGGCTCGGTTAATACTAATTGATGAGATTGTGCTAATTCCAACTAAAATAATGGTCAATTTATTGATTTTTTTCATAGTTTTATAGTCATGTAACTATTCAGTTTAAATTAATTGTTTAGAAAGTTCCGTCAGAGCAACAAATTTATCTGAATACTTTGACAAGTAAAGCGTTCTCTGTTCTTGTTCTTTTGGATTATTCCCTACTACAGCTAACAGAATAGGTGCTGGATAATAACGACAAAAAGTAAATATTCCGTTATCATCAAGCAACCATTGCGAGTACAAATCCTCCTTTTTAGGAAAAAAGCTTTCTGTAGCATTACGAGCAATAATTTCTTGAGGATATTTCAAAATTGTTGTAAAACTATCAACAGCAGTGGGTTGAATGCGACCAATCAATCTAGTAGTTAAATTTTGAAATATCTTTGAGCCAGATGGAGATTTTGCAATTGTATCTGGGTCTTGAGCGGATAAAATTACTCTAATTCCCGCTTTTGCACCATTCGCACACAACCTACCTACTAAAGCTGCAATTGAGTCATATTCAAATAGAATCGGGCTTTCATCAATGAAAAAGATACTCGCCGGAGCAGCTAATGCTCGACGTAACGCTGCACTATAAGCACTTAAACTTAAAACAGCCGCATCTTCATCATTGGATAGGTTTCGTAATGCAAAAATTAAAAGTCGAGCGTCGCTGCGGAAGGTTGAAGGCTGTGCTAAAGCTTGTCCAACTCGTGATGAAAGCCAAAATCGCAGACGCAGTTTTATTGTTTCTAGGGCTGCTTTAGTATCACCACTATTATCTTCAAGTTGCAAACGTTCGTGAGAACAAAAACTTAGAAAGTCATGCAATGTTGGAATTGCAGACCATTCATCCGAACCAAACCCATTGGTATAAGCAGCAGCATAACGGTCGCGAATTAAATCATCAGCAAAAAATGCTTTCAAGGTTAAAGCAATTATCGAACGAACTGCATCAACTTGTTGTTTGCTTTGAGTATTTCCTTTACTACCGACAACCATTGCCATAATTGCGGTAGCAAGGAAATCTTTATAGTCTTCAAAACGCTCTTGTTGCAATTTGGGAGAAAGGGAACGTAAGTTTGGTAATTCAAATAAATTGCTTGATTCTTTACCAATATCAAAATACGCTCCATCCTTCTCCATAAAACGGGTGTAGTCTGTAAAGGTGCTGGTTCCATCCGGCTTAGGATAATCCATTGCTACAACTGGCATTCCGTGCGCTAATGCCTGAGTTAGTATTCCAGAAGCTAAAACGCTTTTCCCGGCACGGGTTGTAGCAAATAGCCCTAAATTCTTATGCTGGCTGTATAAATCTAGTTCAACTGGGGTTCCTCCTTCTTCTGCGATTAACTCAAAACCGCTACCATCTCCGGTTTTAGTTTTTACCACAGGCATTAATCCTGGTACTTCACCACTTAAGTAGACTAACCTTCGATTAAAAGGAGCAGTCATTAAGCGTTCCCAAACTATAGGTAAAGTTTGTAACCAGATTCGCCAGGGATATTCGGTTTCTCTTACAACCCAAGCCGGACGTAGAAAGCAAGATTGTAAGTAACGACAAGCTTCGTCTAATTGCTCGCGAGTTTGACGATACATCAAAAACACCGTTGCGACGTGGACGGGAACAGAACCCTCATAGAGTTCTTCCTGGGCTGCAATGGATTTTTTGATATTTAGTAAAGACTTTACGTCAACCGAGTTTTTATCTTGAGCCAATGCAGCAGATGTGTTTGATTGTTTAGTTAAACGCTGCATATTGGTTTTAACTAAGGTTTCATTAGCCCGCATCAGCTGACAATATATTTCAGTATCGTAAACTCTTTCTCTTGATAAAACCTCCCATAAATAACGAAGCTGTTGTTGTTTATCAACCCAACCACCGGGTTTATCCGCGAAGGTGAGAGCTGCAATATATTTGTCTTTGAGATGCACCCAACGTCTATCAGCGATGGGAATTGAGGAAGAAGACTCCATGAGTAAAGATGTAGGAGCTACATCTGAATAAATTTCTTCTCGGAGTCCGTTTTCGTCATAAATTAAAAGTTGTGGTATTGGACGTGATGGTGTGGTGTTAAATCGCTGCCAAAGTTCTGACCATAATGTGTCAGCACTTAAGGGGCGGATATCTAGCCCCATTTTGTTTGATATCAACTGTTCCCATAATTGGAATCCGTCAGTGAATGATTTGTGGATTAACCGTTCGATGGCGATGAATTGAAGTTCGTTGATTTCTCCTGTAAATGATTTCCAAGAACGTTCTACTTTTGAGAGAATTTTCTCAATCGCATCGGTTGTACCCGTGCTACTAGTTTCAATGGTGTATGTGCAATAAAGGTGTAGTTTCTTTGGTTTGCGAACTCCTTTTTTAGTTAGTTGTTGTGTTCTGCATCGCTCTCCCATTAAGAGGAATTGCAATTCAATATTCGGTGCGGTTTGGCTTAGATTTTTTAATTGCTGCTGTCGGTTAGTGTCGTCAGTAAAAGAACTCAGACGGATAGTTAAACGTTCCCCAGGTGGTAAATCTTTTAATCCTGATTCAATTGCATTGAAAACCGGGTCTATTTGCTCTGTCCGCAAAGTGGAATGAACACCCGTACATTCAAAACCAAACTGAACTAAATAATTGTCAACTCCTTTGCGTAAAATATAAGCCCCAACAGACTTTCCTTGTAGATTTATTTGCAACATGGTGACTAGTGCAAAAGAATCTTCAAGAGGTGTCAAGCGGACTTTCTGTTCTCCGTTATCAACAACTTTTTTACCTACTTTAGATTTGGAATTCACCTGTGGAACTTACTATTTTTTGATTTTTGAACTTGTGCCTGAATTCATAACTGGTTTGTATAAACAACGTACTCTCGTCCAATTTGGAGTTGCAACAAACTTAGACAAAATTCGCCAAGCGCCATTGGCAGTAAGAATCCACCACGTTGCTATTCCCCAAGCTGCTATAGAACAAGTCCAAACCCAATTTAATCTCAACAAACCATGAGCAAGATAATAGGAAATAGCGCTAATGATTGCCCAAGGTATTAATTGGTCTGCGGGGAACGGTCCTATTGATGGTTGTTTGCCTAAAGTAGCGTTAACTTTACGATATTTAGGTCTACCCTCCATGTCTTATCTATTTTCCTTTTTTAAACTCTAATGCCCGCTCCCTGCCTCTTATCCTCCAGGTGCAGCACCTCCTCCTCCAATAATTAAATTGGTTAGAATATCGCCTACTGTTACTGCAATCAAAATAATCATTGGTGTTCTGGCTAAATTCTGCCAATCTTCATTGTCTCTGGCAGCTTGAATTACTTTGACTAAAGAGATTCCTAAGTAAAGCAAGAATAATCCTCGTAGTACGTTAAATGATAAAACAATTGCTTCATCCGCACCTGTAAACTGCCCACTCATCCAGGTTTCTGCATTTTGGAAAAACTGTGCTTGCACCGGAGTTGAGAGAGCATCTAACAGTAAAAATGTGCCTAAAACTATTAGGGCAGAGGAAGTTACTTTGTATCGTTTAGAAAACTTTGTAATAGCTCTAAATAAAGCATCTAAATTTTGTCGCCAAGTAATTGCAACTACCCCAGATATTAAAAATGCTGACGTGATAAAGCTGACTAAACTCGGATAAATAATTGAATCTAGTAAAGCGATAAATAAGCCAGTTCGCATTAAAGTAGATGCACTAATTAAATGTTTGGGATAACAGTCTCCTTGGCGCGATTCAGAAAAATTAGACGCTTTATAAAGCATAGAGCAGGAAATTACATTGTTTTCTACTTACTTAATAACTCTAGCTATATCGTAATTTCATCATCCGATTGTTAGAGATGTTACTTGTATTTTTATTTATGAAAATAATATAATCTTTAGTAAAATTAATAACTTCTGTTTTGTGTATAGATAACTAAAAAATATTTATTCCGTATATTTTATTTCTCTAGTTAACGTATTAATGTGTAATTTTGAGATTAAAAATTACAATTTGATTCCCGTGGTATACGTAGAAAATAACTCTAAATAAATTATCGTTAATTCTGATTACAGTTACTCTTATTTATCTAAAATAATTAATAGTAACTAATGAAATATTGATGATTATAAGCTTTCACCCGTTTTTTTACGTAAGTTACTACAATTACTGTTCAAATAGTAAGTAATTATAAAAAAATATTCTCTGATAGCAAAATATTTATGAGTGAAAGTACTCATATTCAATGTTAATAATGAAATTTGGATACAGGAACACTACTTCCGTTTTTAATCGCAATAAGAAAGCTACTGTTAAACAATAAATAAGAAAAAAGTATCGCAGTTTTTCGGTATCAATATTTAATAATTCAATCTGACGACCATAAAGTAGACCGACTTCAATCCCGCACGGTGATAGTCCTTAAGCTTCCCTAAAGGCATCAGTGACGGTCATCCTTAGTTATTAGTCTTTTAAGAAGACGGAATATTTATTTGTATTGTAAACTCCCCTATCGCTTTAAACAATTAACCATCACTTTCGTAGGTAGGCACAAGCAAACCTAACGGGAGTAACGGAAAGTTAAATGCTCAAAACGATTGCGATGAGCCACACCTTTGTGGTGAATGCTTCGTTTCACTCCCAATTACGCAGTGATGAATTTTCCCACCCACCCACTTACTTAACCGCGATTCAAGATAAAACAAACAATATCCCTTATATGAGTATCAGGAATAATTACTTGAGACTTCGCTTGATTAATTACTAGGGAATTATTAGGGTTATTCCCGCAGAAGTAGTAACTGATAACTCATAAGCCCTCGAATGCTTATTCCATATGCAATGAAGCAGTTACCATCAATCATTTTTACTAGCCACTATTCACTCCACTCGAAGCAGTAACTGGTGTCTGACAATCTTCGATATTTTGCTCGAAGCCGGATTCAAAGCAAGATAATCGCTCTAAAATTAACTCTATAGGAATTTCCACACAACTACGAGTCACCATTTCTGGGGGCAAGGGCTGTAAAATCTCACCATCTACATCAGCTCTAACATTAATTTTTAACCGTTGGTAAGTAATCGAAGAATCCCTGTCACAGTGGAATTTTTGCTTGCTATAAGTCTTCCCTCCCGTTTTTTCTATCTGCTGTCGAATCATTTTTTGACTATAGGGAAGGTTATTTTTAAAGTAGCGAGACATCAACGACCAAACCCCATGCAGATAAACAGCCAAAGATTTATAATTTCCGTTTTCAGGATTCCCATGTTCGGTAATTAATCTACAGTTCCACTCACCGACTTCAGTTTGCGATCGCAATATCAAAAGCTTATCTACAAAGTCATCCAATGAAGCCTTCTTAGATTCATCTTCATTTGCTTCACCACACAATAAGCTTAAATAAGCCCAAACTTCTTCTGTTGAAACAACACCACTTAATTGAGCTACTTTTAAAGCATAGTAACCAATTAACGCTAAACTCGATGCTAACCTTGCATGAGCCGTTGGTAACTTGGCGATTAGCTGTGATTCTAAGTCTTTGATGCCTTTTTGGTCGTAACCAAGTTTAATTAGATTGGGTAGAGCAGACGAACATATACGCGACATTGCTCTCAATTCGGGGAAAGCCGCAGGGCTTGGGGTTCCACAAAATTCTAATCGAATCAACCGTGACAGAATTATTGGGTCATCATCACCAATCGAATAATTAGAAGCGACAATTAACGGACTATGGGGGTCTTGATTATTTTCTCGCACCGAACGAGAACCCCCACCAAATTGAGATTTGATTTGCTGACAAACCCAAGAAATTTGAGTTTTATCTGGGTCATCAAGAAACTGAGTTAACCCACCCATAAGTTTAAATCGCTCGTGGTAAGCGCTTTCAGATGCTTTATTAATCTTGGCTCTATGGTCAAAACCCAACACTGAAAGTGCAGTAACTGCTGCAAGTGTTTTTCCTGTTCCCGCATCTCCGTAAAGTCCCAAAACTGGGAAAAATCCTTCCTCTTGTTGGATTTCATCGTAAAACAAACCAGCGACAGAGAATGCTGTTGTAAACAAAGCTGGCATAAAACCTTCTGCTCCGAAGAAGTTACGCATGGAATTTACCAAACGTGGTAATACATCTGGTTCTGCTTGAGTATTGATTTTAGGAACCGGAATTTTTTCTGTGGCTATTAATCTTTCATTGAGTACCCAACCTGATTCTTTTTCCGTAATTAAATCTCCATCTTTACTTATTTGACAATCATGAAATACCCAAGTCCCATCTGATTGCCGTCCTAAACGTTCTGATAATTTATAGGGCTTTCCGCCACGTTCTCGGTATGCGGACAATTCTTTATGCAAATACTTATGAAGTTCATCTACTTTCAATTTGTTAACAAAATACACTTTCCCCGTTGCACGCGATAAGCAATTAATAAAATCCGTTACCTTGTTAAATGCTTCGGCACTCACTACTACTCTATGCTGCTCTTGTGGTGGGTCATAAGTACGTTTTACTTGTAAAACTAATCCCCCATAATTGTCGTTTGTTCCAACTAACTCACGTTCCACAATGAAGCTAAAGCCTGCTTTGGGAATCCATTTCCACTCTGCATTCATTTTCTTCCAATAACCTAACTCTGACCTATATGGATGTTGCACTGGTGCCGACCAATCTGACGTGTTGAACTGTACTGATTTATATAGCAAATAGTTACGGATGTCATCTGACCATAGTTTCATCCATTCATCTATTGAAATATAAGTAATACTATGGCGCTTCCCCTGAAGAATCAAATCGTCAATGTCTAGGTCATCTTTACTAAATTGTCCCCACCAAGCAATACGTATTTTACATTCCCATTCCTGCAATAATTTGATTGTTTCGTGGTAACGGAGCATGATGTGTTGATTAGAGAGCATTCCCGCATCTACATACAAATCAATCACTAAGTTTGATAATGAAGTATTTTGCTCACTCGCAATTTTTTCTAAATAACGTTTGAATAATTTTGGACTGCAATCCCAGGCTGCTCCAGATGCTCCTATAATTATTTGCTTCAGGTTACAGGCAACCGACCAAGCTTTCAAAACTCCTTCAGCTAAACCAATTGATGGTAACTCAATCGATTCTGGACGACAGAATGCAAGCGGCATTTCTCCATTGTCCAAGCGAGGTCCATTACCACCAGATGGTGCAGAGGAACCCCACTTGTATTTGCCATTACTTGTATCATCCGGACGAATTTGAAAAGCTATGATTTGTCCTAATTCGTTATAAATTGGTAAAAATATTCCTGATTGCTTATACAAATACAATGAGTCGTCACGTTTGATTACTCCAGCGAGATAGGCGCTAACATTTTCTACTGGTTTTTCTGACCACGAACGAAAACCAATAAAGTCAATAAATTTTTCTAATCCGCGCACATCCGTTAAATGATTGCGGTGAGTTTCATTTAATGGAAGCTGATTTAATATTGAACAATATTGCTTATCTCTTTCTTCCTCGCTCAAAACTGACGGTGGTGGAAAATCTTCCTTATCTGTTGGAGGAGATTGATTATCTTGCTTACTAGCTTCAACGAACGTAGCATTCGGATGATTGTTAAATTTATTCCATTCAGGAAAGTACGATGAGTAAGCTTTTTGAACGGCGTAAGCCCACGAAGAAGGTCGCCCTGTTAAGCCAGCCATTTCTTTGCAGGTTGCTTTCTCTCCACAATTTTGGAGTTCTTTGGCTGCCATTAATAATTCATCAACTACGTAAGAAGAGATAAAAGAATGTCCCATACCATCCGATAATTCTCGAATATGGATGTAACCAGATGGTACGGAATTTGGTGTGGAGTGGAAGCAATAAATGCTACCATCATCATTTATCTTACAACTACCCGACGTGTTACCGCAAACAGAACAAGGCTGCTGCTTGTTTGAATGTCTTCCTTTTTTATATTTTCTCGACATGGAATTTGATTTTCATGAATGAATGATTATTGATGTCGCTCTTAATATCCGAACTATTCGGGGAAGCTATCTCTTTTAACTATTGATTCAAGAAAATCTTACCTTCAGATTGAAAAACAAATTCCAATGCTTCTTGCGGATAATTCCCAACAGTTCCATACATAGAATCAAAAACTTCCTCTTTACGCATTCCATTTTTACGACAGTAAGCAGATGCTTTTCTTCCTAAACTATTTGCTTGAGTTTTACCAAGCTTTATTTTATGAAGATTAGCGTAACCAACAACTGTAAAATAATGACCGGATGAAGATTCTATACGTTCTAATTCTGCATCTATCCCTTGCAACCATTTGTCGTGGGCTTCCAAGGACTCGGTTAAATGTTCGGTTTTAGCTAATAGTAAATGTTGTTGAAGCTCTAAATGACACTGAATCTCTAAAATTTTGGATAATTGCCGATTTATTTCTAATCCAAATTGCGGTATTGTCTGCTTTTGAGAACGCCATTGTTTTTCTAATTGTAAATACCACTTTCTCACTTCCCGACCTTTTTCTGTTCTTGCCATCATCGCAAAGGATTTAGCACAGTCGATTGTCAGCATCAGTTTTTCTAACTGAACACCTCCTCCCTGAGAGCGTTTAACCATATTATCATTTCGGATAATATGGTCAAAGTCTTGCCCCATAATAAATCCAGTTTTTTCAAAAGCTCGTTTAGCATTGCCTTTACTGCTAAATTCCAACCATTGCCAATAGATATCAAAATCCACAGGAAACTGTTCTTCTGACTCTAGTTGACTCAGTATTTCTTGCTTTACAATATTATTCACTTGTGGATACCTCTGCTAACGTAACGCCATAATAAATCTGCAATACTGCTATCTGAGCAGTAAGCTTGTGTGATGATATTTGTTATTTACCGGAAAAAGCAGTCGGCAGGGAATCCGTGGCAGTGGTAAAAATAGTTTAGCCGCACTATGTAAAGCACAGACACGCTACGGTCTTCGTAGCTCGGTGATAGCCTTAGACCCAGAACGGAATGCCGGTTCGGAGGTTAAAAGGCACTACTATTTATAGAGTTATAACTGCCACTCATCTCGAAGAGATGCTTCTGTGCCTACTTTCTACTGCCTTTCACTAATGCACCCAGAAGGTTAAAACAAAAAAGAAAGTTTTTGGGTAATTTTATTGGTCGTGCTTGATACTCCCAATCAAATATTGAATGCATTGGAATCAAAACAAATCATCCAAAAGGAATAAAAAAGCATTAAAAGTTAAAGACTATTTCATTGGATAGATGTATAAATTTTATAGGTGTTAACGTCTTTAAAACATTTGATACAAATACTAGGTAATAAGTTCTCAATATAACTACATAGATTAAAACTTTCTAGTTTGGTGCAATCTAGCCATTAATAAATTTTGCCAACTTTCTATGGTTTGAGGACGTGTAAATGCTCTTTTTGCAAGAGAATTAGCGATTAAACTACCCCAAAGCGTTTTTGTTTCAATATGTGTCAAAATTAGTCAAAAAATCCAGTTATATAACTAGAGCAGAGAAATAAGCACGACTATTTTTAGTTGTAATAAATAGAACTTGCTCTGTTAAGCAAAATATTTCTATCTCTAGGTTTTTTCTTGACTAATATAATCTTTTATTTTTCTTACAATGTTTATCTCGCAATAACTTGAATAATTTGGGCTTACAACTGAAAAAATATTGTAAAAACTTCAGTATCTGAATATTGCCTGCTATTTTTTATACTTATGCTTTTTTATTATCGATAATGCTTACGGTGCCTAATGCTCCTAACAGTAAGAATTTTAATCGATACGGAAGCTACCTTGACTAAGTATAAAAATTCTAATAAATTAAATAAAATTATACGACTTGATATTAGGCGTTAATCCTCTGACAAACTAAAAAAATAAAATTGTCAAAATGAAAACAATTGTGTATAAATAATTAAAGGTGTATGGTTTCGCTCCAAATTTATTTAGATTTGCTGTTTTGAGTCTGATTGTATTAATTAAAAATTATTTCTTCGTTGTTTCACGAAAATTTAATTTCAGCAGTTTGAGGGAAAATTGTTTTCAAGTCGATTAACGAGCGTGGTAATAATTACTTATCTGGATTACAACATTTTAGATATATGTTGGTGACAGGTATCTACAAAAGTTTTTTCTGAAAACAGACACTGTATTATTGACTTTTACCGTGAAAAGAAAAAGTTTCTTCTCTCCCTGCTCGCCCTTGCCTGCCCTTACTTGATAATTTTAGCTTGGTTGAGTACTAGGAGTTTTTATCTCCAATAATTTGACTATATGAGAAGTTTTTCATAATACATTCCTAATCCGGAGAAATCGAAGAGGCATAATACTTTTTGGTTAACCAGAATGTTGTGTATTTTAACTCTGTGTTCCTCAATAGCAGAATTAATTTATCAAACCCTCCAAAATAAATCACGTTTCAGGATAAACCAAGATGTTAGATAAAGATATATGGCAAAGCATCCGAGAGAAAGCAATTAACTATGGAAGGGAACTATCGAGTAAAAAGACTTCTATATCCCTTCCACCATTGAATACAACTCTTTCGATAAAACGTAAACAGATAACTTTAAACTCCGTATCAGATAAAGATTCCCAGAAGTCAGCTTGACCAAACGAGCGTAACATTAAATTATCTTCTTCTGTCCTGGCTTCACGAATATTACTTTGCTGCTCGTAATTTTTTATTTGTTGCTTTAGGTCAGCGATCGCCGTTTCGATTGCCCGATTGCTAGGAAGTGACTGAAGTGTTTGCAGTTGGTGTTGTAGTGTAATTAACCTTTCATCGACTATCGTATCCGTTTGCGTTCGGTTGTTAACTTCCCGTACAACTTCGGAAGCATACTGAATGAGAACTTTTATCACTTCTTTTTTGACTATAGATTTAGCGATTGTCTTCCCGTTGCTGCATCCAGCTTTGCCAAACTGCTTGTATTGCGTACATTGAAACTGTTTTCCTGCCTTCGTTTTAGTCATAGCATGTCCGCAAACGCCACATTTGAATATTCCAGCAAGAATGTGGGGCTTAAATTTGCTTGGGTCTTTTTTATTTACATGAGCAGTTATTTTTGATATATCTTCATATTCTCGTTCAGATATTAATGCCTCATGCGTTCCGTAATGCCGTTCAAATTCACCTGATTTCAATTTATAAAATGTGTGACCTCGTATTGCAGGGTTGTGCAACCAATTACGAAAGCTCGAAGGATACATTTTGATTTCATAAGTTTCGACCAGCCAACGAGTAATAGAAGCAAAGGAATTAGTATAAAGTCTACGGATTGTTTCCTTAGCTATCGACCAATTAGTAGGGTGAGGGATACATCTACCGTCTTCATTCTTTGTATAGCCAAATGGTGGCTTCCCGAAATACTTAAGATTTGAGCGATAGTAATCAGTTCCGTGGGAGACACGCTCAGATAACAAACGACTCTCAAACTCTGCCAACCCGGCAATATTATTGATGGTTAGCCACCCGAAAGCGGAGTTTGTATCGCCTAAAGGAGAATCTAAAATGGTAAGTTTAACACCAGCTTTTTGAAGTATTTCTATTGTTTTATGGATGCTAATTACGTTGCGTCCAAGTCTATCTAGCCGCGTAACAATCACTTCTGTTGCGACTCCGTTTTTAGCTAAAGCAATTGTTTGATTAAAGTTTTTTCTAGTATCCTTCCTGCCTGATTCGATATCATAGAGGATTTTCTGTGCCCCAGCTTTTTCAAGTCGGCTAATTTGTTGGTCAAGCGCTTCCGTATCTGCTTGCTGACGAGTTGATACACGGGCATATCCTATTCGCATATATCGGTTAAAGCATTATTTTGTCTATAAGAATAATAGTACCACACCATACAGTAAACCCAAACGGTATTGGGAGTTCCCAAAGACTTACCAACAGGAGTCAATAAAAAAGATT
>CAYMZW010000171.1:0-13253 GCA_964395005.1 uncultured Rivularia sp.
TGTTTCAATATTGGTAGGGTATCTGGATCATCTTTGAAATTGCGAGCTAATTCTTGTACCGCAGCACGTCGCACAATCGAATCATCATGAGTATTAGCGTATTGTTGTAAACAAGTTATAGTATCAAAACCGTTGTTCCAAGTTGTAGCAATAGTTGCTACTGATAAAGTCCGAATTTCCCTAATATTTGCGTTATCATTTGTAACATAATCGCTGCTGAAAAATACATCCTGACGATAAAAACCATAACCAACTAAATCCTTAACAATCCCCAACAACCTTCTATCTAAAGCATAAATATCCCCACTCTTCCGCTCCCGCACTTCTGCCAAACACCCAGCAGCTAAGAAAACATTCCGAAATTTCTCTTCCTCCCCATCAATCCCTATCAAATACTCAATAATTTCTCTTACAAACTTCACATCGATCGCACCTGCAATCAATTTCAAGACTTCATCCCAAGCTTCATCTTGCCAATGTTTACCGTAAACTTCGGTTTTCAATTGCTCTAAAGTTAACTTTTGCTCTTTTTCAAATTGACGACGGAAAGCTTCTGCACAAAAATATTCTAAAAATGTCCGATGTACGAAAGCATAATAATTATCTCCAGCGTGACACAAAATAAAATTGCGATCGCGTAATTGATTAATTAATTCTTTCGCTGCTGTACGTGCATCAAGCTTTTGATATCCAATGTTTTGTAAATATGCTTGAAAAATCTGCTGTAAATCATCGTAATGAATTAAATTACCTGTCAAACCTCGATCGTTAGCCTGCATTTGATAAGCAACTTTATGTAAAATGGCTTGCTTATCGGTTAAATCAATAGAAACCTTACCTTCTAAATATCTTTCTGCATCCCACTGTTGTAATAGCACTTCCGCAGCTTTTTCATATAGCGTGCTTCTATCTCTTGGTAATTCCCGATGACGGCTGAGTATTGCCATCATGGTTAACAAAAGTGGATTTCCTGCTAATTCTTGAATTGCTTTTGATGATTTTAGAGCGCGGTTGAGTCGTGCTTTCTTTAATACCGCATCGTTTTTATCGTTAAATGCTAATTGATGCCAACGGTTGATAAATTCTTGAGTTTGTTCGCTATCAAAGTCTTGCAACATAAAGTGGCGAAATTCAGCATTGCGAAACCTTTCTGGTTTGTAACCAATTACCCGTGAAGTGACAATTACCTGTACGTTGGGATATTTATCGGTGAAGCGAATAATATCGGTAATAATATCTTCCCGTTTGGCTTTATCAAAGATTTCGTCTAAACCATCGAACATTACTAAAGCATTACCAGCTTTAAATAATTCATTTAATTTCAATTGATTTAAATGACAAATTGCACCGGGAGCTTGATGTAAGAAATCGAGAAAGTTTTTGCATTTATCTTTATCAAACTGTCGCACGTAGGTACGCAATTCAATCAAAATTGGTATCTGTTGAGTAAATGAATTACTCAGTGTGGATTCTGCCCAATTCAAAGCTAAAAATTGCAGCAAAGTTGATTTACCCGCGCCTGGATCGCCAAGTATAATCGTATAATCTCGGCTTTGATGATTGTTGACGATATCCGTTACCGGAATCGTTGGCGCTTCTGAATAAAGTTGGCGATCGCGCTCCAATTCCTTCAGATTAAATTCTGCTTCTTCTTGATTATCCCGCAACCATTTTTGATATTCTTTGGTTTTTTCCAAAGCTTGCGGTAATACTCTTTCAAATTCGCGGATATTTTGGATAATAAAAGTATTTCTTAACTTCAATTCATTATAAGCCGAGCCGCTTGTATCCAGAGAATCTAACTTTAGATAACCATACTTTTGTCGCAGTGCTTCTTGATAGCGTGGTAAATGAAAGTCGGGTGAAATTCCAGCAATTTGTTTGGTATTATCGGCAATTTCTTCTAATTTGTAAGAATCAAATATTTCTCTAAGTTTATCTGACTCGTGAATAATTGCTTTTACCTTTCTATAATACGGTTTATTCAACCTTCGCCAATCGAATTCTTCTGGTAGCTGCAATAAATTTTTATCGTACCAAATTTGTTCTAATTTCTTAGTATCAATTTTGTCAATCTCTGGATGAAAAGCGCTTCCTAATATTGCTTTGACATCATCAATACCAAGAAACTTTTTTAATGATTGATTATATTGCTTTACTTCTGTTTCTTCTAAATCGTTGATTAATTCTTGCTGAAATATTTCCAGAAACTCTTTAAAAGCCTTGCCAACAGCTTTATTTATTTCATCTTTCTCTAACCTTCCCAGAATATTACCAGGTAAACCCTTAACAACATCCTTGAGGACATCTTTTAATATATCTTTACCTAAATCTTCGGCAAATTTCTGCATTACAGGTTTGAATAGAAACCCAACTGCATTACTTACTCCCCAAGCCGTTAACCATTCAATCACGATATCTGCTGCAATGTAGCTTTTCGATTACGAGTATAGCGATAATAAACAAATGCCTGCAAATGAAGCGCCCTCACCCGCTTATGGGTATTGATAACTATCGCGATCGCACTTATTGTTCAGTATTTTTGTTTAATTGTCGTTTAAATCACTAGAATTATGAGAATAAATAAGTAACATTAACATCATCAGCGCAAATTTGTTTTGATGTATTAAGCTAGATATAGAAGGCAGGGGAAGTCTTCTTAAGCGCAAATTCAGGTAATTATTTTCATCTCGAAGTAGTTAATTTAATACAGCTTTGACTAAAATAAATATTTGAATATGAGGCTACGTTTTAACGTAGACTAGTTAATCTACAAGCTACACGAAGCATTTTCACATTTGATTCTGAATATTATGCTGCGTCTAATAATTTTGGATTTTAACAACGGATGCTTTTGTTTTAATTTTGGATTAAGGGCAAATCCAAAACCAAATGACGTACATATTATTTAACTACTATCATGAATAGTTCGGAAAATTTCATACATAATTTTGATAATATTGACTTTTTGCCAGTTGAAAATTCATTAAAATCAGATATTTTATCTGTTGATAATAATGTTCCTGCTAGTTTCCAAGCTCCTATTTTATCGGAAGAGGATTTTATGGAAGCTTCTCTGATTTTTAACGATCAAAATAGTGTTTTACCTCAAACTGCTTTAAGTTCTGATTTATTAAATTCAGATTTAGAAAATGGCGTATTTACTGTAGATTCAACAGGCGAATTTACGATTGATTTTCTATTTGATGCTGGTGGTTATCAAAGCGAATTGGGGATTTTCAACCTTACGGGAATAGAAAATTTAAATCCCGATTCTGATGAATTTATTCAGGAAGCTGCTCGTCGGGCTTTGAGTAATTCAACAAACGGTTATATTGCTATTAATGATGATTCTGAAGGTGCTAGATTTACGGGAGAGTTAGGAGAAAGTGATAAAAATCAAGGTGATTATGCAGGAATAAAGACTTTTACCATGAATCCTGGGGATAATTTTGCTTTGATGTTAGTTCCCCAGGGTAAAGTTGAAGAATTATTAAATAATCCAGCAGTTGATAATAGTAAACGCCCTTTATTTTCCCTATCATTAGCTAACCCTGACAATGCAATTCAAATGATGCAGTTGGCGGGAACAGATATATTTGGAATGGAAGATTTACGTTTAGATGAAAATTCCGATTTTGATTACAACGATATTATTTTTCAGGTTAAAGGTGCCGCAGGTAAAGCAATTTATTTTGAAGATTTAGATAATTCTAATGATTGGCATGAAACAGAAGCGGGAAAACAACTAATTGAATTTGCTCGCAACAATAACAAGATTAATCAAAGGCAAGATAACGATAATCCTGGTAAATTAGAGTTTGAACTCGCTGAATTTAATACTTTTGAATCGGGAATCCCAACTTTATCAGCTAAGGTGATTCGTACTGGTGGTGATTTAGGAGAAGTTAGCGCTACGGTTAATTTAACTAACGGTAGTGCTACCGCTGGAGAAGATTTTGATAATACTCCGATTCAAATTGATTTCAAAGATGGAGAAATTGAGAAAAATGTCACTATTCCTATTTTCAGCGACGATTTGAAAGAAGGCAGCGAAACTGTTAATTTATCTTTAGCAAACTTGACAGGTGGTGCAACTTTAGGAAATCAAAATACCGCCATTCTCAATATTGGTGATGAAGATACAAGTAATATTATTTCTCAAAGTAACAGCCAAGATTCGGCGTTGTCTTTAGATACGGTAAATGTGTTTTTGAAACCAGAAGAAGAAATCGATTTCGATCTTACCGTTACCGTACCCGAAATATCTACTCAATCTAATCTTGCATCAAATTCAATAACTCCTCAGAATGCAAATAATAACCAAGTAAATATCACAACCGTTGGTGATGATGCTGGCTACATCAAAGAAATTACACCAACCAAAATCGAAGGCAACCAGCAGACATATAATGTCAAACTTGCATCCGATGGTACTCGCAGCAATCAAACCATGACTTTACAAGCTGAGGGTTCCCAAACTACAATTAATGCCATTACAGGAATAAACGATCCTTCAACTCTTCCACCCAATCCCCTAGAAGGTACTTTACCAGTTTCAGGATTTGTAACGGGAGGAAGTGAAGAAGGAGTTTTATTTAATCAACAAGTAAAAAACAATCCTAGTTTGCGTAAAGTTGGCTTTTTAGAAGTTAATAATCCCGACGAAGCAGAACAAACTTGGTTGATAATCCACGGTTGGAATGACGCTCCCGAAGGAAAAATTGCCGACGTAGCCCAAGAAATCGCTAATACAAAACCAGGCGATCGCGTTTTATTATTAGATTGGAGAGAAGCAGCTTACAACAACTCGGAATCGTTAGGAGTTGAATTTGGTGTTCCCGGTAGGGGAAATTTCCGCGCAGCAACTTGGATTAGCCCGGTTGCAGAATTCGCTGTCAAAGCTTTAAATCAATTTTACGGAATTGACACTCAACAAGCTTCCCAAAGTTTGAATTTAATCGGGCACAGTCTCGGCTCTTTAGTCAATGCCGAAATGGGAAGAATTTACAGAGACGGACTTACATTAGAAAATAATAACTTTTTATCCGGTAATACTCAAGGTACCAGAACAATTACCGCTTTAGATCCACCAAGCGCCAGAAATCAGGATGAAAATCCATTGTTTAACGATCCAGATGAAGATATATACGACGTAGATGGTAGAGTAGAAGGAACTCAAGCACCTGAAAAATTCGCCGATGTGTCGGTATTTTCCCGCAGCTTTGTAGGAGAAAAAAGCATCGCTGGAAATCCAGAATTAGCAATTACTGCCGACGAAGCTTTTCAAATGGATTTCGGCACAATATCTGAATTTGCTACCGATTTTGGCAGCGAACACGGTAGAGTAGTAAGAGCTTTTACTAATACAGTTAATCAACCAGGTTTAATTGGCGATTTGCTGGGAATTAGAGCTTATGATTCCATAGATGAATTACCAATCGAAGATTTTGACAAACTAAGAATTCGTCGAGAAGACAACGGAGCTTATCACGGAATTATCGACGTTAATAAAGATAACGAAGCAGCTTTATTAATTGGCAAAGCAAAAACCGGCAACAAAGACGATATAGTTATCGGTAGTTTTGTAAATCAAGAAATTAACGGCGCTGAATTCTTAGGATTTGGTGGAGATGGCCGTTACACTGGAGATGGAAACGATTTATTCTTTGGTGAATCCGGTAACGATACTCTTATCGGTAATGACAACGACGATATTCTTTTTGGTGGAATAGGTAAAGATAAATTAAACGGTGGCTCCGGAAAAGATACATTTATCTTAAAACCCGGTGACGGTGGTGATAATAAAGATGCAGCCGATACAATCGAAGATTTTGAACCCGCTACCGATAAAATAGGTTTAATTAATCTTGAATTCGGACAATTAACCTTCCAAGAATTCCGTCGTCGGAGTGGATTATTCAGTCGTACCACAGATACAGCCATTATTGCTAACTCCGAATTTCTAGCATTAGTAGAAGATGTTGAAATAGAAGAAATTCAAAAGCCAGAATATTTTGTAGTTATTGATGAAGAAGAATTAAGAATTGGGTAATTGGTAATTGATAATTGGTAAAACATCTTTTTACCTTGTAGGTTGGGTTAGACAGGAAAACAAATTTGGTAAACACGAATAATTGATAATATCGTGTCGTAACCCAACATTAATATCTTGGATAAATAGAGATATTACCAAATACCTACAATCTGGGTGTTGGGTTACGACGCAAGATGAATTTTGGGTTAATAATTATTATTCTTTGTGCGTCTAACCCAACCTACAAACTACAAACTTTAAATTTCGTAGGGTGTATTATCGCGGAGCGTAACGCACCATCAACCTAAGAATTTAAAAACGTCACAAAGCAGAATCAAAAATTTGTTGTGCTGTAAGATTCAAATCGGGGAATAAAGGAGACACTATTGCTTGATTCCCTTGAAATTGAGTAGTTTGATATTCACCATCCACCAATTCGCAAATCGTAATAGTTTGTTGTTTGGGATTACCGATAAATCGTTTACCACCCAAAGCTGCATAATCGATAATCCAATATTCGGGGATACCCATTTCCTCATAATCCCCAAACTTATCGTGATAATCATCTCGCCAATTAGTACTTACAACTTCAACCACTAAAGGAATTGATTCAGCTTGAATGATTGTAGATTGTTTCTTCCATAAAGGTTCATTGACGAGATTATCATGATTAACCAACACAATATCTGGGGAATAGGTTGAGTCATTGTCGGGAGTTTTAACAAGCCCAGTTTTGGGGATACGGTAAGGTAATCCCTTCTGTAAATACTGAAGAGCTATTTGTCCAACTAAAAAGCCAATAACGTTTTCATGTTCCCCTAATGGTGGTGGCATTTCGACAATTACCCCTTTGTGCAATTCGTAGCGTATCCCGTTATCAGGATACCATTCAATGAATTTGTCAAAGCTTGTTAATTTGTTTATTGCTTGAGCCATACTATTTTAGATTTTGGAACTTTACAAAACCATCGGTAAACTAACACTAAAAGATGTCTCCCCCTCCGAATTTGGATCGAGCATCAATTCACCATTATGAGCGCGAACAATTTCACGAGCAAGACTTAAACCCAATCCAATTCCTTCTATTTTACGGTTGCGAGATGGATCTCCGCGATGAAAACGGTCAAAAATTAGGGTTCTATTTTCATCTTTTATTCCCTCGGATGCATTGACAATTATTATTTTAAGTAAGTTATTATTTTGCTTTGCATCAACTTTTATCCAACCGTCGGCAAGATTATATTTGATTGCGTTACTAAATAGATTTTGCAAAACCTGCATTAATAAATCTCTGTCTCCTTTAACTTTTAATCCTTTCGCAATATCAGTTCTTACTGTCAAATCGGGAGCTAGCATTTCCAAATCTTCTAACATTTGAAATAATAACTCCGATATATCCACCTCTACCAGATATAAACTCAATTGTCCCGCATCAGCTAAAGACAGCAGTAACAGTTTACGCACAATTCCACTGAGACGATGCACTTCATCCAAAAGGTAACTCAAACGTTGCTGTACTTCACTTCCGGGAGTCACCTGCTGTAATGTTCTTTCTAATTCCCCTTGCAGAATAGTTAACGGGGTTTTCAATTCGTGAGCAGCATCACCACTGAAGCGAGAAGCTTGATGAAAACTGCGTTCCAAACGTTCCAACATCTGATTAAATACCCGAATCAATTCTAAAAATTCCACATCTATTTTTTCAATGGGAATTCTTCTATCTAACCCTTTTGCACTTAAGAGTTTAATTTCATTAGTTAATTGATTTATCGGACGTAAAACGCTTCCAGATAGTAACCACGCACCAATTGCAATTAATAGAAATATTCCTAGAATTGAAATCAAGAAAATATTGCTAATAGTACCCATTTCTTGATTAACTACTTCTAAATTAACAGCAACTGCTATTTGAATTTTGCGAAATTTAGCTGTACCAGTTCGCCAAGTTCCTGTTTTTGTAGATGCTGTAGTTAAGAGAATGGGAAGTGGGGCAGGAGGTAATTCCTTGCCCGATAGGTTACGAGCAGTAATTAGTGGAGAGGGATTTATTGATTTTAGTTGCTTAGTAAGCAGACGATGCAAATCCTTATCTAAAATGATTTCCTGAGTTTGGTAAAGTTTATTACCTTCAAAGTCAAGTACTAATAAACCTGTAGGTATTTTTGTATTTGCTCCTAACACATCGGACAGCGAATCGGAGTATAGTTTCCATCTCTGTTCCTGGTAAAGTTGTGTAATATCTCGTTTTGGTGGACCATTTCCTCGCATCAATTCGTTGGTTATTTGTGCATCCAGACGGCTAATTTTGGCGTTGTAAATCTGGAACCAGGAGATTCCAGCAAACACAATCAAGGCACTACCAGCAAGAACTGAAGAGAATAAAGCAATTCGCAAACGAAACGAAGGTAGTTTCATGGATGAGCATCTGTTTGACGAAACCGATAACCAACCCCGCGAATACTTTCAATCCATCCTCCCTTGTGAATGGAGTCAATTTTTTTGCGAATCCGCTGGATACAAACGTCTACAACATTGGTATTTGGATTAAAATCATAACCCCAAACATGTTCCAATATTTGGGTTCGGGTAAAAACTCGTTCTGGCGATCGCATCAAATATTCAAGTAAATTAAATTCACGAGTAGTTAGTTCAATAACTTTGTGATTGCAAGTAACTTCCCTAGTAATTCTATCTAATTTCAAAGCTCCCACAGCCAAAAAATTCTGACGCTCTCCTACACTTCTACGAATTACAGCATGAATTCGAGCCACCAATTCTTCCACAAAGAAAGGTTTAGCAATGTAATCGTCAGCCCCTAAATTCAAACCTTGCAAACGGTCATCAAGTTCGTTACGAGCAGTTAATAAAATCACCGGAGTATTCCGACCTTCCCGACGTAATTGCTTAAGAATTGATAGCCCGTCTTTCCCCGGTAGCATAATATCGAGGACAATCGCATCATATTCATTTTCTACAGCTAATAAATAGCCTTCATCACCATTTGCACAGTAATCTACAGTAAACCCCTGCTCCTTCAAACCAGCCCGAACAAAGTCAGCAATTTTTGCTTCATCTTCAACAAATAGAACATTCACAAGTATTCGATAGCTTCCGTGCGTGATGCTTATATTTTAAATTCGCTACTCAAAAACTCAAATTACAATTTTGTAATCAAGAATTATGTAACTGTTAGTGTCGGTGTCGGCAAGCTGTTGTTGTCTGAACTGTTTCCCCCGCAACTTTTTGGTACTCAAACTCCCAGCAATCCGATGAAGTCTTACGGTACACAACAGCACTTGTTACGCCAGGTGTAGTTAAAGAATTGAAAGCTAAACGATATTCTCCATCTTTATTTTGCTTAAAATCAGTAATAACCGTTGATACAGGCTCACCATAGCTACCACCAAACGGGCTTGATGTACGCTGCGCTAGTGCATCGAAGGGGGGAGGTTCTATTTGTAGCGATAAGTCAAAAAATCCGTGATGGCAACCTACAACATAAGGCGGGGTTTTGGTTGTGTAATGCACATAACTACCATCAGGTAATTGCAGCGCGTTGCAATCATCGAGTTTTTCATCAGGTAGATAACTAAGATCGCTGTATCTACCACGTCCATAATAATCATCACCACCTTCACCGTAATAGATTGGTGTGCCGTCAAGACCAAAGGCAATTGGTAGTTCAGGATTATGTTTATCCATCAAGCAAACCGGGGCGTAATGATAATGATAATCTTCACCCTGCCCCGCGTGACCGCCACATTGATCTAGCTCACCCTGAACAACGGTATCGTTGCGCTCCTCATAATTATCTAACGAAGTTGAAACATCAGGTCGTCGTTCGTAATGAAAAATAGGTACACCATCAACTGCAACCGCTATCGGCCCACGCGGACTTGCTTCAACGGGTTCACTTAACCACTCAGGTTTGAGGGGAATACGCCACTGATAATCGTAGGGAATCGGAACTCTTTGTATCCAAGATTGGATGCCTACCATTGGTACATCTTCACTGGTTCCAGAAGTCAGATCGGGAAGACCTGTAGCCTTTACCTCAAGGGAATCAGCAGTACAATTAATTGTCTCAGAATCGAGGTGTAGTCCAAAAGCTTTTTTATAAGTTGTGCAGTCTGTTGCGGTTGGCAAACTTTGAGCGTTATTTGTTTCTTCGCCATCATTACGCTTACTAACATCAAATGTGTTTGCGCTGCTTGAATTTGATGTCTGTTTCGCGCAACTCAATGATGAGCTAGCCACGAAAACTGCACTCAAAATAAGAATTGGAAGTCTTGCCTGCATATCATGCAACCTCTTACTTAAATATTACTGTTAGCCGGGATATCTTACGTATGATGAAAAAAGGGTACTAAGAACTGTGGGAACTTTGATTTTCAGAGCATATCAGCAGTTTTTAGTTATGACCCTACGAATACAGATTTTATAATAAAAAAATTGCTTTCTGACGGCAAAAGTAACGCTTAAAAATTACAATTTTGTAATCAAAAGAGAAGGTAAATTGTAATAACGACAATAAAAATATAATTTCCTTCAATTAATCAAAGAGGAGTGTCAACATAAGCAAAACCTTCACAAGCAATTAATACCTGTGGAGGTTTTGCATTCGCATTACAAAAAATCAGGATTATTTCTTCTATCTGCGGACTCTAACTAATTTACATTCTCGAACAGTTCTAACACCTCTTCTGCCTCGAACACGTTTGTTAACGCAAACCTCCTTGAACTTCTTTTTATTAACTCTTCGCTTCTTTTGACCTCTTAAATTTACATTTATATCAACTACATCAACAACTTGATTCCTTCGATAACCTTTGTCAGAAGAACGGTATGGGCTGGCTGATACAGGCAATGCAGTAGTTGCCAACGATACCATTACTAACATTCCCGTGGAAACTTTATTCCAGTTCATAATTAACCCTCTTAAAACGAGTGGATAATCGAATCCTAGAAAATATCCGGATTCAAAGCCTGTATCTTTTTTCCTAAAAAAAAGTGTCTTTTTTTCCTATATAATTCAGTACTTTTATCACTTGAAAAAAAATTATTTTAAGATAGGTGAATGGCAATCCTAAAATTACAAAATTGTAATCAAAAACCATACTTAACTGTAATTTTGAACTGGCTTAATCATAAATGTAAGCAACACCCACGCGAGTTTGATTATGAAACTTAATCGAGTACTAATTTTAACTGCAATTCCCGCATTACTTGGAACATTCGCTTTTTCTTCCATCAATAAAATTAACGCAGCTAGCCCATCTTCTCTAACTATTGCTCAAAACCAACGACCCCGAAGACAAAAACCAAATTTAAAAGCAGCAGCAGAAAAATTAGGAATTACCGAGCAGCAATTAAAAGACGCTTTAGGAAAACCACCACAACCAGATTTTGCAGCAGCAGCCAACAAATTGGGAACTAGCGAAGGAGAACTTAAAGCAGCTCTAGGATTACCCGAAAATCCTCCCGAATTAAGCGAAGGTCAACGACCACCCAAACCAGATTTTAAAGCAGCAGCAGCAAAATTAGGTGTAACCAAACAACAAATCAAAGAAGCCTTTGGGCCACGACCCAGACCAGATTTGAATGCAGCAGCAACGAAGTTAGGAATTAGCGAAGAACAACTCAAACAAGCTTTAGGAGTTCCCGAAAATCCTCCCGAACGTCCTGAATAATTTTTTTACCTATCAATTAACTAGTAGAGACGCGATACCCTTGCGTCTCTACATTATTTATGGAATAACGATTCCTAAACTGCTACCTTATCTTGATATGTAGGAAAATCTGTATAACCTTCCGCTTCAAATGAATACCAAATAGCTGGTTCTGGATCGGGATTTAGTTCCCAATTATTCGCAAACCGCTCAACTAAATCGGGATTGCTAATAATCGATCTGCCAAAAGCAATTAAATCAGCATTACCATCAGCGATCGCCTTTTCTGCGCTTTCTTTGTCGTAACCGCAATTACCCATCAAAGTACCATCATAGATTTTTCTCAATTCGGCTAAAGTCATTGGCTCCCCAAGTTCGTGGAAACCAAAACCCAAACCGTCGAGTACGTGGAGATAAGCTAATTGATATTGATTTAACTGCTCAATTACATAAGTAAAAGTTTCCCGATAATCTTGCGAACCCATATCATTGTAATTACCGTTGGGTGAAAGTCTAACTCCCACCCTTCCCGCATCCCATACAGTAAGAATCGATTCGATAATTTCCTTCAAAAACCGAAAGCGATTTTCTAAACTACCACCATATTTATCGCTGCGGTGATTGGTTTTAGATTGCAAAAATTCATCGATAATGTAACCGTTAGCACCGTGAATTTCCACTCCGTCAAAACCAGCTTCTTTTGCATTGGCTGCCGCTTGACGATAATCTTCCACAACTTGGGAAACTTCTGCTGTTTGTAGCGCTCTCGGAGTTTCATGAGGCTTTTTACCTTCTGGCGTATGAGCTTCCGAGCTTTCAATTCTAATTGCCGAAGGTGCAACTGGTAGCTGATTATTTTCCTGAAAACTGCTGTGGGAAGCTCTACCCGTATGCCATAACTGCAAAAAAATTGGCGTACCTTTTGCGTGTACCGCATCAACTATTTGTTTCCAAGCTTCTGTTTGCTCTTTAGTATAAATACCGGGAGTATGCAGCCAGCCATTTGCTTGTTTGGATATAGTTGTTCCTTCGGTAATAATCAAACCCGCACCCGCTCGTTGAGCATAATATTCTGCCATCAAAGCATTCGGCATTCTTTCGGCACCCGCACGAGAGCGAGTTAGAGGAGCCATTACCACACGGTTTTTTAAAGGTAGATTACCAAGATTGAAATCACTGAGGAGATGGGAAGTCATTCGATTTTTGAAACTATATGAGTGTTGACAACTTTCCAATAGTAGCGACATCGGCATCACTTACTCATCCTTCACTATGCAATTTTCTGACTATCAAATCTATATCTATAATTCAAACTAATCTCGATTTCATTTCTGATTAAATATTAGTATTCATTAGTCTTAACTTATCTAAATCTTTCGCAATGTTTCTAACTCTTATTGATGCTATTATCAATAGTCCAACAGCAGTATAGGAGTTACAGTGTGTAACATACTATTTGTAGGCTGGCGAAAGTAATTCGCTGTTTTAATATAATCCTTGTAACATTGATAAATCGTTGTTTTTTTGTAGTACGCAGCTTGTTTTTA
>CAYMZW010000172.1:0-13163 GCA_964395005.1 uncultured Rivularia sp.
ATCCGTTGCCTAACTCCTAACTCCATCCGTTGCCCAACTCTTAACTCCATCCGTTGCCTAACTCCATCCGTTGCCCAACTCCCAACTCCCCATCTCTCTCACTCCCCTTCCGGCGTATAAGTAACTGTCTTCGGATTATTTGGATCGCCCAAAGGAACTGGTTCGTTTTGATTCACTGAAACCAGTACTGCACCTGCATTACCGGAACGTATTTCTAATTTTTCTTTGGCATTAAAGCTTTTTTTGTCTCCTTTTTGCAGTGTTCCTTCAAATACTTTTTTTCCGTCGGTTATTACTCTTACCCACGATTCATCTTTTACGTCTAAACTAACTTTTACGCCTTCAATAGGTTTTGGCTTTGGCGTTGGTGTTGGTGTTGGTTTTGGCGTTGGTTTTGATGCTGCCTGTGTTGTAGAAGTTTTGGGTTTTGGCTGGTTTTCTTGTTCCGAAACGTTTGATGAATATTGATTTTGACTAACAGTTTGTTCTGCTGGTTTGGGACCTAATACGTAAAATAATCCCAAAGAAGCAGCAATTATTAATAAAGCGTAAGGTACTGCTAAAGGTACATATAGATTTGATTTATTGCTTACATCATTGTTTTCTTGAGGTTCTGGTGGAGGGCTAGCAATAGCTCCAAATTCTTGACTTATAGCCGTACCATCAATTCCTATAGCGTCTCCATAACGACGGATAAATCCTTGAATGTAGACTGCTTCGGGTAAATCTTCAAATCTCCCTTCCTCTAAAGCATTTAAAAAAACAGGTCGGACAAGTATTTTCGCTGCTATTTGCTCTATATCTATCCCTTTCTGTTCTCTTATTTGCTTTAATTTTGTAGTTATCTCTTTTAGCTTCTCCCCTTGTTCTTCGTTTAACAGATTCACTGCCTTCTCCCAGTAGTCTTTAACGTCTTATATTCAACAGAGAAATTACTGTAAAAGATGTAATTAATACAACTTTTAACTTTAAATTACCAAAAATTATTTTTCAATAATACATTTTTTTACCCAACGCTATTCGATCAAAAACACGCTGCGATCGCTGCACTTAAACTTTATATACCTTGCTTTTGCTCGCTTTTGCTCTAAATAGTTGTATACCCTAATGCAATTAACCTTAATTTAAAAATCTACACTTTGCTTTGAACTAAAATACACTAATATCGCGATCGCCTGTTTTAAAGTTTTTCATCTTCAATCATGACTTCAACCAAAATTATTTATACTTACATAAGCTGTAATTAGTTAAGAGATTATAGATAGTTTAATAATTTAAATCTAATACAATTCTTAACAGATATAAGCACAAATTAATTCTTATGGTAGATGTCATTATAGCTTTTATCGATTTATTTTTAAAACTAATTATCTAGCAATAGAAATAGCATAATTTTTTGAAATTTCAAAATATAGAATTAGTTGATTTATGTAGATAGCAATGTAAGCCAGATTATCTTTTAATAAAAATAGGACTTACGTAATCGCAAAGGTATATTAGGCATTTCAAACGTTTATATCCCCCCAACCCCCCTTAAAAAGGGGAGCTTAGCGTCAATCCTGAAAAGTTGTCATCCCTCTAAGGTAATACTTGTATATAATATAAAACAATTTTATTAAATAAACAATTTAGATGGTTATTCTGTCTAACTGGTTAGCATAATTTAACGTTCGATTAATATTCGATTAATAATTAATAATCGCATCAGTCATTTCTGCAATTAATAAGTATATACCGAGAAACAAAATATACATTTACATCATCAATAAGGTAGAGATAAGTTTTTTGTAATGGTAGTAAATGTAATAATTGTGTGGAAATTGGGAACAAAAGAACACTGACGAAATCTAGACTATTAGTTACGGATGATAGCAAAAAGCCTGTGCTAAGGACTTTATAAAATTTTGATGAAAAGGATATAGGGTTTATACGCAACAATCCGGAAATGTCAAGAAAAGTGAGAATAAATTACACAGGTAAAATTACGTTCTTGCTTAAGCACACTTCATTTACTTTTGTAATTATGGTCATGACATCTATGTATTCTCTATCAGTTCCCGGACAATCCACTATTGAAATTTCTCAAGATGAATTGCGAACACTATTAAGTCAGATTGAGACAGAGCTACACAAGAGCAAAGTTTATCGTCGTGCGATCGCTACGGTACAGAAGCTGCTAGGTCCTTCATCGGATCGTGCAGAGCTGTTATTTAAAGCAATCGGAAGAGAAGCAATTGGTGTAGCTTTTCGTCAGCTTTCGTTACACTCTCAGACAGTTGAGAATACAACTCCAGAAGTTGAAGAAGAAATAGAAATAGAAATAACTTCACAGCAACCAAGTAGCGATTTATCTAAATGTTTGACAACTGTGCCAGCACCGGCTTCAACCAATATTGTCAAGCAAGAAGCTTCTGAGAAAGAAACTGCAATCACTTGCACAACACCAGAAAATGCTCAAGATACCTCAAAAAATAGTAATCCTCTAAAATGGCTCAAATCAGGAAAACCTTCTAAAGCAGAAATTGCTAAGCAAGCTAGAGTTGAACAGCGCTTAGAAAAGTTTCGCGAAATCGGTGAGCAGTTAAAACAGGGTAGAGAAGCCAGAGGTTTTAGTATGAACGACTTGCAAACCTATACTCATATTCCGGTACGCCAGATGGAAGCTGTAGAAAAAGGTGATATGGAATCCTTGCCAGCAGAAGTATACGTTCGCGGTTTCATTCGAGTCATGGGTAATGCTTTAGGATTTAACGGTACGGCTTTAGCTGCATCTTTACCATCATCGGAAACACAAGAATCTTTGGTTCCTTCATTATTTCAGTCTGATAAAACTCCAAAACTAGGACTAGATGTTAGCCCGATGCATTTGTATGTAGGCTATACAGCACTTGTTGCTGGTGCCGTTGGAGGATTATCTTTAGTACAACAAACCAAGGCTGAGAAACCAGTAGACAACCAAGTAACTCCAGCTTCCCAAATTTCCGAATCATCCAAGCACAAAACAATAAGTGCAAAGCCAGGTATAAAGTCTACCAATGCCGGGATCACCATTGGTTCTGATATTGCTCCACCAGAAGCTCTTTAATCGTTGGATATTAAAATCTAATGGTGAATAATTCGAGTGATTGCGTGCGGTTGTAAATTTAAAAAGTGATTCACAAAATTGATTCACAAAATTGATTCGCTTTACAATCCACGCAATCTTAGGCGATCGCGCTTGAAGGCAAATTAAATATGGCTTGTTATCAAATAGGGAACGGGGAACGGGGAACAGAGGAAAGCGATATTAGTTATTGTTAGAGCGTTATTGAAAATAGCAATCTCTGTATAGTGAGGTTTACAAGCGTTTTGCTTCGATACTTAGCGCATACTTTGTACTGCTATAAACTTATTTATTAATCTAAAAAAAATAGGACTTGCCATTCATGAGAAGTCAGCACAAATAATTCACTGCACAGTCTTACCTTCTACTTCCTGTTCCCCATTTCCCATTTCCCATTCCCTGTTCCCCATTCCCTCTTCCCCATTCCCTAAAAATCCCAAGTTGTCATGCATCTTGGGAAGTATCATCGCTATTATTTTCAACTAAATTTACTTAAATATTAATAATGTCTTTAGGACGATCAAATTCTTTGAGGAATGTTTGATAATAACTTTGTTTATCAAGAACAATCCTCATGCAACAAACACTACCAGATAGAAATACATCCGAAGAAGAACGTTTTCAAGATGACTATTATTCATATCTAGAGTCACCTGAAAATACACCAAGATATAAACCCACTGTTTGTTTTTTAAATGATGCTTTTGCCGAAGAATCGTTCTCTTTATTAGACTTGGGATGCGGTAATGCAGCTTTGTGTAAGTATCTGCCAGAACGCTGCGATTATTTAGGTATTGACCATAGCGATTTAGCAATTGAACGTTGTTTAAAGCTTTTTCCTCAAAATAAGTTTGTAGCTGCGGATTTATCGGTAAAATTGCCTCAAATGGTTGAAGAAAACCAAAAATTTGATGCAATTGTTATGGCTGGCTTGTTATTTCACAGCTTCGATAAAAATACTTTAGAAAAAAAAGACGACGAAGAAATCATTGAATTTTGCTTACAAAAGTTAGTTAGCGATCGAGGTTACTTAGTAATTATTGTGCCTTTCGCTTACGGCAATCATCCGAATCATACTTTGTTTGCTCGCGCTGAATTATTGCAAAATTCTGTCAAATCGATGGTAGGAAAGGCTGGCGGAAACATGGTTTATGAAAATATTTCATTGCTTACCGGCTTAGATGAGAGAGTAAGAGGGCAGAAAACTACACCAGACTGGTTTGTTGCAGATAGCAATGCTGACTATGCAAATCTTTATGCTGGAACATACATGGCAACTTGGACATTTATTAGTTCGCTTCAGCCTGGAGTAAGCCCTTATTCTTAATGTCTCAACTAATGTAAGAGATATTGCAGCAAAAGGAGAATGATTTAAAATGCACAGCAGTACTACGCTTCCAATTACTGACATAAAAACCAAAGTAGCGATTAACTACGATCAAACAGAAAAGCAGTTCATCGAATTATTGAAGCAGGAAGATTTAGATAATCGTTTACAGGAACTGCATTCGGTAGTAAGTAATGTCGAAAAAACCATCGACTTTGCCGTAAAAGCAGCTTATAACACAGCATCCGGAGATAATGCCGCACATTTATTCTTGCAAAGGATGCTTTATCGTATCAATCGATTAAAGCTTTTTTGGTACGATGATTTGCAAAATTACGTCAACGAAGATTCTTTTTATCTGCAAAAGTTGCGGAATCAAATTGAATCAGTTTGGCAACAATGGGAAATAGCCCAACTCGATCTAAAATCCTTTAAAGAAATAGATGTAAAACAAGCCCTCCGCGAAAAAGTTGCAGCCGATATCGAACCACCTTTATCCGAAGATAATTTATATTACCAAGAGCAATTGACTATGACTGGCTATCGTCGCTTAGTCGCAATTGGTTCACTTGATGGATTAGTGGAAGCCAGCCAACTTTCTCGCACTTTAGGTGGTGTAGGCAATCAAATTCATGCGGTACTAACGCGGTTGTTAGTAGAAGAATATGGTGGCGGCCGTTTCAGTCGCAAGCATTCTTCGCACTTCACAACAATGTTGGAAAAGCTAGGAATGGATACCCAACCCGAAGCATACTTTGACTTAGTTCCTTGGGAATTATTAGCAATAATCAATCATAGCTTCGTGCTTACCGAACGAAAGCGCTATTTTCTGCGCTACATCGGCGGACTTTTGTACGGTGAACTTTCCGTACCATCAGGGTTTCGTCCCTATCAAGCAGCCGGAAAGCGACTCGGATTATCAACAGAAGAAATGAGTTATTGGGATATCCATATCAAAGTAGATGAGCTACATGGAAAATGGATGTTAGATGATGTAGCATTACCCCTTGTTGATAAATATCCCCAGGATGCTTGGGAGATGTTGCTCGGTTACGAACAGCAAAAGTTGTTAAGTTCTCGTGCTGGTAAAGCCGTTACTCAGGCAGTGAAAGAAGCGGATATAGGGGAATAGGGAATAGGGAATAGGGAATAGGGAATAGGGAGTAGGGAATAGGGAATAGGGAGTAGGGAGTAGGGAGTAGGGAGTAGGGAGTAAGGAGATGGGAGTAAGGAGATGGGGAGATTGGGAGATGGGGAGATTGGGGGTGAAGTTTTTGTTTTTCCAGGGAGCGAGACGCTCCCACTACAAAAAGCAATTACCAATTACCAATTACCAATGCCCAATCCCCCATGCCCTATGCCCAATCCCCATTCACAACGAAGTCATTATTTGAATTAATTCAGAAGACACATCAACCGTCGTTTGATTCTTAGTAAATAAAACTCCAGCCAAAAGATAGATGTTATCTGAATAAAAGGCCATTCCTTGTTTTTGCATTTCTGAAATAGTGCTTTTTACTTTTGGTTCGGAACTATAGTAACCAAAGTTTAAAGGCGAAATGATAAAATTCCCAGTGGAATAACCATTCGATTCTGCATATTCAATCAAACTTTGCGGATTAGAATAGCTAGACACCATCAGCAATACATTTTCGTAATTTAAAGATAAAAGCTTTCTAGCAATTTCTGAACCATCGGTACCACCGTGCAACAAGGGCTGATAAATATTATTATCTATTGCTGGTAGATACGGCGGATTTGAGATCAGATATTCGGCATCCTTATTGAAATAACTAAAAAAGCTTTGATTTTTGACTATGTATTTACTGTCTAGTTCGTATTTGCGAACTTTAGATTTAGCTACTTCATAAGCTGATTCGTTTAATTCAAATCCATATATTTTACCTTTGAAGCTGGTTTCAAGTAAAGAATTTATGACTGGAGTACCATCACCAGAGCCAAATTCGACAATAATTTCAGTGTTATTGCATTGTTTAAGAACTAATTCTTTGATGCATTGAGAATAGAATTCAGATTCTTCCGGGCAGTAAAATACATCTTTTAAACTTTGTTGGGTAAGCATTAGAGCTATTAAAAAGCTACAGAAAATAATTTAGTCTTTCATGAGTTATACTCACATCTACCTCAAGGAAGTTGTCAGTAACCATTCATGAATAAATTTATTAATAAATAGAATATTTTTTCAAATTTATTCAATAATACTGTTGCCAATTTGCACAAAATAATCTACTATGGCTAGATTTTTGATTGACTCTAAAACTATAAAGTATTTTAGAATTTAATTTAATTTAATTTAATTTAATCTAATCTAATTTAATCAAAATTAATCAAAATTAAAATGCTCGAAATTACTTAAGCTTAAAGAAATTTTTGTTAGCTTTAATTTAGCAATTTAAATTATAAAATATTTTTTAACCCCTGTTCCCCATTCCCTGTTCCCTACTCCCTACTCCCCACTCCCCATTCCCCATTCCCCATTCCCTCTTCTCAAATCAAAACCAAATTATCTCGATGTACGACAGTTTCCACACCTTGATAGCCTAAAATTACAGGGATTTCACTCGAACGTCTGCCACGTATTTTTTCTAGTTCGCTGCTACTGTAATTAACCAAACCTCGGGCAATTTCTTTACCATCGCGATCGCACAACTGTACGGCTTCGTCAGGGTTAAAATTACCTTCTATTGCTGTAATTCCCGCCGCTAACAGCGATTTACCTCCACCAGAAATTGCTACCACCGCACCAGCATCCAAATATAATTTACCTTCTGGAACTAAGCCGTATGCTATCCAGCGTTTGCGGGCTGATGTTGGTTCCGGTTGCGGTTCAAACTGCGTACCAATAGATTCACCTTGGATAATTTTGTAAATATTATCTGGCTGTTTACCTTCGGTAATTACCGTTCTCACCCCAGCAGCAGTAGCAATTCTCGCAGCAGAAATTTTCGTAAACATTCCACCCGTACCCCATTGAGAACCAGAAGATCCAGTATTTACCTGTAATTTAGTCAATTCTTCAATGTTGCTTACCAAAGTTATAGGTTTAGCATCAGGTACCCTCCTTGGGTCTGCTGAATAAAGCCTATCTACATCCGTGAGTAAAAACAGCCAATCTGCGCGTACCAAACTAGCAACTAAAGCTGAAAGAGTATCATTGTCGCCAAACTTTAGTTCTTCTACCGCAACAGTATCGTTTTCATTGACTATTGGGATAACGTCTAATTTAAGTAGTTCTACAAAAGTGTTGTAAACATTGAGATAGCGACTGCGCTGCACTAAATCAGTACGAGTAAGCAAAACTTGAGCTATAGGTTGTTGCAAACTGGTAAATAAATCATCATAAACCCGCATTAATCTTCCTTGCCCAACTGCTGCAACCGCTTGCTTAACACTAATAACTTTAGGACGTTCGCTTAAACCCAGTCGCGCACAGCCTACACCCACAGCACCAGAAGAAACCAAAATTACTTTGTAATTATTTCGTCTCAAATTGCAAAGAGTTTCAGCCACACTCGCAATCGTAGAAAGTGCTAATTGTCCGGTTTCAGGACGAGTTAAGCTAGAAGTGCCAATTTTAACAACAATGATATTATTCATTTTTTATTAGTTATTTGTAGTAAGTGGCTCTAGCCCTCATTCTAAGGACTAAAGTCCTTACTACAAACAAAAAAGACTTTACCACTATCTTTGCAACAAATAACCGAAATAGTAAAGCGCCAATCCCTCTAAAAAAGTGAAGGCTGACGCTTTACAAATATGTGTATTTTATTATGTTCAGAGTCTTTATTTGGCTGACTCCGTTTAATCTATCTATATAATTACACCTAACGATAGTTTACTTTTTATTTTTTATTATTTTTTTAGATTTATTATCCTCAACTTTTGTGAACATTTGTAACTCTACGCTTTTTAGGAGTAATAGAGGCTCCCAAAATTTCGGATATCAAAACTTCAACATTACGTATGGGGTGGATACGCATAGCAGTATCGGGATGAACAATAGGTTCAACTAAGATAGAAAACATATCCAAGCGATTCCCGACAACCACATCAGTAAAAAGGCGATCGCCAACCATTGCAACTTGATGTGCGGGTAAATCCATCTGTTGGAGTGCTTGTCTAATCTTGCGTCGCGAGGGTTTAGCGGCACTGATATAGTAAGGTAAGTCAAGGGAGCGAGCAATGGAACCGATGCGATTTTCGCTGATATTGTTACTTACCAACCAGATTTTGACCAAAGGACGAATTTGATTTATCCATTCTTGTAACTCATTAGAAGCAAAAGCTACAGTTATAGGAACCAAAGTTTCATCTACGTCTAACACTAATCCCTTGAGTTCGTACTGCTGAATAATTTCTGGAGTGAGGTTTAGTATAGAACCTTCCAAAATTAAATCGGGCTGCAAAAGTTTATTCCAATTCATAGCCAATATTTGACACGTTAATGGCAATTATAGGGAATTTGTAGTTATAAATGATTAACTACAGATAAGAAACAAAAATAAAAACAGAAATTAATGGTTCTTCCGTACCTAATGCGTGACATTAAATAATCGCAAAGAGCTTGAAGGGGGTAATAGGGAAAGGGGAACGGGGAAAGGGGAACGGGGAACGGGTAAAAATATTGAAAAGCGGAAATAATATTATAATTATCTTTCGCTGGTAACTGTTCACTGTTCGCTGTTCGCTGTTCGCTGTTCGCTGTTCGCTGTTCACTGTTCACTGTTCACTGTTCGCTGTTCACTGTTCACTGTTCGCTGTTCACTGTTCACTGTTCGCTGTTCGCTGTTCACTGTTCACTGTTCACTGTTCACTGTTCACTGTTCACTGTTCACTGTTCCACAGGTAAACCCAACACTACCAGAAAATCTTCATCGTATATTGCCTTATCCCAATTAGCGGCTGATTTGACTTGTTCTTCGGTTAAATTCAGGGCATTGGTCAAATTAGTGCCGCTAAGATTTGCATTCTTGATATTGGCACCATCAAGGTTAGCATTGGTTAAGTTTGCGTTTCTTAGGTCGGAATTGTTAAGTTTTGCGTTAGTTAAATCCGCATTACTAAGGTCTGCATCTCTGAGATTTGCGTATCTAAGATTGGCATCCTTGAGGTCACTATTAGGAGCGATTAGATAAGTTTTGAAATTAGTTATAAAGAAGTTTTGAGGAAATTTAGTTTTCTCGTCATACAAACAACCTTTGATGTATGCTCCTCTAAGATCGGCGCGAATCAAATTTGTACCTCTGAGATTCGCACTAACAAGATTAGCACCTCTAAGATCTGCGTCGCTAAGATTAGAACCTCGCAGATTTGCCCGAGCTAAATTAGTATCTCTAAGGTTGGCGATTGTCAAATGGGCACCGCTTAGATGAGCATTAGCTAAGTCAGCATCTTGGAGATTAGCATTAGGAGAAATCAGATACATCTGATGATTCCCTGGTGTAAAATTTTTGGAAAATTTGGTTTTTTCGTTGTACAAACAACCTTTAAGATTGGCACCAGCGAGTTTAGCATCTCTAAGATCCGCACCCCTAATATTGGCTCCAATAAGTTTAGCATCCTTTAGATCCACACCTCTAAGATCTGCCTTTCTTAAATCCGCATTAGTTAAATCGGCACCGTTGAGATTTGCATTAGTAAGATTGGTATCCCTAAGATTGGCATCTCTAAGCTTGGCATCGGCAGAAATGCGATACATCTTGTAATCGTCGGGATTAAAATCGTCAGGAAACTTAGTATTTTCGTTGTATAAACTGCCTTTGAGATCGGCATCTTTAAAAATCGCGTTTTCTAAAAGAGCGCCTCTAAGACTAGTACTTCTAAGATTAGCGCCGCTGAAATTTGCACCTCTAAGGTCTACATTATTTAAATTTGCACCTTCAAGGTTAGTATAGTTAAATTTAGCGCCTTTAAAAATAGCATTACTTATATCAGCATCGCTCAGATCGGCGTAACTTAGATTAGCTCCTCTAAATTTAGCTTCTCTAAGATCGGCACTACAAAGGTTGGCACTTTTCAAATTTACTTGATTAAGATTTATTTGTTGTAAATCTGTTTTTTCTAGATTTAATCTTTCCAAAGAAATGCCGTAATCTTTCAAAAATTCTAGCGCTCGAATTCTTGCATAACTTGTTGAAACTTTTGCTGCTGCGGCATTGTCAATTACTTGCCAAGCTTCGTATATTCTAGTTCTGATCCTTTCAGGGCTTTCTAAAACGTACAAAAACGCTGCGGATAAAATACTAAAACCTTGGACGTATTTTACTTGAACAACTGAAAATACTTGAGAGCAAACTGATTCTGGATTGTCGCAATTAACAGATGACCAGTTTTCAAATCGATAAACCAGTAAAATTACTACAAAAGCAATACTAAGAGCAAGCAATACACGCACGCAAACAACTACAATTCTTCTTCCCCAAGAAAAAGATAATCCATCCATTCCTTAAAACTTCCCTACATTTCTACCCAGGCACTAAATAAAGGTAATCTATTTTTATCAATAACGTGTGTTGACTTACCTACAAATGCCGTTAGTATTTACAGTTTTATACTAGTAGCAGGTTAAAGGTCTGCATGTCAAAGGTCTGCATATTAAAGATCAAAAACTCAATAATAGTTAAATTCTCATTGCTTTTTTGTGTACAGCAATACCTCAATCAGTAATAAATCATTAATAAACTTAACATTTAAATATGCTTTAATTGCCATAAAACGAATAAAAATCGTATTTACCTGTTACCAATTAACTGTTACCAATCTTTTCTCGATGATGCGGTTCTAAAAGATTAGAAATATCGGGGCCAGAAGGAATTATACCCCCTGGATTAAGTGGAAACAAATTGCCGTAATAATCTTGTTTAATGCTTTGCAAATCGCAAGTTTGAGCAACTCCTTTAAGCTGATACAAATCGCGTAAATAAGCTCCTAAATTTGCATAATCTTGAATTCTGCGGCGATTACATTTGAATAAACCGTAATATACTATATCAAAACGAAACAAAGTAGTAAATAAACGCACATCAGCTAGAGTTAGCTGTTCGCCACATAAATATCTTTTATTTGCTAAATTTTTGTCAATTTCATCTAAAACGGTAAATAATTCATCGCAACAAAAATTGTAAGCTTCTTGAGTTTGAGCAAAACCGCAACGATAAACTCCATTATTTACAGCATGATATATTTTTTCATTCCACAATTCTATTTCTTCTTTTAATTCTTCTGGGTAAAGATCAACTTGTGGATTGTTAGCAAACTGATTTAATTGAGAATTTAGCATTACAATAATTTCGGCACTTTCATTATTGACTATCGTCGAAGTTTTCTTGTCCCATAATATTGGAACCGTACAGCGCCCTTGATAACCTGGTTGTGCTACTTGATATAGTTCCGGAACAGTTCGACAATTTTCTTCTGGATTATTTAAAACCCAGATTCCTTGATTAGGTGAAGGATACACAATCGATACTTCCACAGCATCTTCAAGTCCAATCAGCGCCCTAACTACTAAAGTTCGATGTGCCCAAGGACATCCCAAACCAACATATAAGCGATAGCGTCCCGACTCTGGATAATAAAGATTATTTTCTTCCACATTTATGGAATTGCGAAACTGACTTGAAGGGCGAATATATTCTCCTTTATTGTTACTAGGTGCAAGCTTGGACATCATAATTTGCCACATAGTAGTCCAAACAAACTTTCCCAGCTTAATAATTAACCCCGAAGGTAACGATTTACCTTTTTTCTTGACTTCAAAAGTAGAATTTTGAGAATTTTGAGAATTTACATCTTCTTTTGTAGACTCCATAGGCGCTGACATCGCAATATACCCGCTTGTTAGATTTTTAGTTATATTTTTGATTTTAATAATTTTCGCGAAGCTTAAACGTAAAAGGTTATATAAAAGTATAATTTTTAATTTTAATTGACCTAAATTAGTCTTAATAATTATTTCTTTAGGCATAGAAACAAATCTTATCTAGGATGGAGCTTAAAACAAATAAAATGTAGTTATCTGGTATTGGACATTGATTGCTCAAAAATTCAGTGAATTAACCCAGCAATTGTAACTACATTTTTTTCAAAAATCCAATGATAAATTTTAAAATTTACTTCAAGCAATTAGCACGAGTAATTCTAAGCGGTGCCCTCGTAATTACCGTTTGGCTAGGAATTGTACCTTCAGCCCAAGCCGCTGCCGTCGGCAATCCAGTAGTACCCACCACTGAAAATAGCAAAAGAATTCAGGCGATCGCCAGTTGTTTACCTGCAAAATTAACCATTCAAGAACAAGACGCAGGCAATCGTATCGCCAATGCCCTATCAGAAATGAAAAACGACCAATTAGAAAGGATATTAGACATTACAGATAACCCCAAATTAAGTCAGTCAGAAATTGAATTCAAAAATTGTTTGCAGCAGAAAGGTTTTACACCCCAAGCGGAACTTCAAGATCGTTCGTATTATTAAAGCAGCATAGGGAGATTGGAAATTGGGAGATTGGGAGGTGGGGAGACAAGGAGACAAGGAGATGGGGAGACAAGGAGAATTTTAACCTTTAACCTTTATTATTCCCAACTCACAACTCCCAATTCCCAACTTCTAACTCCATCCGTTGCCCAACTCCATCCGTTGCCCAACTCTATCCGTTGCCCAACTCCATCCGTTGCCAAACTCCATCCGTTGCCAAACTCCATCCGTTGCCAAACT
>CAYMZW010000173.1:0-2665 GCA_964395005.1 uncultured Rivularia sp.
TCGTTAGCTTGCTTATCATCCTGGGCAACAGCTATAAGTATTAGCATATTTATTGTTTCTGGATTTGGATTAATAGCTTTATCACTAACAGGGAATAAAACTCCAGAAGTACTTAAAAAGGCAAATTCTGGAAGCTGTGGATTTGCAATTGGGTTTATTTTATTTGCTACAGGAGCAGCATTCCAAGGGGATAGGAATACTTCATATATGCTGGTTAGATTAAGTAGAAATTATGATTCATCTTTAGTAGAAAGAGGAGATTATTTATCCTGTCAGTGCTTGGGTTGTAAATATGCTAGTGGCGATTACTTATTACCTTGCGCTGTTAATCCTAATCTTCAAAAAGATGAACATTGTAGTTATTTTGAAGGGAAATCCTGAGAGTACTATATAATGTCTCGTTATCAACTTTAACAAGCAAAAATAGTGGCATATTCGATAATTTTTATAGTGCAAATTGCACACGGGTTAGTAAATGAAAATGGAAACGAATTGGAAGAAGTAGAAAGAACATTACCCAATTGGTTGGAAGCGAATAAGATTTATGGGCATTTTAATGGTAGTTCGATTAATTTTGAATAAAATTTTGGTTGGGTAAGAATACAGGAAACCGTGTTGTTCGAGTTTACCAAAAATACCGAGAATTCATATAGCAATCCGAGTAGGAGATATAAACTCAAACCGATTGAAACTAAGTCTCTGTAGGAAGCAATGTTCCAAATCTGTAGAGGATTGCTATATGAAGCTTTAGATTTTATATTCAATCTTTACAAGGAAAACTCAACTACCCGGCGTTGTGCCTTCCCCACTTTCTCCTGGTAATAAAGACTTAGCTATCAAGTACGCTTCATTCGGTGTGAACTTGATATAACCGCTATCTGAAACAACATGGATGGAATTTTGGATGTGGTTCATATTTTTCTCTTCAACAATCTCTTTTACCAGCTCGCTCTTAACATTCCGAAAAAGCGATCGCACGCCATAAGTTTTTCTCGTAACTATTGTCCACGCGCTACATTCACGGTAAAGTGCCTCGGCAAAGTGCTGGGCTGCATACTCTGCTTTTTGCAGTTGAGTTAATTCCTGGGCATCATCAAATTCTTTCATTGCTTACCTCTAAGAATTCGGGAGTAGATGTCACTGTGTACTTGGCTTGAATCGGTCTAGATATCCGCGCCAAAAGACAACACCATAATAGTATTTATGTTCTACCAAAGTCAAAATTATAAAGAAAGCGGCAAGCTTGGTTAAACGCGAACAAGCCAGACAAGTTTAGTTCTACTGATGGGCAATGCAAGCAAGGCACTTATTTAAGCTGAAGCCATTAATAGTAGGTTTGATGAGCTAAAAGTCTAAGTATGTAAGTTTTTCAGCAACTACACTGAATTAATTTATAAAAATACATAGGTTTGCATAGGAAAATCTATGCATTTATGTTATTTTATAAAACAAGAATTGAGGAAAAAGCTATTACAGAGTATGTAAGTCCCAAAGAGGCAGCACGACGGCTGGGAGTGAGTGTAGATTCCTTGAGGCGGTGGGAAGCTGCGGGCAAGATTCATGCAATCAGGACACCATCTGGGCAGAGGAGATTTGACATAAACTCTTACATACCCGGCAGTAAACCTAATCGCAAGACAAAGGCAAGTTCAAAAAATGTAAAGACAACGAATGATGAATCAACTTTGCGTCAAATAGCTAAAGGGGTAGTGCAGTATGCACAACAAATTCAAAAGCAGAAACTTTTTGCTTATCCACCTGCTCTGCAACTGGGAGTAGAAAAGTTACAAGCTTTTTGTGTGATGCAAAATAAAACCCAACCTCAAGGGGTTCCAGACTTTCTTAGTAATTGGGGGGAACTTCCTGTAAAGGATTGGACTGTTGAAATTAACTCCCCAGAAGAATGGAAGGATGTTCGATTTATAGAAGACCAAAAGCCCAGTGGATTTTGTATTGAGTTAGACGGGTCATATATTAATGAAGCCGACAGAATTCAAAACGAGGTGATGGAAGAAGTGTTTAAAAAGTCGGCAGAAAACCCAAGTTTATATGTAGAATTTCGCCGTTTACTTGTCACTCATCCTGTCATTACAAAGGGAGACTTAGATGTTAAAAGCGTTCTAGAACTTAAGCCATTACAACAAGTATTAGAAGATAGTTATGAAGAAGCTCCAGTTTCTTACAAAAAACAGGGGAAGTTTTACTGTTGCGGTTACTGTGGTGGGTTAATGCATCGGACTACGGACAATCAATTAAAGTGTGAGAATAAGCATTGCAAAAAACAAAGGAAAGAATCAGTTCCTTTTGAGTGCGATAAAGATGACAAAGTTTTATGGCTAAAAAGGGGACTGCGATATTTTGTTCACCGTCCTGGGTGTGCGGAATTAAGAATAGAAAAACGCATGAAAGAGTTAGAGCTAGAAGTTACTCTTTATCCTAATTGTGATAAATACGACCTACATATTGTCTTTCCTGATAAAACCGTCTGGGCAGTTGATGTTAAGTTTTGGGAATCTGCATATAACTTAGCGCATAGCGTTAACGAGCCTATCCCTAAACTTCCCCATCAGCCATATAATGAAGCATTTTTTGTATTTGCTGACGAAATTAAAGAATACGGGGACGAGTATATTCAAGAATTTATAAATCATTGTCCTGTTCAATT
>CAYMZW010000173.1:2765-13126 GCA_964395005.1 uncultured Rivularia sp.
TCGACTAATCAAAGAAGGATTAGACGAAAAATTATGTGATGTGGAATTGGGACTATATTTATTAAAATCTTTAGTTCCAAATGCACCTGCAAAAAATCTCTGGATATTACTAACAGGTTATCCTTTTTCTATCCCAGAATTCAAAAATTGGAACCAGTTGCAGCATAAAATGTATGCCTCTGCACGTCATTTGCTGACAAATTACAGAAGACCATATCTGTGGGATGAAGCACTTAAATATTATCGCTCAGAGCCACTAGATAGGCGAGGATATGAAGTATCTGAATCTCTAAACGATTTCCAAATAAATACCAATCTAACAACTGCAAATTTTAGATTTGACTTATATGCTAAAACCTTAAAATCTTCTATCCCATTGTTAAAAAGACGCAAAATAAAATGGGCTGAAGCTGACCAAACATATCAATGTAAAGTTAACGGAATCATAGAAACAATTACAGTTCCTTCTGCATTAGTAAAAACTCCGCCAAACGGTCACAATTTAACTGGTAATCAAAGGCGCGAACCTATAAGTATAACTTGGAAGGAACTGGAAGATACCGCAGCATGGATGGATAAACAAATTAAGAAGCGGGGTCTAAAACCACTGTGGAAAAATTGGATAAAGAATACTAAATTTAAGGTATTTGGTGATAATGATTGTTTAGTTACAGTCGAATCCCTGACTATAAATAGGATGATGCATCTGGTAGGGATGGTATCATCAGGTAAATCAAATTTAATGAAAGTTCTGGCAGTTTGGTCAGCCAGAAAAGGATTGCACGTTACGTTAATAGTAGGAGATGTTCTTCAAATATTTGAATTGGCGAAGACTTTTGCTGATGTAGGAATTACTAATGTCGCTCCAATATTAGGAAATTCAAACAGAAAGAGTCATATTAGTCGCTTGCATCAAGCTGTTTACAATAACCACCCAGAAGAACCATTTAATCAAATTCATACTGGCTTTCAATGGTTAAGTAATACTTGCCTGTTGAGTGGTTTAGTTAAACCCGAAATGACAAAACCTTTTGAAATAAATCAACAACCTTGTTCGTCTTTAGAATTAATCAAAAAATCAGAAGTTACAGACACAGAAAATGATGAGCCTTCGGAGGAACAGTCAAATTCATCCCAAATAAAAGCGGCTTGTCCTGCTTACAGTGTATGTTCTTACCATCAAAAAGAACGTGACTTAGTAAAAGCTTCTATTTGGATTGCTACACCAGGAAGTTTAATTTACAGTAGAGTACCGCAACAGATAAACCGAGAAAGTTTGCTTTATACTGAGTTGGTTTGGAAGCGTAGCGACTTAGTAATTATAGATGAAGTAGACCAATATCAAGCTTATCTAGATAAAGCATTTAGCCCCGAACAAACACTATGCCGACCAACAAGAGATGCTTGGTTAGATAAAATTTTACAGAAAGTTGACGATGAATTAAGACACAAAAATTCTCAACCACTTAGTAAAAAAATTGCTAGTGATTGGTGGGATGCTTGCCAACAAGCTAAACGAGTAACAGACCAAATTTATTGGATGTTAGGAGGAGATTGTCCTGAATTATCTCAATGGCAAAATAATAAAAAATATTTTACCGATTGGTTACTGTTGCGAGAAGTTGCTATTGATTTAGTGGGAATTGAAAATGCCGACAATTTAATGAAGGATATATTTGAACCTTATATAAATAATTTAGATTGCGATAAAGACTCACTTTTTACACTAACTCATAAAGGTAGTGGTAAGAAGGAAGCTCTTCGTAAATGGGTTGATGAAAAAGCCACAATTCCTTTAGAACTCCAGAAGAGTCAAGAAATAGCCATCAAGTTAGAGTTTGCTTTATTGGTTTGTGTTTTACAAGAGAAGCTCCGTTTCATGATGAGCCGATGGAAACAGGTACAAGATATTCTAAACCTAGAAGCAGAAGATTCAATGTGGTTTCAGGCACCACCCGCTGACTATAACTCTGTAATCCCAGCAATGCCAATGGGAAATCAGTTTGCATTCCAGTATCACAAATCTTACAAAGCACAGTTAGGAAGTTTGCGATTCTTCCGCTGTACGGGAGTTGGTCGTTGGTCGCTTTTACACTTCAATGATTTATTCGCCAGTGACAACATCGCAAGTCCTCACGTATTGCTGATGTCAGGAACCAGTTGGGCGGGTAAATCTCCGGCATACCATGTTGATATACCAGTAACCGGAGTCCTGTCGCCAAATACTGGTAAGGAATTTTCAATTTACTCAGAATTCTTACAGCTATACGACAACCAAAATAAACCAATTTTTGTATCAGGAACAGGGGATAAAAAACAGAAGAATCTGGAGAAAATTGTCACTAAGTTAGTAGAAGAAGAATATCTTGAGCAAAAACTAACAGACCTTAAAGGACGGAAAATCTTACTAGCAGTTAACAGCTACGAACAGGTAAAAATAGTCCACGACCATCTAATTAGTTTAGGTTGGGGAAACCGAGTTATAGCATTAACAAAAGATGATAATAAATCTGAGTGGTTAGATGATGACTCAGAAAACGAAAGTAACAGCAAATTGCAACGAGGACGAGTATCTGAGTTCGCTTATAAACCTGACAAAGTAATTTTAATAGCTCCGCTAAAAGCAATGGAGCGCGGTCACAATATTGTTGATGAAAATGGCATGGCAGCAATTGGGGCTGCTTACTTCCTGGTTCTACCTCATCCAAGCCCTGACGACCTCAGCTATGCAATTCACTCCATCAACCGTTGGGCAATTGAAAACTATAAAACAGCTACAGGAGAAAATCTTGAGGAGTTAGGTACTAACTTCCGAGATAAAGCTTATCGTCAATGGCTGCGGTTGCTACACCTACCAATAAGACTAAGAACCCTTGATGAAGAGAACTTAAAAGCGATGCATTGGGATATTACCGTTTCTCTCTGGCAAGTTGTAGGTCGTTTGATTCGCGGTGGTAGTAACGCAGAATTATTTTGGTGCGATGCCAAATTTGGGCTAAACGTTGCACAGATGAACGAACAAGAAGATACACCTTCAACCAGCATCCTTGTTGGTATCCGAGATTTGCTACAGCCCTATTTTGAAGACTCAGAAGAGCAAATTAACAAAATTGACAAGCAAGTAGTTCAGGCGCTTTATCGCCCATTTTATGACGCGATCGCCAACACCAAAAATCTTTTCTGATATTTTTTTGTAAACATTTCACCACCTAATTTAATTTATGTCAGCTCAATACAATAAAATTCGCCTGTGCGCTTTCCAACTCAAACACAACTTACCTGAAAAACAATTTTATGCACTTAAGTTTCCACAAGAAGCCAAAGATTTAATCAAAAATCTTGTTGCAGTAAGAGACAATCGTTCCAGTAACAAAGTAAGTATTCCCATTACATCTCTCAATGCTGCTCTGAGGGCAAGCATACCCGGTTTAATTTACATTGAGAAAATTTGGGGTAAAAAAAGCGATAAAAAAAATTCAAAGGAGAAATTTTGGTTATATAGCCCAGCTAAAATTCCAACAGATAAATTATTAGTAATTTTTTCGCATTGGCTAGATACTGAATTTCCTGATGAAAACCCCAAAAAAAGTAAAAAAGGGATAACTTTTGACCAACGACAAGCCGTAATGGGAGTGTTAAAGTCACCCAACAATTTCAAGTGGGAATCGGTGACTCTAAAAACAGAATTATGGAAACAGTTTGATAACGGAACTGCCAATATTACCGAGAATGCAGATAGTTTTATTCTATTGCCTGACATTCTCGCAACACAACTGAGTGACCCAGATTTAAAGTTCAAATTGGATGATGAAACAATTCAATTTTATCGCTGTGCGCCATCGGAAGGAAAAGGAGCGGAATTGATATCTTTCCCTCCTCTGTCACACACGCACAACAATCGTAATTACTATTACTCAATAGTTCTGACTTTAAAAGTACAAACTGTTCCGTTCCAGCCATATCCCCAACTGCAATGCGATATGAGTATACGACGGTGGTGCAGTATGAACGATACTGGTTTGCTAGGAGGACAAGCTAGTTCTGTATATATTCGTACCAAGGTAAAATGGGGCGAAAAGATAAATCCTTATGGGTATACCGAATACTTTCAAATTGCTCCACTGGTATGGAAAGGAGAGCCTAAATGGGATAATAATTTAGCTAGTTTATTAGATAAATTTAATCCTCTTTCTTATACTCCACAAGAAATTTTAGCTAATCCCATACAAGCACTTAATATTCAGGATATTCCTAACATTTGTATTACTTATAAAGACGGGATAATTCCAGGTCATAAAGTAGGTAAAGGATTGCCACCAATTAACCGTCGTCAATTAATTGAACAAATTGCATTGTTGTTAAAAGATGATTGGGAGTTAATAAACTATGAGCGGTTTCAATATAAAATAAATACCAAAAAATCCGCTAAAATATTTGATTTACCTAAGCCAGATGGAACATCTTGGACTATGGGTGTTCCAAAAAGAAGAAAAGCGGAATCAGAGGAGCAATTCAAAACTCGGTATGAGAATCTATTAAAGAAACAAGAATTGAATATAAATAAACTTCTTCAAAAAAAAATTTCGGAATCATCAGAAAAATTCCAAGTTAAATACGATAAGCTTTTAAAAAAGCAAGAATCAGAAAGGACAAGTTTTTCTAAAAAAGAAGCTGAAACCGATGAAGAATTTCAAGTGAGGTATGAAAATTTATTAGCACAATTTGTAGAAAAACTTAGTTTGGAAGGGAAAAGACTCCTTGAAGCCATACGTAAAAGTATTGGCAAAGAGCTAACAATTGAAATTTGGTATATTAATTCCTCAACACGCGATGCACTTATAAAAGCAGTATGGTATTGCCTGGGATTGAAAACATCAACAGCAAATACTCATAAGTTCCCAGATATAGATTTGACTGTAACTATACGCACCCAAACAATAGGTGAATTGGCAGAACCTTTACTTTTATCTACAGATAATAAGAAGAAACCAAATTCCGGAAAACGAGAAAACGCTATCAATATCCGAATGGGTGAAATAGCAGAAACAGTGAATAAAATTCCACCTGTAACAGGAAAAGTAGGAGTATTAGTTGAACTGTATGGTGAAGACCATTGGAAACCTAAATGGACAGACCCCCAAGCAGCTATCCGCTTAGGCTTTGCTCAAGAAAAAATTGACAGAGTATCAAAATTTATTGTCCCCGAACATGAGGAAGTTAAAAATAAATATCAGAAGATTGCAAAAGAAAAAGGTAGAGAGTTAAATAAACGAGAGCAAAAGGAAATTAACAATTTACTTGAAGAACTACCACAGAAAGCTATAACTTCTTTTTTAGACCTACTACGTTCGCTAGGAGTACAGATAGCTCCTCCAAGTATAGTTATTCCATTAGCAACACTTCCCGACCCTATAAATTATGTTGGTTTATGGTTAGTTAACCGTACTTCTAAAACTAGCGCTCATGGGAAACAACAAATCATACCAATTATGGTAAAAATACGTTCTGATTCCCAATTAATTGAAGCTACTTTTAATGGTTTATCTGATAATAATAGTCTACCTAAGTGGATACCCTACGATGAAGCCTTGAGAAAAATAAACACAGAAGGAATATCCATCACAGGTGATAATAACGAATTAAAGAGGGAAATAAAAGCATTTATTAAACGAATGCTGACAAGCAAAGAATTAAGAGGTAAAGATACATTACTTCTCTGCGATGCTCAAAACATACGCAGGTATTGGACATGGTTACAAGATACGCAAATATCCCAAGAAGGGGTAGTTTTTGGTACAGAATCTCCTCAATTAATGCCAAAACTTCGCGTAGTTCGAGTACGTCAAGGTGGAGAAACTCCAGAATGGTATGCTCTGCATAATACAAAAAAACAGAAGGTAAAATTGTTTGATAATTTGGTAGAACTTGAACAAATAAGTGTAGCAACAGAGGGGCTATTTTATTTGGATAATAATGAGCGTATATTTCTCAGTATTGGGGAAAAATCCAATACAATGCCAAAAGAAAAGCTTGATTTCAGTAAACTTGATAAACCTCAACTCCACTGGTCAAACCCTGCAATACTTGAATTAACAGTAGCTTGCATACAACCAGGAGATAAACCAGAGCATTGGGCAATATTGACACACGAATTACGTCGAATGGCATTGCAATACAAAGATACTCTAGCTCGCCCAATTGTTCTCCACTTAGCAGCACAGATGGCAGATTACGTTTTGATGGTTAGTGAAGAAGATGAACGTATCATACTCACAAGTTGATCCTGATAAGAAGCTTTGAATAATATACCTTCCGAGCAATAAAAATCTGTATATCAATAATTAATGCGCTAACCTTTAGCACATTAATTATTGATATACAGATTACTCCAAAACAATGTTGAGCAAAAACTAGTTTATTGTACTACAATTGTCTAAAGTCTTATAGCGCAAGTTGTTCAGCCGTAATTGTTATTGTTCTTCGCAATGCCCCTGCTCAGCATTGGTTTCTAAAACTGTTGATAAATAAGGGAATGTGACAAGCTGTTACAGTTGCGTTTCTTATTTTTTACTTAATTATTTGCGTACTACATAATTACATGATTAAAGTGTCACAGGTATAGTTGCAATTGTGACTATTGTGTGTATGCAAATGAAGTTGTTTGATGTATTAATAAAATTTGATTGATGGTCATTAGGTGCGAGTGTCATCACACCACAGTAGTTACTGAAAAGTAGTATCAAACTTTTTTGCTAACATTCCGAAAATTTTACTCACTCATGCAAAAGAAGAACAGTAATAAGTTAGGATACACATTGATTTAGTTATGATTTGGTTTATTTGAGATGAGAATTGTTAGACTGGAAATTGAAAATTATCGGAATTTAGATGGAGTAAAAATAAAATTTCATCCTACTATAAACTTTATCATCGGAGAAAGTAACTTAGGTAAATCAAATCTACTCGACTTATTAAATATATTATTCACAAGAAAAGATTTTAGCGAATCAGATTTTTTTAATCCAAGTAAACCAATTAATATCTCCTTCTCATTAGGTTTATCAGCCCTTGAACAAGGGCTATTTGATGATTTGTTTGACCCTAATGATAGAGAAATTATTAATATCATTGCTACACAGGAATGTCCTGACGAAAGAGTTAGCTTTATACATAAAGATTCACAAACTATTATTTCTAATAGTAAGTTAAGATGTGTTAATTATATAAAGTATGATTCCTTAAGAACCCCATCATCTGAGCTAAATTTCTCTAATAATCGAGGTGTTGGAAAATTTTTAAATCATATCATAGTCAAATATCTACAAAACGAAAATTTACAAGACTCTGATTTTATTATTACTACTAAATTTGATGGGATTTTAAAGGAAATTAATCAAACATTACATAAAATAAAATCTTTCAAAGATTTCTCTCTGCAAGCTATTAGAGAATTAAATAAAGAGAACATATTAAGTAAGCTTATAATACTAGCTGATAGTGAAAAAAGAACTACAGAAAAATTAGGTTATGGGGTACAGTTTTCGTTAATTATTACTTTGTCAATTCTTGAAAGGTTACTAAATATAAAGGATTTAGATAAGTACATTGTTGAAGATAGCTCAACTTCTGATAAATGTATTCCTATTGTAATAGGTTTAGATGAACCTGAGATTCACTTACATCCGTATGCACAGAGGAACTTAATTAAATATTTAGTAAAAGTAGTAGATAATAAAGACTCCGATTTTATCGATTTACTTTCTGATATATTTCAAATAAATAAATTACTTGGACAGATTTTAATTGTTTCGCATTCCCCTAACATATTACTGAATGACTACAGACAGTTTTTGAGATTTTATAGAAATGAAAAAAATCATGTGGTTGTTCAAAGTGGAGTTAATGTAATTCTTGATGAAGCCCAGCATAAACAATTATTAAAAAATTTACCTTATGTTAAAGAAGCTTTTTTTTCTAAGGTAGTTATTTTAGTCGAGGGTGATACCGAACTTGGCGCTATTCCTAATTTTAGTGAAAGAATGGATGTTGAACTCGATGAATTTGGAATTAGTATTATTGAAGCAGGAGGTGCAGATTCAATTCCATCTTTAATGAAACTTTTAGATGAATTTGGTATTCAAAATATTGGTTTAATGGATAGTGATAAAAAACAATCATATATTAATGTTGTAAATTTATCTTTTACTCAAGGACAAGACTTTGAAGAAGACATATATGAAAATTTTGATTTAATAGATTATGTTAAGTATTTAGAAACAGAATTTCCTAATGAAAACAAAGCCAGTTTTTTAATTGGTAAAGCTAAACAAGAAGGTATTAATCTTAATCATCAGGATATTTATAATCAATTAGAATTGTTATCTAAAGATGAAGTTAAAAAGCTTAAAGAAGCATCAAAGGAAGATATTCTCAAGAGCATGAGAAAAAGTAAAAGTATTCTTGACGGAGCAGACTTAGGTAAGCACGTTACTAATATTCCTCAAGTCTATAAAGATTTAATAGATAAAGCAGTTAAATTATCAAATATATGCTAAATCAATCAGAACAGGGTCAACTATTACAAAAGCTTAAAACTTTGCACAGTGATGATAAAAAACAACTTGAGGCTATTTTTTCTAATTCTAAGAGGCTGATTATTGAAGCTCCCGCTGGTTACGGGAAGACAAAAACTATGATTAGCAAAATTGCTTATTTACTTGCTACAGGACAAATTTCTAATCCTAAGAAAGTTCTTGCATTAACATTTAGCGTTAATGCAGCATTTAAAATAAAAAAAGAACTTTCTGAAAATTTACCTCATCTATTAGAGGTTGAAAATTCAAACAACTTCAAAGTTAGCGATAAATTATTTGTTTCAAATTATCACGGTTTTTGTAGGCATATCCTAAAAACATATGGTTATTTGCTGCATTCCAATCTTCAAGAAATAGACTTGATAAAATCTGTTGATGATTCTAAAACAGAAGAAATAACTCGGATTTTTAACATATCTTACGATGCAGCCTGCGTTTTTTCTGCTTATAGTGATGCCATTAAAAATGTAAACCGTCAGTATTTAAACGATTCTTTTAATCAATATACAGATGGTATAATACGAGTTTTTCTAGATAAAAGATACATAAGTTTTAATGGTATCATCGCTCTTACGTTAAAGATATTTATTAAATATCCTGAAGTATTGCAATTTTATCAGGATTATTTTCCTGTAATTATTGTAGATGAATTTCAGGATACTAATATACTAAGTTGGAGTTTATTACGTACATTAGTTTCTGATAAATCACAATTAGTTTTTATAGGAGATTCCTTACAAAGAATATACGGGTTTATAGGTGCTATACCTGATTTGATGATTGAAGCAGAACAACGCTTTTCTATGGAAAGAATTTCCTTGGAAAATAATTATAGATTCATGAAAAATCCACAAATGCTTCAACTGGATAAAAATATCAGATTAAATGCAGAAAATTCCTTTAAACCTGCTATTCATAAGAATGCAGAAGTTCCATTGATATTGGCTGTAAATCAATTAAATGAAGCAGAGCTTATAATAAAAAAAATCAATGATTTGTGGTCTGCGAATGAAGAAAAAACGAATAAAATTGCGATATTGACACGAGGTGGTGCAACTAATTGTAATACTCGTAAAATCATTGATGTATTTAATCAAAGGGGTATCTCGTATTTCTATGGTCTTTTTAATGAAGATTCACCAGAATACTTAGAATTTCATCAAAAATGTTCTTCTCTATTGACCGAACAATTGCGAATTGAATTTAGAATTTCGCAAAAGATTATTAAAAGTGTTTATTCAAAGGTTAAAGAATTCGTTGATATTAACAAAAAACCAACATTTACATCTTTACTTAATTTATTAGATGTCTTTTTGTTTAAAGTTCTACCCAGTTATTCATTTTTAAGTATTGAAGATAAATTGCTTCTTATAAGAGATGCTTTTGATAATAAAAATTTGAAGCAAAATATGGAACATATTAGTGAGGATATAATTGTTTCCACTATTCATGGGGCTAAAGGATTGGAATGGGATTATGTCTTTATACCAGATATGGAGCAGTATTCCATGCCTAATTGGTACGGACTATGCGGTGATTGTAACTATAAAAGTAACTGCAAATTAAAGATTCAGAGTACAAATGAGAAAAAGTTTATTGAAGAACTAAGTGTATTTTATGTAGGGGTAACAAGAGCAAGAAAACAGATTTTTTTCTCTGCTAGTAAAGAGCGTTTAAAGGCAGATGGAAACTCTCGGCAGACAAATCTTTCTTGTATGCTAGGACTACCTGGTATAACTCTTATAAAGTAACTATGTAAATAATCTG
>CAYMZW010000174.1:0-13106 GCA_964395005.1 uncultured Rivularia sp.
GCCGATTTTTGGCTTCATATACTAACAAAAAGCTTTGATAACGTGCAATTCCCCTCGTCCATTTGGGAACACCAATAAACTTGCTTAAAAAGCGCCAACTTCTACCACCAGTTAATATCCACCAAGTTCCCATTCCCCAACCAGCAATCAAAGTAGTCCACAACCACCTTTGAAAATCATCATCAAATAAACCTCCAAAAATTCCATTGATAATAAAATAAGCAGCCAAACCAATTACCATCCAAGGAAATATTTGATCTGCTGGAAGTGGCCCCAATGAAGGTTGAGTTCCTAAAATTTGATTTACCGGCCGAAAGTCTTTATCCATAATCAGTGAGCAGTGAGCAGTGAGCAGTTATCAGTATTGCTTACTAATTTTCGTTGGTCATTCTTCACTACTCCCTATTCCCTGTTCCCTGTTTTTTAATTTTAAATTATCATTATTATTCATAAATCATTCTTCACTGCTAACTGTTAACTGTTCCCTGTTCCCTGTTCCCTGTTCCCTGTTAACTGTTCACTGTTCACTGTTCACTGTTAACTGTTCACTGTTAACTGATTCAACTGCCGATAATAAACCCAGTTAGTACATCGGCAACTATGACAGCTACAACTACTAATAAAGGTGTTCTAATAATACTTTGCCAATCTTCATCTTTACGAACTGCATTCACCACACCGATTAAAGAAATCGCAATATAAAGCAGGAAAAGCGCTCGTAAAACGTTGAATACTAAGCTGACAGCGGTATTAGTTCCCGAATCATTGGAACCTTCAGTTAAAGTATTCTTGAAAAAATCTTCGGCTTTTCCAAAAAATTGCGCTTGCGCTGGTGCGGCGAAATAATCCAACCAAAATACTGTTAAAAGAAGGGCGATCGCCATAATTTGCAGCGCTATCAATTGACCTTTTGGTAAATCAAACTTCCATGAAATTTGCTGTATTATGACAGTAATAAAACTGCCCATCAACAAACAAAACAGCAGCATCGGGCTGTGTAAACTGATAACGCTTAAAAAAACCGCACAGGCAATTAAAAATGGTACGGATTCCGTTAAAATAGCGCGGCAATTTTTAGCTACTCCAAACAGGTTGTAAGACGTTTTTTCCGCCTTAGAGGCTAAAGCTTTGAAAAAACCTTTCTTGAGAAAAAATTTTGCAGCCATTTGCTTTATTCCCCTCAACATTATTTAACAAATTTATCTTCAGCTGCATTCAGCAAAGCTTTAATTAATCGCTATCCTAATTTAACACCAATTTGCCCAATTTTCCGTCATCAACTTTAAAATGCTTATGTCTTAAAATTATGATTTTTCATTATTCGACTATACGCAAAACTAGCATAGAAGCATTATTATACTGCTATGCAAATAAATCCAGATATTTAACCCAACTTGTTTAGCTTTTTTCTCTCGTTAAAACCCACGTTAAAAACTACCTTACATGATTTTTAACTAATAATTTGGCATCTCAGGTACTGAAGATGGCAAAATTATTTAATCAAATTATACTACAAACTTTTTAAACCTGATTTACAAAAATAATTTTAATTAAAACTAATGCATTGACATCAGCCTTATTCTATGTATTAAAATCTACCTATTGTTCAAGGCATTAAGATTTATAGATTTTCTTCAACAACAACAGGTTCGATTTTGAAAACTTCTGCGGTTTTAGGATCGACAGTCACACGAATCCAATTGACTTCATCAGCGCCAAAAGTTTGAACGCGAGTAAAATTGCTGACACCAGATAATGGTCGATCTAGCAAATAAAAGTGAAAATCCCCATGAGCTAAAACTACAGGTCGTCCAAATTCTTGGACTTTTTCTTCTAGTAGCTTCAGAAAACGATTGAAACCTGCTCGTGCTGGATCGTCTTGTGCTAAATCGAATCTAGGATTGGCGTGAATCATAATAAAAATGCCGGGACTGTTAGCTTTCTCGGCAGCATCAAAAGTTGCTTCTAACCAGTTCGCGGCAGCAGCTAAACGCTTGACAAATTCACCAGTACGTTGCTCGCAAAGGACTCTATTACTAGCTGTTTCGCCTGCACATTCTTCTGGAGAAGTTGCTAGAACACCATCTGTGTCTGTCTCACCAATACCTGACCAAAGCGCTAGATTGTTATTGCTACCTACTACATGAATTGTAGAAAACACGACTCTTTTCTGAATCCAGAGTTGATTTTCAACGTAGTCTTCATAGCCTTTTAGCTTTGCTTGAGTCAGCACGCGCTCCATTCTACCAATAGTTGAGAAACCAGGTCTGGGATAAAAGATTTCTCGTAATTTTTCGAGTCGCTCAATAGGATTATACTGACCGGCAGCAGTACGATGACAGTCAGTCCATTCGTTATCTCCAAGAGTCAAAATAAAAGGAAGTCTAAACTTCTGATATTGCCCAAGTCGTGCTTGAAAACGCTCATCAGAACACTCACTACTGCCACCTTTAATATCACCAGCATGGAGGACAAAGCTTAGTTTTCTTTCTGCATTAACATCTTCAATTAAATTATCAAGTTTGCCAACGTTATTGTCGCCATAAGGAACATCTCCGATTAAAGCAAATTCAAACTTTCCTCTAGGTCTGACACGATTTTCTCCAGCAGTAGAATTTTTAATTAGTATAAATGACCCTAATAAAGCGACAATAACCCAAATAGGTAACAAAACAATTTTTAGCTTGTTTAAGCGCATTTTATTCTCACTTATAATTAAAGGATAAATTCAAGTTAGTACAGTTAGTGTGTTTAGGAAGAACAATATCTAATTCTAAAATTAGCAATATATATATTTTTTTATACCTTCAATATCTCCAAATTAGGTCTGTTAGCCGGTAGAAATAAATATAAACATGAAACAAAGTACAAATATATTTAGAAGCTTTTTCCGGCGTTGTCTGTTGTTTCATCAATATGATTATTTTTAACTCGATATACTTAATCCTTTAAAAACAAAAAATAATTAAGGGATATTGCTATATAAGCCCCAAATAATAATGTTGCATTTATAACTTTGTTGTTTTAAACACTATCAATCTAAGTTTAATTTTTTGTTTAGCAAAGGTTAACGCAAGATTAAATAATATAAATAGAATATTTAGTTTGCAATCGAGACAAGCAGTTGTTAAAAGATTCACGATACAGTCAATTGTAAAACAGTCATCAGCGGTCTACTAAAATCAAATAAGCCAAAAGTTAACATAACAATAAATATAGGTTAAAGAAATAAGCATTTTAAGTTAAAAAAAATATTATTAAATGCGAAAAAGCATGGGTTTAAAAAATTCAAATAAATTATTTTTTTACAAAACTTAAATTTTACTGTTTGAATAAAATTAGACTTAAATAAAAATACGAAATAAGTTGAATAAAAAATTGATTTAGTAGTAACCTGATAAGCAGATAAAACAAAATGTGCTTGTTTTAGAAAAGATTAAGTCCCAGTTAAATTAATAGTTTTGACAACTAAAGAACTACGTGAAATCCTGTACGGAATCGGGGAATAATTATGCATTTATCACGACGGAAATTTTTTACCTTGGCAGCTACCAGTGCAGCTGGAACGGCGCTATTGTCCCCTCTAGAAGCTTTTTATGCTAGAGCATCTCGCGGACAATCACTCAAAACTAAAGGCTATGGTTCGCTGCAACCTCAATTACCGCAGAACGTCAGAGAATTGCCAGGGGAATATCAGAAGCCTTTGATTGCGCTTCCCCCACAATTTCAGTACACTGCCTTTTCGATTACAGGTCAACCAATGACTGACGGCAATCCGGTACCTGGAGATCACGATGGGATGGCGGCTTTTCCAGGAGCGGGAGGGCTAATTTATTTAGTCCGTAATCACGAACTTAGTCCTGATGAAGACGAGTTTCCGGCAATTGTACCCGCAGGATATGGTTACGATCCTTTTGCTAACGGCGGTACTACAACCCTAGTTATCGGACGCGATCGCCGTCTTATCAAAGATATGGTTTCTTTGGGTGGTACCTATCGTAACTGTTCTGGCGGCCCAACCCCTTGGAATACCTGGATTACTTGCGAAGAAAATACCTCTAAGCCAGGGAATGTAGAAGTAGCCGATCCGGAGGGTGGAGGAGAACCAGACGATCCGCAGGAGAGACGCAGTGTCAGGCTTCCCGACCAAGATATAGTTTCTGTAGAACACGGTTACAACTTTGAAGTAGACCCGAAAAAAGGTTTAGTTAAAGCCGAAGCAATCAAAGCAATGGGTCGTTTTAACCACGAAGCGATCGCCGTTGACTCTAGAACAGGCATTGTTTATCAGACTGAAGATAGAGGGGATAGCGTATTTTATCGCTACATTCCTAACGAGCCTGGTAATTTACTTGCTGGTGGTTCTTTAGAAGCTTTGGGAATTCAAGGAAAACCGGGAATTGAAACCGCTGTTGGTTTTCCGCTAAACACTCCATTTCCCGTGGTATGGATTCCGCTTGAGGATGTAGAATCTCCCGAAGATAATCTTAGGAAACAAGCAGCCGAAAAAGGCGCAGCAATATTTACTCGCGAAGAAGGAATCGCTTACGATCCTCTGAATGGGGAAGTATTTTTCTGCTGTACCGATGGTGGTGAAAAAGAACTCGGTCAGATTTGGCGTTATGTACCCGATGAAACTAATCAAACTGGCGGTACCATCGAACTCTTTGTAGAACCCAACGACCAAGAAGTGTTAGACGCGCCCGATAATATTACCGTGTCTCCTTTTGGCGATTTATTTACCTGCGAAGATGGCGAAGGAACTGACCGAATCAATGGAATTACACCAGACGGGTTGCTCTACGAATTCATTCGTAACAACATCAACAATCGCGAATTTGCTGGTGTTACCTTCTCCCCAGACGGTCAGACAATGTTTTTCAATATCCAAGACCCCGGTATTACCTTTGCTGTTTGGGGTCCTTGGCAGAAAGTAGCTCAACTAAGTAGGCATAGAGCTAGGCTTAGTTAATTCTTAAATCTTTTTGATGTTTCAAGTCGGGATAATCTTTCAATTAACGCGCCCTTATTTGGGTTATGGAATTTTATTCCGCTGTTTTTTGATCTTAAAAGCGATACTCCTATAGGGAGTTGCCGCAGGCTATTGCATTAATTTTGTAAGGATACAATTATGGACTTCATGGATTTTTGGAATGATTTCGTCGCTTATATCAGGAACTCTTTTAACGATGCCTTAGACGATTATCAACAGACTATAGACAATCAAATGGATAATGCCGGCGATAGCACAGAAAGCACCGACGAACTCATGGCTGACTCGGGAGACACTGTTAATAGCGACGACAATCAAATGGATAATGTCGGCGATAGCACAGAAAGCACCGACTTTATGGGTGGTTTGGGAGACGACTTGCTTGAAGGTGACGAAGGTGACAATTTCCTCGATGGTAGTACTGGCAACGATGTCCTTAATGGCGGTGATGGTGACGATTTCCTTCTCGGTGGCTCTGGCTTGGGCGGTGACGGTAACGACAACCTAAATGGCGGTGATGGAAATGACGAACTTTTAGGTGAAGCCGGTAATGACGTTCTCAATGGTGAGAGCGGACAAGACATCCTCAACGGTGGTGAGGGTAACGATAACCTTAATGGTGGCTCAGGCGGCGACGAACTCAACGGCGTATTTGGCGACGACATCCTCAACGGCGACGGTGGAGCAGACTTGCTCCGAGGTGGTGAAGGTGACGATATCCTTAACGGTGGTGAAGACGCTGATAACCTAAGAGGCAACGCAGGTAATGATATCCTCAACGGTGGTGAAGGTGATGACTTGCTCGCCGGTGGCTTGGGTACTGATATCTTAACTGGTGGTGAAGGAAGCGATCGCTTTGTCATCTCACCCGAAGAAGGAACAGACACCATCCTTGACTTTGTAAAAGGTGAAGATTCCTTGGTTTTAACTCAATTTATCGAGAGTTTTGAATTTGACCAACTTGAAATTACTGGTTCGGCTGATGGTAGTGGTAGTACAATCTCGATTATTAGCACTGGCGAACAGTTAGCTTCTCTGAGTGGAGTTGAAGCAAGCGAACTCGAAGTGGGAGATTTTGAGATTACAAATCAACTTATGCTTGGTTAATTTGTGGAATAAATTTGTTGAATATACAATTGACCCTCTGCCATCTATCAGACGGCAGATTTTTTATTGATTGATTCGCCCTTAAACAGTGCAGATATTTTGAATTATTAACAACGAACAACAGGGCGCTGTTGTAAACAAAATTAGAAAACGCGATCGCTTTTTTATTTGAATCAAGTAAAACAACAATAATATTGTTTATGTATAATTACCAGTTACCAACTAATTTGATAATTGATAACTGATAACTGAAATTATAGTCCGAGATAACGGCTAGCCATTCCCATAGCATCGGAAATATCTACATCACCATCACCGTCAGCATCGAGGAAACTGCTGAGAACGGAATTTCCACCACCCTGCGGATTTTGGGCATTAGTACCCGACTGCAAAAATTGCAGCACCAAAGGAACCAACATCGGCAACATTTGCATAGCCATATTTGCATCCAAGCCAGTACGCTGAGCAATAGCTTGGGCTACCTGCTGCTGCATAGCTCCAGAGAATAGAGAATTTACAGCTTGAGAATTAGGGGAAGTACCGCTAAATTGATCTACTATAGATTCAGCCTGCTGCTCGCCTTCTGTAACTCGCTTTTGCTGCAAAGAAGAACGAACAAAATTACCCACAACACCCATAGCGGATTGCATTGTAGAAGAATTCGTACCAGCATTACCACTCAACTGCTGCACGGTATTGAGAATACCGCCAATATCGTCCATACTGCCCCGCGTTTGTGGATTGTTTACCGCATTAAGAACTTGATCGAATAATCCCATAGCTCGATATCTCCTGATAAAATTTCCTGTTGATAAATTTTTACACCTTCAACAAGTGCCTTCACGTTTATATTAGAAAAAATAATGCGAATAGGGCATGGGGCATTGGGGATTGGGAAATAGTTAGGAGTTAGGAGTGAGGAGTTGCAGGATTATGGATTTTAGATTGAAAATCTTCTATTAATAGGGAATAGAGAACACTTAACAGTGAAGAGTTACCAGTTACCAGTTTTCACTAGGAAGATACAGAGTATTAATTATTAATATTGAAAATATTGAATTTATAAGTGCTAACTCATAACTCCTAACTCATAACTCCTAACTTATAACTCCTTCCCCCAATGCGCCAAATACCTGTATCCCGTTTAGTTACCTTAATTGTCGGTTTAATTGTCATCCTGGGGCTTAGTCTGTGGCTGATAGATTCGCTGTCTCGGCTTTACTGGCAATTATCTTATTCCCCATTGTTGGGTAATTTGCTGCTGTTTTTACTCGTAATCTTAGTAGCAGCTTTAATTGCAGCTTTTGTTTACTATGCTTTAAAAATACAGTCTGGGGAACAGCGTCGTAGCAGTCGTAAACGCCCTACAATTAAACTTCCTGAAAAGAAAACCGAAACCGCTTCTACAACTTTGGAAGCTGTACGCAAACAGGTTTCGCAAATTCAAGATGAAGTTTCCCGTCAGGCTTTATTAAGTAAATCCCGCGAAATTGAAGCAAATTTATCCCGTGGTGAAATTCAAGTGGTGGTATTCGGTACCGGAAGTGCTGGTAAAACTTCTTTGGTGAATGCGGTGATGGGAAGAATGGTGGGTAAGGTAAATGCTCCGATGGGTACTACTACTGTTGGAGAAACTTATTGTTTGCGTCTCAAGGGCATGGAGCGCAGAATTTTGATTACCGATACACCGGGAATTTTGGAAGCGGGGGTTGCGGGTACGGAAAGGGAACAGTTAGCGAGAGAATTGGCGACGAGTGCCGATTTATTATTATTTGTTGTAGATAACGACTTACGACGCTCCGAATACCAACCTTTAAAAGCATTAGCAGAAATTGGTAAACGCTCGCTGGTGGTTTTGAATAAAACCGATATGTATACAGAAGAAGATACCCAAGCGATTTTAGCTAAATTGCGCGAGCGAGTGCGGGGCTTTATTCCTACAAACGATGTCGTGGCGATCGCCGCTAATCCGCAGGAGGTAGAGTTGGAAAACGGCGATATCTTTCGTTCGGAGCCGGAAATTGTACCTTTGTTACGACGGATGGCAGCAATATTACGGGCAGAAGGTGAAGATTTAGTGGCAGATAATATCTTGCTGCAATCAATAAGATTGGGAGAAGAAGCCAGAAAACTTATCGATACTCAACGCCGTCGGCAAGCCAATAAAATTGTTGATCGGTTTCAGTGGATTGGAGCCGGTGTAGTTTCAGTTACACCTTTACCAGTAGTAGACTTGCTCGCAACCGCAGCAGTGAATGCACAAATGGTAGTAGAAATTGGCAGGGTTTACGGTTGTGAATTGAATATGGAAAGGGGAAGAGAATTAGCGCTTTCTCTTGCAAAAACTTTGGCTAGTTTGGGAATTGTGAAAGGTGCTTTGCAGTTAGTTACCACAGCGCTACAGTTAAATATTGCAACTCTTGTACTTGGGAAAGCAATTCAAGGAGTAACGGCAGCTTATTTAACTAGAATTGCCGGTAAAAGTTTTATTGAATATTTCCGTCACGATCAAGATTGGGGTGACGGGGGAATGACGGAAGTTGTACAAAGGCAGTTTCAGTTGAATCGGCGGGATGAATTTGTGAAGGCTTTTATTTCGGAAGCGATCGCGAAGGTTGTTAAGCCGTTGACAGATAGGAAGGAAGTTGTGGAAGAGATGGAGGAATAGGAAATAGAGGGGGTAGAAAAGGTAGAGGGGGTAGAAAAATTAATTCTTAACCTCTAACCTTTGACCTTTGACCTCTAACCTTTAACCTGTTCTAACCAAGTTTGTAAATCAACCATGCTGTTAAAATCAAGCAGCGCTTCTCCAAGATTTTCTAATTGTTCTAGGGAAAGGGTTTCGACACTTTGACGTATTTCTTGGGGTAATTCTCCGACTCGTCGAGTTAGTTGGCGGAGGATGAGCGATCGCGCTTCTACTTCTCTTCCTTCTTCTCTTCCTTCTTCCCTTCCTTCTTCTTTCCCTTCTTCCTTAATGTCTTGATACATTCTGGTTTCTTTAAGTGTAATTCCCAACATATTCTCTACCTCGCTTCGGCTAAATTGTTCAAATTTGTAAGCTATGATCGTCGTGATTAAATCTATTATTACCTGACTTCTAGCTCCTGGTTGTTCGGTGGAAGAACGCTCTATTAAATACCTTGCTTCTTCTGGTGCTTGTTGTTCGTTTACTGTTGTCAAAACCATCAATGCTACCCAAACTGGTAATTCGCGAATATTTCCCAGTTCATTTAAATATATTCGATGTACTTGAGGACTGTTAAGTTGTCCTCGATGGGGATAAATATCGCTTTGCTCTGTATTACGGGATGGGTAGATTATTACTACTTGCCAATCGTTGAATCTGTTACGGTTACGGTAGAAGTATAGGGAAGATTCTGCAAATACTCTCTCGTAAAGTCTTTCGTCTTTTTGAAATTGTACCTCTGAGAAATATACAGCACCCGGATTTTGATTTTCCGGTGGGAGAAATACCCCATCAATTTCAAATTTCGGTTCTTTGACAGCTACTGAATCAAATTTATATTCGGATGCATTTTCTGGTGCATTTGTCAACAATTCAAAAAGTAGACTTGGGTATTGTTGAAACAGTTTATAGAATATGGAATCTCGGCGCATGAGATGATTTTATTGATTTTTAACATTATTAATAACATTATTTTGCACAGAAGTATAAATAATAAGATGCGTTACAGCTTAGACTATAACGCACCGTTTGAAACCAAAAATTGCAGTTGATTTTATTGATTATTGATATATCTAACAAGTTTTTGCAATTACTCGATTAGGAAACAATCCAAACCAAGAAAATGCTTTTTTGAAAAGTAAAGCGCTTTTGTTAATAACATTTTTCCAGAGAAAGTTTGCGAACCATACACCTATACTTTGTCCAATGAAAGCACCAACCGTACCACCGATTGCTCCACCGAAAAAAATGATTTACTCAACTTTCGATATAAGCAGATTGAAAAATTTCTTCAGCAGTCAATTTTAAATCAGGGAATGATTTTAATTTAACTATCTCATCATCTTTATATAAAGTGCTTTTATACTCACCATCCTCTAATTGACAGACAGTAATAGTAGGTTGTTTGGGATTACCAATAAATTTTCTACCACCCAATCCTAAATAATCAATAATCAAATATTCTGGTATACCTATGGTTTCGTATTCATCAAATTTTAAAGCATAATCATCACTCCAATTAGTACTGACAACTTCTATAACTAACGGTATTGATTCACTTTGAGAAACAGTAGACTCTTGCTCGTACAATGGCTCATTCTTTAAATTTTGTTTATTCAGTACCAATACATCAGGTAAATAAGCAGATTCTTTATCTAATGGTTTTACTAGTACCTTGGAAGCAATGAAATAAGGTAATTTTAAACGAACATACTCAACTAATATTTTTTCAGTTAAAAATCCGACAACATTTTCATGTTTACCAATTGGTTGAGCCACTTCAACAATTACCCCGTTGTGCAGTTCATATAATTTATTTTCTGGCTTCCATTCAATAAACTCTTCAAATGTTATTGTTTTATTTAATATTTGAGTCATGAGATGGTAGGGTGCGTTATAACTTCAGCTTAACCCACCATTGAAAAAATCGAGAAGAAACTTCAATCTTCCCGGTAAAACCAGCAAAGATTTCTGGAGGTAATTCATCATCAAAATCATCCGAGATTGTTACTTTACCTTCCCATCCCTCTGGAATTCTAGGTTGTTTATTTTCTTCATAGGACTTAGTTTATTTTAAAATATAGTCTGAATAATAGAAGATAAGATGAAAGAAATGAAAAACTTAATCGATGAAGATTTATTAGAAGCCAAACAAAGGCTTGCAAGAATAATAAAAGTAGTAACAACTGGTGAAGGAGAGGAATTACAATCGCACATAATTCTAACTAAGCAGGAAAACTTAGTCGCAGTTCCCAGACTAACTGGGATATTTTATTACCCCGATCGAATTCGGAATGGTTTTCTCAAAGCTGCTCAGAAATATAAACATGATGAAATCATCTCAATCTGGATATATTTAACTGATTTTTGCGTGTCGGCGGAAGCTTCTGCTCAAGGTATTTCTGACTTAATGAATCATCAAGATATTACACTATGGACTACTGCTACCTTTTCGGGAAAACCAGATTGGGTTTATCTTCGTTTTTGTACTGATGGAGAAGACTACGCTATCGCGATTGGTACTGAAGAAATAACGCAGCTATTCACTGGTACAAGCTCAAAACAAGCTTATAAAACTTTCAGCGAAGAAGTTGACGAGATGGTACGAAAACAATGTCATTTGCATCCTCAGATAAGGCTTTACGATCGATTAGTAGTAGTCAAGCAGAAAATTGCTGAGTACAATAACTCTGCTCCTGGTACCGAAATACAAATCTAAGTTAACTACCGCTTTTTTAAACTTTTCTTGAGGATGGAATAAATTATAAGTGTCAACTACTAAAACGTAATAACAATCGCCGTTATAATTATTTTTATTAATTTAGCTCGTAGCTCGTAGCTCGTAGCTCGTAGGGTGCGTTACAGCGTTAGCTTAACGCACCATCTAAAAAATATGAATTATAGTTAATTTTATCGGTACGAATTATGTTTAACTTCTCGCAATTACCTGGTTAGGAATTGATAAGAAGAATGTTGGGAAAAGGTTCAAATATCAATTATTCGCTCTAAACTATACTTATTCGTGAACAGCTAGCCCAACCTACAAGCTAATTATTAACTAAAAAAAATGGTGCGTTACGGCGAATAACATTATCGCGTTTACCCGCAACATTTATAATGCGGTAACACACTCTACAAAGACGGATAAAAAATCAACTTTTAATAACATCTACTTGATAAATATCAAATTTTTTATCTCGGGTAATAATTTTCATATTTTCGCAAATTGCCTGAGAAATAATAATCCTGTCAAAAGGATCTTTATGATGCAAAGGTAGTTTTTCTATATAAGCAGCGTGAGAAAGAGTGATTGATAAAGCTTGAAACTCGTTTTGCTCAATTTGTGTTTCTAAGTCGTCAGGAATATTCAATTTACCTATCTGCTTTTTAATTGCTATTTCCCAAGCAGAAGCAGCACTAACAAATATTAAATTATCTGGATTAGCTATGATTTTTATTGCTGTCTGAGAAAGGGTAGCATCGTTCGCTAACCACCAGATTAAGGTATTAGTATCGAGAAGAAATTTCAAACTTCTTCCTCCCCAGTAAAACCAGCAAGGATTTCTGGAGGTAATTCATCATCAAAATCATCAGACATTGTGACTTTACCTTCCCATCCCCCAGGAGTTCTAGGTTCTTTGCTTTCTCGATAGGGAATCATTCTGATTGCTGGTTTTCCTGCTTTAGCAATAATTACGTCTTCTCCTGCTAAAACAGCTTCAATTAATTTAGAAAGATTAGTCTTAGCTTCATGGATATTAGTAATTCGCATTTTTAGACTTAGCTAAACTTAGTTTATTTTAACCTATACTAACCAAATGCATAAAAATGGTGCGTTACGGCGAATAACATTATCGCGTTTACTCGCAACATTTATAATGCCGTAACACACCCTACAACTACAAATTACCAATTACCAATTACCTAAGCGATCGTCACGGCATCAGATAAGTAAACATCCTGAATCATGTGGAATAATTTTACACCATCTTCAAAAGGACGCTGGAATGCTTTACGTCCGGAAATTAATCCGGTTCCCCCAGCACGTTTGTTGATAATTGCTGTGCGTACTGCTGCTGCAAAGTCGTTTTCACCTGCTGCACCACCAGAGTTGATTAAACCAGCACGCCCGCAGTAACAATTTAATACTTGATAGCGGGTTAAATCGATGGGATGGTCTGTTGTTAGTTCGGTATAAACTTTATCGTGAGTTTTTCCGTAACTTGTACCGATCGCCTTTGCAACTGCACCATAACCGTTATTATTTTCGGGCATTTTCTGCTTGATAATATCGGCTTCGATTGTCACGCCCAAGTG
>CAYMZW010000175.1:0-13007 GCA_964395005.1 uncultured Rivularia sp.
CCCAATGCCCAATCCCCCATTCCCAATGCCCAATGCCCCATGCCCAATTACGGAGTTAATTCCTTAATTCTTGCCATCGCATCTTGATAATTATTTTCTTCACCTTTATTTATAAAAATATCTGCTGCTGCTTGAAAATCTTCGATTGCAGTTGGTACTCTTCCTAAATCTGTACGTAATAAACCACGATTGTAATAAGCTAATGCATATTCGGGATTAAGTTCAATTGCTTTTGAATAATCTGCCATTGCTTGTTTTAATTGCCCTAATTCTAAATAAGCGTTACCACGATTATTAAATGCTGTTGCACTATTTGAATCTAGTTTTATCGCTAAACCGTAATTTTCAATTGCTCCTTCTACGTCTTTGATTTTGAAGCGATATTTACCGCGATGAATGTAAGCTTTTGCATTGTTGGGATTCATTTCTATGGCTTTTTCGTAGTCTTCATAAGCTTGTTTGGGATATCCTAAATCGGTGTGAACATTTGCACGAGCGATATAAGCATCAATGTATTTAGAGTCTAATTCAATGACTTTGGTAAAATCTTTTTTCGCTGCAAGTTTTTCGTTGAGTGCATAGCGTGTTATACCTCTTTCGTAATATGCTTCTGTATATTTTGAATTGATTTTTATTGCTTTATTGAAATCTTTAATTGCTTCAAGTTTTTCTCCTATTTCCCGATTTACAATTCCTCGCTGTAAGTACGCTTTGGCAAATTTTGGCTTGAGGGCGATCGCTCTATCCAAATCTTCAATTGCTTTATCATTTTCTTTGATTTCATGACGGGCTAATGCTCTACCGTAATAAGCGTTTGCATATTCTGGATTGAGTTTAATTGCTTGGTTAAAATCTATAATTGCGCCGTTAAATTCTCCAATTAAATAAAGACTAAAGGCTCTATCGTAATAAGCATTTGCATCGTTGGGATTGTTACGAATTGCGGCGCTGGAATCTTGCTGAGATTTTTCGTAGTTTCCTAACCGATAGTAAGCATCTCCTCGCGAATTATATGCTGAAGAATATTCGGGATTTATGTTAATGGCTTGGGAAAGCAGTTTGATTGCTTGTTTATAGTCGGCTTTATTGTACTTTGAAATTCCTTTTTGGTATAGCTGTTTGGCGTGATTTATATTTTTTGGGGCAAATAAAATTAAACCTACTGCACCAACAAAAATGAAACATCCAATTCTGGCAGTTAATTGAGGATTTTTCGAGAATTGTTGTTTTAACTGTTGAGATAATAAATTTGACTGCTGTTGATTAATTGCTTGTAAATCTTTTAATACTTCTTCTGCTGACTGATAGCGATTTTGATAATTTAAATGCACCATTTTATCGATAATTTTAACTAATCTGGGATTTACCTGATAGCTGCGAGGATGCCAAATTATTTTTTCTGCATCGGTGTTTTTCTGGTTTTTTTGGCTGGTAATTTCTTTTGCTGTTAAGCCAGTCAATGCTTCAATGGCAATAATTCCTAAAGTATAAATATCGCTGTTAAATTGAGCATTTCTGTAAGCTTGCTCTATAGGCATATATTCTGAAGCAGCAACTATGTTAGATACTGCTTCTTGAGGGGCACCAAAGTCTACTAAAACTAACTTATTATCCGATTGCCGACGAATTATATTTGCTGGTTTAATATTGCCATGTATGATACCGCGTTGATGTACAATTACTAATATTTCTAATATTTCTAATAATATATTTAATACTTGTTCCGAGTTTAATTTTTCTCCCGGAACTATTTCTTTTTTTAAAGATTTACCTTCAATATAACTTCTAACTAAATAAAAGTTCTTATTCTTTTCAAAAAAGGTAGTTAAACTCTGAATTCTATCGTCTTGCTGCGATAATCTTTCTAAAGGCTTGGCTTCAGTTTCTAACACGTTGTGAGATATTTTTAATAATACAGGGTTTTTACTCGGTGGAAGAAACTGCTTGACTACATATCGAGCAAAATTGGATTGACTGGCATCTTCACTTAAGTAACTTCTACTTCCTGGAGTGCCGTTAATTAACTCTATTATTCGGTAACGTTCGAGAAGAATCTTACTCATGGTAGATGACTAAATCTAATATACAGCTTAGCCATCTTAATTGAAGTAACTTAGTTAAAGAAAGCAAACTGCACTTCATTTTCAAACATAAAATTACCCGAAGATTCTATATAATCAACTTTTATGTATTGAGTTTATACTTATACAAATTGCTAAGTTTTGCTAAAAATTGCTAAAAATTGATGATAACTTGAATATTTTTTTAATTGAAAAAATACTTTTATTAATTAGTTAAGGTGAAAATTAATTTTCAATAAGATTTCTTAGAGCATTCGTGTCTTGATTAACTTTTACATCTCGAATCTTTAACTTTTTCCTCTTGGATGTGGTGGTAGCAAAATTAAAAAGCCAAAATAGAATAAGGAGCTTTTATTACGAAAGCCTAACATTTACATGGAGCGTGCTATCAGTGGTATTACAAGTTGAAAAAGACATCTACGAAGCGAAAACTCAGGAAATCGCCAAGCAGCTATTAAGCGCAACGGGGGAAAATCGCTCTTTATTTTCGGCTTTGCGCGATCAAATGCGCCCTGATGATAAGTTATTAGCATGGGCAATGAGCAATCCTGGTTTGCGGGTGCAGTTGTTTCGATTTATCGATACTCTCCCGGCTTTGAGAAGTAACCCGGAAATTGCCGCGCATTTACAGGAATATCTTGGTGATGATTCGGTAGAATTACCTTCGGCTTTGAAGGGTATGTTAAATTTCGCCAATCCCGATTCGATGCCGGGGAAGGTTGCCGCGACAACAGTTTCCAAGAGTGTGGAAACTTTAGCGCATCGTTATATTGCTGGCGAAAATATCAAGCAAGCTTTGAAAAGTATCGAGAGATTGCGTAAAGAAAAGATGGCTTTCACCGTGGATTTATTGGGTGAAGCGGTAATAACGGAAGTCGAAGCGCAGTCTTATTTACAGCGATATACGGATTTGATGGCGCAATTAGCGGAAGCTTCTAAGAAGTGGAAGAATGTGGCGTTAATTGATGAAGCTGATGGAAATGCTTTGCCGAAGGTGCAGGTTTCGGTTAAGTTGACGGCGTTTTATTCACAATTCGATCCTTTGGATGACAAAGGTAGTGAAGAGAAGGTGGTTTCTCACATTCGTACTTTGCTGCGTCGTGCGAAAGAGTTGGGTGTTGCTATCCACTTCGATATGGAGCAGTATATTTACAAGGATCTTACCTTGAATATCTTGAAAAAGCTGTTAATGGAAGATGAGTTTAAACAGCGCACTGATATCGGGATGACGATTCAAGCTTATCTGCGAGACAGTGAAGAAGATGCCAAAAGTTTGATTGAATGGGCAAAACAGCGCGGCAATCCGATTACAATTCGCTTGGTAAAAGGCGCTTATTGGGATCAAGAAACCATCAATTCAGAGCAAAATCATTGGCAGCAACCAGTTTATAACGATAAAGCCGCCACCGATATTAACTTTGAGAAGATTACCCAATTATTGTTAGAAAATCATCAATATATATATGCTGCCATAGGAAGTCATAATGTGCGATCGCAAGCTAAGGCGATTGCAATTGCTCAAAGTTTGAATATTCCCCAGCGCAACTTTGAAATGCAGGTGCTTTACGGCATGGGAGATAAAATTGCCAAGGCTTTGGTAGAGCAAGGTTATCGCGTGCGGGTTTATTGCCCTTATGGTGAATTATTACCGGGAATGGCTTATTTAATCCGCCGTTTATTAGAAAATACCGCCAATTCTTCGTTTATTCGCCAGGATATGGAAAATCGTCCAGTTGAGGAATTGATTGCACCACCAGTTTTAGGAGAGCAAGTAGAGAGGGAAGAAGCAAAAGATAATTCTTCAGAAGCTTCCTCGCTTACTTCTTTTAATCCAGCTGCTGACAGCGATTATGCGATGGAAGAATTAAGAATAAAATCTCAAGCTGCTTTTGAAACCGTTAAAAGTCAACTTGGGAATACTTATTTACCTTTAATTAATGGGGAAGAGGTAGAAACTGAGGAAAAAGTTGATTCGGTTAATCCTTCTAATTATTCTCAAGTTGTCGGTAAAGTTGGTTTAATTAATGTCGAGCAAGCTGAAACTGCAATGCAAGCAGCGAAAACAGCTTTTAAAACCTGGAAGAAAACTTCTGCAAAACAACGCGCCGATATCATCCGCAAAGCTGGCGATATTATGGAGCGGCGACGCGCTGAATTATCAGCTTGGATTGTATTAGAAGTTGGTAAACCAGTGCGGGAAGCAGATGCCGAAGTAAGTGAAGCCATAGATTTTTGCAACTACTACGCTTCCGAAATGGAACGTTTAGACGAAGGTTACAATTACGACGTAGCCGGAGAAAATAATCGTTATATTTACCAGCCCCGAGGAATTGCCGTAGTGATTTCTCCTTGGAATTTCCCCTTCGCGATCGCAACTGGTATGACTGTCGCAGCCCTGGTAACTGGCAACTGTACTTTACTCAAACCAGCAGAAACTTCAGCAGTAATTGCAGCCAAAATAAAAGAAGTTTTAGTAGAAGCAGGAATTCCCCAAGGTGTGTTTCAATACGTCCCCGGTAAGGGTTCCGTTGTCGGCTCTTATTTGGTAAATCACATCGAAACTCACGTCATCGCTTTTACAGGTTCCCAAGAAGTAGGCTGTAAAATTTACGCAGATGCAGCGGTATTAAAACCCGGTCAAAAGCACATGAAACGGGTAATTGCCGAAATGGGAGGAAAGAACGGCATCATAATCGATGAAAGTGCTGATTTAGACCAAGCAGTTGTCGGTGCAGTGAAATCGGCATTCGGTTACAGCGGACAAAAATGTTCTGCTTGCTCCAGGGTAATAGTTGTAGAAACAGTTTACGATACCTTTATTGAAAGGTTTGTAGAAGCAACAAAATCCCTTAATATTGGAGAAGCAGAATTACCAGCTACTCAAGTAGGGCCTGTAATTGACGATAAATCTCAATCCAGAATCCGCGAGTATATCAAAAAAGGTAAAGCAGAAGCCCAAGTTGCATTAGAAATGTCTGCACCAGAAAACGGATATTTTATCGGCCCGGTAATCTTTGGTAATGTTCCAGCAGATGGGATAATAGCTCAAGAAGAAATTTTTGGCCCTGTAGTTGCAGTAATTAAAGTCAAAAATTTCCAACAAGCCTTAGAAGTAGCCAACAATACCAACTACGCCTTAACCGGAGGGCTTTATTCCCGCACACCTTCCCATATCCAACAAGCACAGGAAGAATTTGAAGTCGGAAACTTATATATAAATCGCACCATCACCGGCGCAATAGTTTCCCGTCAACCCTTCGGCGGCTTCAAACTTTCCGGAGTAGGTTCAAAAGCAGGAGGCCCCGATTATCTATTACAATTTTTAGAACCCCGTACTATAACTGAAAACATTCAGCGTCAAGGTTTCGCGCCGATTGAAGGAGCGGAATAAAAAGTTAGGAGTTAAGAGTTAAGAGTTAGGAGTTAGTAATTGGTAATGGGGGATTGGGCATTGGGGATTGGGCATCGGGGATAGGTAATAGGTAATAGGTAATAGGTAATAGGGATGGGAAAAATATAACTCCCAACCCCTAACTCCTAACTCCTAATTCCTAACTCCCAACCCCTAACTCCTAACTCCTAACTCCTAATTCCTAACTCCCCCTCTTCCTTCTCTTCTTCCACAGTTAGGAAAATAATTAAAATTAGTATAATTACTGTTTGTTTTTTATAAACTGTTAAATTATTATCTTAAATATCCTTGTTTTTCCGTGTTTTTTTGGGAAATGCAGAAAAACAAAAGTATATATTATGACATTTTATCATTTGGCGTTGTTAATCGCGTAAGTCATATTGTAGTAACATTCAAAAATTAAATATGCAAAGTGAAATTCGCTATAAGCCAGCTTTTGCGGCTATTTTTGTGACGTTGAAACCTGGGGATAGCATTATTGCTGAAGCTGGTGCGATGACTAGTATGGATGCTCAATTATCGATGACTACTGAGTTTTCGGGGGGTTTTTTCTCTGCTTTACTCAAAAAGTTTTTTGGTAATGAGTCGTTATTTGTAAATAAATTTGTTAATAACACTAATAAACCTCTGCAATTAGTACTCAGTCAAACGGTAATTGGTGATATAGAACAAATTAATCTTGATAATCAAGAAATCTATTTACAAGCAGGTGCTTATATTGCATCCACTCCCGATGTCAAAATAGGAGTCAGATGGGCAGGAATTAGCAGTCTGATAGCTGGGGAAGGATTATTCAACCTGAAGCTGAGCGGAAGAGGGCAAGCTTGGTTTGGTGACTATGGTGGTATTTCTAAAAAAATGGTGAATGGTGATTTTATAGTTGATAACAGCCATTTAATCGCTTATGAAGCTGGATTGAGTATGAAGATTAGGCTTTCGGGTGGCTTATTTAGTTCTCTGACTTCAGGAGAAGGATTAGTAAATAAACTTTCTGGTAAAGGAACAGTTTATCTTCAGTCTCGCAGTATTGATGGTTTAGTTGGTTACTTAAGAACCAAAATTAAATAGTTAAATCGTTAGAGGATGTTTTAAAAGTATAGTGTTTATCCTATTTGCCGGATTATCCCCCCTTCCCCCCTTAAAAAGGGAGGTTCAAGTCCCCCTTTTGAAAGGGGGATTTAGGGGGATCTAAAGATTTGTGGTATTATCTGAGACTTTCCAAACATCTTCTTAAAAGCACCTACAGGGAATTTTCACCCTTTAAAAATCAATAATTAGGAACAAATGGACGTTAAATTATTGCATCAACCAGATAGTGCGATCGCTCATGTTACTCTCGATGCTGGGGAAGAGTTGGTAGCCGAAGCTGGCAGCATGATTGCCATGAGTGGCTCAATCAACGCCAGCACCACTATGCGGCAAGGTAAAAACAGAGGAATCATGGGTGGAATCAAGCGTATGCTTGTTCAAGAGTCTCTATTTTTGAGTGTTTTTCGTTCTTCAAATAATGGAGCAGAAATCTTTCTTGCACCATCTTTGATGGGTGATATTTGCGTTTATGAAGTAACAGGTAACGAATTAATTGTTCAAGCAGGTTCTTATCTAGCTAATACTAATAATATTGATATTGATATAGGTTTTCAAGGCTTTAAATCTTTCTTTTCAGGAGAAAGTGTACTTTGGTTAACTGTTAATGGTTATGGCAAAGTTTTGCTATCGTCTTTTGGCTCCATTTATGAAATACCAGTATCTGGAGAATATATAGTTGATACAGGTCATATTGTTGCCTTTGAAAAAAGCTTAAGTTTTTCAATTTCTAAGCCTGGTTCCAGTTGGTTAGGTGCGTGGTTAGGAGGAGAAGGGCTAATTTGTAAATTTACAGGACATGGTAAAGTTTACTGTCAAACTCATAATAGTACTGCCTTTGGTTCCTTAATTGGTTCGCAGTTACCTCCAAAAAAACAAGAATAAAAACCACAGTAAAAACTAGATATAAAATAATAAATAATATGAGCGATATTGCATATAAAATAGCCCATTCTCCGGCTTATGCTTTTCTGCGCTTGGACTTGCATACCAATCAAAAAGTATTGGTAGAAGCTTCAGCGATGGCTGCGATGGATAGCAACTTGAAAATGAAATCGAAAGTTCGGGGTGGATTAATGAAGGGAATCGGTCGCATGATGGGCGGCGAATCTCTTTTTACAAATGAGTTTACTGCTGAAAATAAACCGGGACAAATTTATATTTCTCCTGGAGTTCCTGGAGATATTACACACTATTATCTGACTGGTGAATGCGGTTTATTAGTACAATCTTCTGGCTTTGTAGCTTGTAGCCCCACAGTAGAAGTTGATACTCAATTTCAAGGTTTTCGCGGCTTTTTTAGTGGAGAATCTTTATTTTTATTAAGAGCAGTCGGCCAAGGAGATTTTTGGTTTAGTTCCTATGGAGGAATTATACAAATTCCAGTATCTGGAGATTATGTAGTTGATACTGGCTATATTGTTGCATTTGAAGACACTTTAGATTACGACGTAGAAGTTTTAGGTGGCTTATCTTTTAAAGGTTTAAAAACAGGAATTCTAGGAGGAGAAGGATTAGTTTGTCGTTTGCGAGGTGAAGGACGTTTATGGGTACAATCGCGGAACCTTTATCCTTTGCTGAATTTTTTATACCCATTCCGCCCCGTTAAATCAGAAAGCAGCAATTGAAAAGTTCGATCGGATGTAGAGACGTAAAATTTTACGTCTCCCAACTGTTGCAGCCAAAACGAACCCTTCAGAATTAATCTCCTCACGTCATTGCTATTTGCAAATGAACAATTAGAGCAGTCACAACTGCGGATACCTCACAAATCTAAAAGTTTCTAATTTAAATGTTAAACAGCGCCACTACCGAACATAATATAAGAAACAAACGAGATATAAGATAACCGCATGGCTGAAATCACGGTAAAAGTTGTTGAATGGGAACAGTATCCGGTAATTGAAATAATTAGAAGAAGAGTATTTCAAGACGAACAAAAAGTACAGCCAGAATTAGATATAGATGGTAAAGATAAAAATTGTCCGCAGTTGATTGCTTATTTGGATAACGCTGTGGTGGGTACTGCAAGAATCCGATATTTAGATAGTAAAACCGCAAAAATTGAAAGATTAGCCGTCTTATCTTATGCCAGAGGGAATGGTATCGGTAAAAGGTTAATGCAAAAGGCTTTGGAAGTTATCAAAAGCGAAAATATAGCCGAAGTTTACATTAATGCTCAAGAATATATCAAAGGATTGCATCAAAAATTAGGCTTCGAGCAAATTGGTGAAGTTTTTCTCGAAGCCGGAATTCCTCATGTAAAAATGTTTAAGAGAGTTAGGAGTTAGGATTTATGAGTTAGGAGTTAGGAGTTATGAGTTGAGAATTCTATCCCTATTTCCCAATGCCCAATCCCCAATCCCCAATTCCCATTCTCTATGAAACTGCTAATTCTTACAACAATCTGGCTCCTTGGTGCAATTTGCGATCGCGTTTGGTTTTTTTTGGATAAATCTATTCCATCATGGGATCAAGCCGATTACTTAACTGGTAGTTTAAATTATTTGCAGGCTTTACAAAATCCAGATTTGTTAAATGGGGAATGGTGGCAAAGCTTATGGTTATTATCTTCAAAAATTCCGCCTTTAACTTACATTGTCACGGGTTGGATTCAAGATATTTACGGCAAGGGATACGATGAAGCAACTTTAGTAATGCTACTGTTTAGCGCCGTTTTAATTTTATCTGTATATGGTTTAGGCAAAATATTATTTAGCGAAACAGTTGGTTTATGGGCAGCAGCTTTATGTCAAGTAATGCCCGGTTTATATCGATATCGTCTAGAATTTCTCTTAGATTATCCCCTCGCAGCAGTAGTAACATTAACTTTCTTCTGCCTCACACTTTGGTTTTTCACTAACTCTTCCCCCTCTCTCTTCCACGCAATATTCTTCGGTTTATCCTTCGGATTAGCGTTGATGGTAAAGCAAACAGCGTTATTTTTTCTGATAACTCCGATAATTTGGGTTGTAATTACATCGATACGCAAAGGTTTGTGGGGAAGATTATTACAATTAATCGGCGCTTTTTGTTTATCAACATTAATTTTTGGCTGGTGGTATCGTACTAACTGGCTGTTAATTTTAACTTCTGGGAAACGAGCAACAGTAGATTCTGCAATTGCTGAAGGTGAAGCACCTTTAAATAGTTTAGATGCTTGGACTTTTTATTGGCATCAATTACCGTCACAGGTTTCTTTACCTTTATTATTGATTCCCATTTTTGCGCTATTACTTTATTGGGGGAAAGCCAAGGAAAAGAGAAGAGGGAAAGAGGGTTTAGAATTATCAATCGCTTTGCAATGGCTAGCAGTATTTTTTATTGGAGCTTATTTCTTATCCAGCTTAAATCCTAATAAAGATTATCGTTATGTATTGCCATATTTACCCGTTTTATCAGTATTTTTAGCTTATGGTTTAACTCGTTTTCAAAGCAGTTTAGGAAAACGCATTCGCACTTGTACTTTTGGTTTAGCAATCTTTTTAATGTTGTTAAATTTATTTCCTATCGGTGGAATTCCCGGATATTGGATAACTCAAACTCTCAGCAGCAAAGTTCAACATCATCCTTATTTAAAAGCAAAACTTCCTCATTCCCAAGTAGTCGATCAAATTATCCAAACCGAACCATATTTATATTCAAATGTGGGAGTATTACCTTCAACTCCACAAATTAATCAGCATAATTTAAATTATTATGGAGCCTTAGAAAACTTTCAGGTATATGGAAGACAGGTAGGAATTAAAAAAAGCTTTGTAGAAAAAGATGCTGCTTCGATATCTTGGTTTTTAACTAAATCAAAAAAACAAGGCTCCGTACCCAAAGCACAAAATAAAATTACAACAATTGTAGAACAAAGTGGTAACTTCAGGTTAAGTAAAAGTTGGAATTTACCCGATGGTAGTCTGCTTAAACTTTATCACCAAGAGCAGCCGCCTGTTGTTGTGGAAAAGATAGGAGAAGGGGAGAGGGGGAGACAAGGGGAAAAGGAGACAAGGGGAAATAATAATATTAGTTTAGAAAAAGTTGAAGTGCCGGAAGTAGCGCCGCCGGGAATTCCTGTTCCAGTTACTTATACTTGGGAAGGAAATTGGGAAGAATTGAAAAATGGTTTAGTACTTTTAACTTGGAGAAATAACAATAATCCAAAATCTAAAATCCAAAATCCAAAATTTATACATGACCATGCAATTGCTTTAGGAAAACTGTATCCTTATGGTATCAAACCTATGGGTAAATTCCAAATCACTGAAAGAATGGCAATGCTACCATCTGCCGATATTCAAAATGGTAATTACACCTTAGAAGCAACTTATTTAAATAAATTAACCCAAGAAACCTATCCGATTCAACTTCCAAATACTAATCTACAAATAGATTCTCAAGCAACACCTACCCCAGCACCAGAATTAGATTTATCTACACAATTGCGTACCCTAGCAACGACTTTACCACAAGGAATTAAAGCATTAGATCAAGTATTTCCGGAAATAGCACGCATCAACCAATACGATCCAACGCAAAATTACTTAGTACAAACACGTAAATCATTAGAATATCGCTTGCGGCAAGAGCAAAACCTCGAATATGCTTACAGCATCGCATTTACAGACATATTGCAGCGAAAAACAGAAATGGCGATCGCCTCCTTAAAAAGAGTAACCCAATTAGATGCAGAAAACCCCTACGCTTGGGCTTATTTAGCATTCGTACAGCTTTACGACTTCCAAGGAGCAGCAGCAGAAAAATCCCTACAGCCAGCGTTAGCAAAATTACCAGAAGTTACTGAAATTAAATATTTATCCGCAGTAGCCGCATTACAACAAGGTAAATTAATCAAAGTATGGCAAGTTGTCAGACAATTATCAATGAACAATTAACGATTATCAATTCTAGCCGTAACGCACCATTCGATATTATCAACTAACAACTAACAACTATCAAATTACAAAGTATAGTAACTTAAAATCCGATAAACCTCATCCACAGAATCATCTCTCTTAAACTCAAATTCCCTTGGTGAATCTTCCCCAGAAATCCAAATCTTAATTTCGGCATCCAAATCAAAATTACCAGCACTTTCCTTACTAAAATACTTAATTGATTTATAAGGAATCGTTAAAAACTCAGTTTTCTTACCCGTCATTCCTTGTTTATCAATCAAAATAATTCTTTTATTCGTAAAAACAATCAAATCTCTAATTAACTTAAAAGCTTTATGCATACTTTCTCCCTCAATCATCAAAGGAGTAATTTCCTGCTCCAACTTCTCAATATTGACTTCGGATGCATTACCCATCAATCCGTCGAAGATTCCCATATTCTTATCTCCTTAGTAAGTGATAAATTTGATTGATTCTAGCTTACGAAAGCCCCCCTTTGAAAAGGGGGGTTGGGGGGATCTAATTGTGTGGAAATAACCTGGCGGTTGAAACCGCGGCTACACAGGCAAAATCCACCTGCGTGGATTAAATATAATCATAACTACATAAACCTGCCTCCGCAGGTTTCGCTTGTGTAGTAGCGGTTTCAACCGCCTTCTGAATTACGATCAAATTACTTCGTCTGAAAAATATTCTGCACCATCTTCTTATCACTACCAGCCGCAGCTTTATCCAATTCCATCATCTCCCCAGCATCCAATTCCCAACCCAAAGCCCCAATATTCTGCCGTGCTTGCTCTGCATTCTTAGCCCCAGGAATCGGAATTGTACCTTTACAAATACACCAGTTAATAGCAACCTGCGACATTGTTTTATTTCTAGATTCTGCCACTTCTCGCAAACAATCTAACAACGATTTTGCACCAGGAATTAATTGTTTAAATAGAAAATTTCTAATACCTTTAGGATATTTACTTTTATCTGTATATTTCCCCGTTAAAATTCCCAAACATAAAGGGCTATAGGCAATCAATTTTATTCCTAACTCGTCGCAAACTTCTTTAACTCCCAACTCCGTTACCGGATAAGTTGATAATAAAGAATACTGTACCTGAAGAGTTGCGATCGCTATTCCTCTTTCGGCAAACTTCTGATGTACCTTCCTCAATCTTTTAGAGCCATAATTTGATAAACCCACGCCCTTAACCAAACCTTGCTCGTACAAATCTCCCAACCCATCTAATAAAGCCCATTCTTGCCAGGGAAAATAATTCGCCGTTGACCAGTGCATCTGTACCAAATCAACATTTTTACCCAAACGTTTTGCAGAAGCTTTACCAGCAGATACCATCGCACCTCTAGTTAACCTCCAAGGATAAGCAGCCAACTTAGTAGCAATGCAGATATCGTTTTTATTTGCACCATTATATTCTTTAGTAAAACGCCCCAAAAGCTTCTCGCTCTGCCCGTTTAGCTTCCCCGTGCCATAGGAATCACCAGTATCAAATAAAGTTACACCATTGCTGACACAAAGGTTAAATA
>CAYMZW010000176.1:0-12996 GCA_964395005.1 uncultured Rivularia sp.
CCAAATTTCTGCTTGAGGAGTAAAGCCCCAGCGCCAAGCATTACGTTCTTCAACAGTTGCAATTGGTGTTTTTGTTAAGTCTGTCATGATTATTTCTAGCTGATTTTCTCATTATTCTTAATATACAGAAACATTGTATAGATTTTTCTCTCATAATGCAACGTTTTTTTACGAATAATTAAGTATTTATTGACACATACAATATTTTAGGATATACAAACCAAAAAATTAGCAGCCCAGGTTAGATAGAAGAATTAAATTAAATTAAACTAAACGGCGAATTGCGTTCTCCAGTAGGATGGCATGAAAACCCAGCCCAATGGGGAATACTAGTACTCCACCACATTAATTTTGCGGGGTTAATAATTGTTCGTAGTTGCGCGGTGACTCGCCTCCGGATGCCGGAATATGAGGCGCTGAAGCGCAACTACGTACCCCTCAGAATTTATGAAAAGGACTACTAGTACTCCGCCACAATAATTTTCAGCGGTAGCACAATGGTAATTGTAGGTTGGGTTGAACACCCAACACCCGCGTTGGGTTGCGTTTCTCTTAACCCAACCTACGAATCTGATTTAAATCAAGCAAATTAGTAACCCAACATGATTGTTAGATTACATAAGGGTTCGCCTTCTTCAACCTCGATCACGAACCACTATCAACTACAACTTCATGAACGGTGACAATTGTTTCATCACGATTGAGTTCTATAACCTTTTCACCTTTATCATTTTTACCTAATAAAGGTACGCTTTCCCCATCGAGACGTATCACTCGTTGATTACTGGTAACAAGGGCTATTTCAGTTTCGGGTTTGATTAATGCGATACCGGCAAGGTTGTCAGTTGGAACGCTAAACTTAAATGCTTGAGCGCCTAAGTCACCGCGATTTGCTAACTTCAATTTGCTTGCACTAATTCGTTTGGCATATCCGGATTGAGTCACCAGCAATAAATTGTGGTTTTTCTCAAAGTTGGTACAGCCGACTATTTGATGCTGTCTACCTACCCGTAATGCTTGTAAACCAACAGCAGTACGCCCCATGCAGGGAAGTTGCTCGTCCGACACTTCAAAATGCAGCAGTCTGCCACCCGAACTAGCTAAAACTAAATGTTGGCCCTTGTTTACAAACTTAGTTAATAATAATTCGTCATCATCTTTGAGCTTCAAGATAGTAACTCCGCGACGAGTTACATTTGTAAGTTCTTCTCCGGACAAACGCTTAATACGTCCTTGTTTTGTTAGAAGAACTAAGTGCGTATTAGACGAATTATCTGGGATTACTAAACGACCGACAATAGATTCATTTTGACTTTGAGCGGTAGATGTTAGCAAAGTAATAAGGGGCGTTCCCCGCGCTGCGCGTGCAGTTGTGTTGGGAATTTCTCCTATCTGTAATGGGTATGCTTTACCACTGCTAGTTACAACAAGTAAATCTTTTTGAGTATTAGTTTCGGATGCTTGAATGATGAAATCGTAATCGGGAACTCCGCCGTCGAATTTTGATTTTTTCGAGGATGAACTAATTCGTCGCACGTAGCCGCGCTGGGAAAAATCTAATACTACATCTTCAACAGGTACCTGGGATTGTAGACTACCAGCTTTTGATTTAGCACCTTTATCTTTTTGGTTGCCTTTATTTTTCTGTTGAGCAAATGCTTTATTATCAGGCTTTGCGACAAATTTAGTCCGGCGTTTATCGTTGTAAGAACGTTTTAAACTCCGCAAATCTTTTTTTAGACTTTTAAGTAATTCTTTTCTATCGCCGAGTAAATTACGTAACGTATTAATTCTAGTATCAAGTTCTTCGTACTCTTCCTCTAATTTCTGCCGCTCCATACCAGTCAGACGACGTAAAGGCATAGCTAAAATTTCATCTGCCTGCACTTCACTTAACTCCAGCCTACTTATAAGATTAACTTTTGCAGTAGAACCATCGGGAGCCTGTCGCAAAATATCGATTACTTCATCTACTTGAGAAAGTGCCTCCAGTAAACCTTCTACCAAGTGAGAGCGACTTTCTGCTTTACCTAATTCATGAGTATAGCGACGAGAAAGAGTTTGTTCGCGGAAATCCAAAAACTCTTGCAACAACTGACGTAAACTTAACTGGCGCGGTTGTCCGTTAATTATCCCTAAAAGAATTGCCCCAAAAGTAGTTTGCAGCGCACTCTGCTGATACAAATAATACAAAACTTCCTGGGGGTTAGTATCGCGCTTCAATTCAATAACTACCCGCATTCCATCGCGATCGCTTTCATCGCGAATGTCACCAATTCCGGTTAACCTACCCTGATTAACTAAATCGGCAACTTTTTCAATCCAGCCTGCCTTATTCACTTGATAAGGCAATTCTGTCACTATAATGGCGGTGCGTTTTTTGTTACCTCGTCCTATGGATACTTCTTCAATATTGGCAACCCCTCGCAGCAAAATACCACCTCTACCCGTGGTATATGCTTCGTTAATACCATCTTTCCCGACAATTTCTCCACCTGTAGGAAAATCAGGGCCAGGTATTATTTTAAATAATTTTTCGTCAGATAAATTTGGGTTGTCAATCAAAGCAATCAACCCATCTACCACTTCACCTAAATTATGCGGTGGAATATTCGTAGCCATACCCACAGCAATTCCGGCACAACCATTAAGTAATAAAAACGGTAGCTGCGCGGGTAAAACTGTTGGCTCTTGCTGAGAATTATCAAAGTTGCCGATAAACTCTACCGTTTCTTCGCCAATTTCGGCAAGCATTCCCTCATGGCTGATAGGTGCCAGACGGGTTTCGGTGTAGCGCATCGCCGCCGGTGGGTCATTATCTACACTACCGAAGTTACCGTGTCCCCCCAACAAAGGATAACGGCAAGAAAATGTTTGTACTAAACGGACTAAAGCATCGTAAACCGATTGATCTCCGTGGGGGTGATATTTACCCAGCACATCCCCAACCACACGAGCGCATTTTCGGTAAGGTCTATCCGGAGTTAAACCGAGTTCGTGCATGGCGTACAGAATTCGCCGGTGAACCGGCTTTAAGCCATCGCGCACGTCTGGTAACGCCCGCCCCACGATTACACTCATGGCATATTCAAGATAAGACCTTTGCATTTCTGTATGCAAGGCTGTAGTGATTACCTGTCCCGTCGAGAGAAGGTTTAACTGTTTTGCCATGAGTTTTTTCCCTGAACTTTTACTACACAGATATTGCCGTAACGTCGGAGAGCAGCAACCTTACTTATAACGGATGAAATACCCTTCATCGCCCCCATATTGATATTTATGACTTATTTATAGCGGTAGTATTATCCTTATTTACAAGGATACAAATTGTTTTATTGAATATAGACGCGGTATAAATCGTGCTATCTTCAATGCTTTATCCCCCTTCATAACCAAAAACGCGATTAATTGCTATGAAAACTGTTTTGATTGTCGAAGACGATCTTGTTAATGCCCGTGTTTTCTCAAAAATCTTAACTAAACGCGGAGGCTTAGGTGTCAAACACACTGAAAATGTAGACGAAGTAATCAAAATTGCCCAAGCAAAAGAAGCAGACATTATTTTAATGGATGTTTCTCTTTCTAGAAGCGTTTACGAAGGTAAATCTGTTGATGGTATTAAGATTACACAAATGTTGAAATCTGACCCCCAAACAGCAACATTACCTATTATTTTGGTTACTGCCCACGCTATGGAAGGCGATCGCGAAACCTTTCTTAAACAAAGTGGAGCCGATGGTTATATTTCCAAACCTGTGGTGGATCACCAACTGTTTGTCGATCAAATCATCGCACTTTTGCCGACTGACAATAACCCAAATTAAAGCCAACTGCTACCGAATACACCTTTTTCTTAATTCTAAAGCCTGCCCATATAAAGGGCAGGCGATTTATAGACAGGTGCTTACACAGAAGCGAATGCCGGGATTATAATTCCGGTTTTAAAGCTTATTGCCCTCGATGCCCGAAATTGTAACCCATCAACATGACTCTGGGTTGCTGTTGAACTTCAAAATATATATGTACTATTAGATGTACTTTTTAGCAATAGAGCCGTTTGGTTAATACTAATAGCGAGCGTTACGACCCCTGTATCAAATAATACTTTAATCGCTATTAATACTACTAAACGTAAAATTATTCTCCGGTAGGTTCGGAGAGTGGTTCTGCATTTAAGGCAGCTTGCATACTAGGTAATTCCAAAAACTTCTTTGTATCAGATAGTAAACGAGTGCCCCAAAGATTTTCCTTGAGAAATTCTAGATTGGCGTACCGTGGATCGATGCGGATTGCAGCTTTACCCATTGCTAAACCTTTTTGGCGATCGTTATTATTGCCTTGATTGTATAAAGCAACAGCTAATGCCAATTGAGGTTCGGCGCTTGGTTGTTTAGTTTTGTTAGCTTTATCAATAGCTTGTTGCCATTGATTCATAGCATTTTTGATATCGCCTTGTTCGTACATAATTAATCCAATATTGTTTACAGCAGGCCAAAAATCCTGCTTGTAACTAATTGATTTTTTGTACTCAACAATAGCTTGGGGTAATTTACCCAGCATATAGTAAGCATTGCCTAAATCAAATAACCCTTCTGGATCTTTTGGATTTATTTTTAAACCCAATTTGTATTCAGCAATAGCCGACTGGTATTTTTCTTGTTGAAAATAAGTAGAACCCAAAGCAAAATAAGTCTCAGCGTTTTTAGGGTTAAGACTCCGTGCTTTTTGTAAAGCAGCAGTCGCTTTATCAAGTTCTCTCGACTGTAAATATAATCCTCCTAACAGGAACCATACTTTGTCACTGTTAGGAGCAAGTTGAGTCGCCAATCTTGCCCGTGGCATAGCTAAGTCGAACTGACGAAATTGTGCAAGCTGTGCGGCTTCCTGCGCCAAAAGTAACCCTTGTTGTTCCAACTTTGCACCGTCAAGCTGCACCGTATGAGGTACTAATGCTTGAGCATTTACTTTGGGAGATACGCTTAAAAAGCTACACAGAAATAGAAAAGAAATTAATCCAACACGTTTAGGCACACTACCACCACCTTTTTGCCATAAATTAAGCAATCTTTCAGATAGCTTAAACCATCCCGGCTGTGGATGACAGCTATTTTTTTCAATCGTTTGTCTTTTGTGTAATTCCCGTCTAGTCATTTTTGCGTATCCAAGATTAGGGTTGCTGTAGGCATGAAAAACGTTCTTAATTATGACTAAAGTCACCATTAAAGGTGAAGCCATATGTAGATCCAAAAAGCTACTATTAAAGAAAGTATTCAAATACAAGTCGCTCTTTTTTGATTTTAAAAGTACGATGTTTTGTGCAATTTAAACACCTTGCGTGAAGGTAGATAGTCCAAAATTGGTTTACACCATTTGAACCAAACATGCCCACTTAGTAAGACTTTGCTTCAATCTATCAGTTCCGTAAAAGCATATCCCACTTTACCTTACCCAAACTCAGAGACATTTTTATCGCTGCTGTTATGGCTACACCCATAGAAATTCCCGTAATCGGCAAAGTAAAACGATTACCTCGTTGGCTCGGCGCTCTTTTGGCAGCAGGGATCGTAATTGTTGGTGCAACGACTACCTATGTTGTCGTCAATCGAGCAAATAATAAACTAGACATTGCAGAACTTACCGTACCTGTAGAAGACAAAAATGTCATTCTACTTTTAAGCGCTAGTGGCAAAGTTGTACCAGTTCAAAGCGTCAATATTAGCCCAAAAAACCCCGGTACTGTTACTCAATTGTACGTAGAACAAGGCGATAAAGTACAATTGGGGCAAATCCTTGCCAGAATGGATAGTGCAGATATTCAAGCCAGAATTTTACAAGCTCGCGCTAATTTAGCACAGCAGGAAGCCAAATTAGACCAACAAAAAGCTGGTTCTCGTCCCCAAGAAATTGCTCAGGCTAAAGCACGTTTGTCACAAGCCCAAGCACAATTAGACGCAGCTCGTTCGGGAAATCGTTCCGAAGAAATTGCTCAGGCACAAGCACAGGTAAACGCTGTCAAAGCAAGAGTAGATTTGAGTAACGAACGTGTCAGACGTTACCGCAACTTGTATAACCAAGGAGCAATTAAAAAAGACGATTTAGATCAATTTGTCAGTGAAGATAAAACTGCTCAAGCAAATTTACTCGAAGCCCAAAAAAGATTAGCTTTATTAAAAAGCGGTAGTCGCCCAGAAGAAATCGCTCGACTTAAAGCAACAGTAGAAGAAGCACGCGCCCAACTACAGCTACTAGAAAACGGTTCTCGTCCCCAAGAAATCGCTCAAGCAGCAGCAGCAGTTAGTGCAGCACAAGCACAACTAAAAACCGAGCAGGTAAACTTAGACAACACAATTATTCGCGCTCCTTTTTCAGGTATTATCACGCAAAAGTTTTCTAATGTCGGTGCATTTGTTACGCCCACAACTTCCGCCTCTACCAGCGCATCAGCCACATCAAGTTCCATAGTTGCCCTTGCCAAAGGATTAGAAGTACTAGCAAACGTACCCGAAGCCGACATCGGCAAAATCAAAGTAGGGCAAGAAGTAGAAATCATTGCCGACGCTTTTCCAGACCAAATTTTCAAAGGAGAAGTACGTCTAATTGCTCCTGAAGCCGTAAACGAACAAGGAGTAACATTATTTCAAGTAAGAGTTGCAATTAATACAGGATTAGATAAACTGCGTTCGGGCTTAAACGTAAACCTAACTTTTTTAGGTGATGATGTAAATGCCTTATGGGTACCAACAGTTGCTATCGTCACAGAAAAAGGTCAAACAGGTGTATTAGTTCCTGACGAAAACAACAAAGCAAAATTTAGCAAAGTCACAATTGGTTCCCAAGTTGGAAACGAAACTCAGATATTAGAAGGATTAAAACAAGGCGATCGCATTTTTACCACCCCTCCGGATGATTACAGAATCCAGAAAAAGTTAGAGCAACGTCGGAGTTAGGAGTTATGAGTTATGAGTTAGGAGTTAGGAGTTAGGAGTTAGGAGTTGTGAATTAAAAATTAAAGGTTATGGAATATTTATTTGACCTTTAACCTTTAACCTTTAACCTTTAACCTGAATAAATGAATTTTACAGAAAGCGTACAAATGGCAGGCAAAACCCTGCTATCAAATAAATTACGTAGTGCCTTAACGATGTTGGGTATTGTTATTGGTAATGCTTCGGTAATTGCGATGATTGGAATTGGTGAAGGTGGACAAAAGTATGTTAATAAACAGTTGGAATCTCTCGGACCAAATGTACTATTTGTAATTCCAGGAAATCAAGAAACTCAACGAATTACCTTTGAGATTCCTAAAACTTTGGTGTTAGCAGATGCCGAAGCTATTGCAACTCAAGTTCCATCTGTAGCGGGAGTTGCACCGGAGTTAAATCGAAGGTATGTGGTGACTTACGGCAATAGAAACACCGATGTAAATATAATCGGCACTACTCAAGGTTTTCCACTGGTGCGGGATTTTGAAATTGCCAAAGGACGTTTTTTTAATGAAATAGATATCAAACGTAGCAATCAAGTGGTTGTACTGGGTGCTGATTTAGCAGAAAAACTTTTTGGTAGTGCTAATCCTTTAGGAAAACAAATACGGGTTAAAAATAACAGCTTTCAAATTATTGGAACTTTAGAAGGTAAAGGTTCGGGATTGGGTGGTGCTAATTACGATGAAGCCGCATTAATACCAATTACAACTTCAGCAAATCGACTCGTAGGAAAAAATTCTCCCTACGGAATTGCTTTAGATTACCTCGTGGTTTCTGCCAGAAATAGTAAAAGTGTAGATGCCGCAGAATTTCAAATTAGGAATTTATTGCGTTTGCGACACAAAATAATTGGTGAAGATGATTTTACCGTTCGCTCTCAAAAAGATGCTCAAGCTACAGTTGGACAAATAACTGGTGCATTAACAATTATGTTAGCTGCAATTGCCAGTATTTCTTTATTTGTCGGCGGCATCGGCATCATGAATATTATGTTAGTTTCCGTTACCGAACGAACTCAAGAAATCGGATTAAGAAAAGCAATTGGTGCAACTCAACAAGATATTTTATTACAGTTTACGATCGAAGCAGTAATTGTTTCAGCCGCTGGAGGTTTTATTGGTACTGCCGTCGGCGTTGGCGGCATTTTCTTAGTAGCAGCTTTAAGTCCATTAGAAGCCGGAATATCATCTGTAGCAATACTTTCCGCCGTTGGTGTTTCCGGTGCCATCGGTTTATTTTTCGGCATAATTCCCGCACGCCGCGCCGCAAAACTCGATCCAATTGTTGCCTTAAGAAGCGCTTAAATAAGTTAGGAGTTAGGAGTTAGGAGTCATGAGTTATGAGTTATCAATAACGCGGTATTGGTTATTGTAGCCTTGTTCCCAGTCTCCGGCTGGGAATATATTTCAAGAGGCTCTGCCTCCAGATAATGGATTACTAATTAATAACTCAATAACAGACGGGGCGCAGTGCTACGTCTCTAAAATCTAAAATCTAAAATCTAAAATCCAAAATTGAAATGCCTAATATAATTCGTTTAGAAGATATTTTTAAAATTTATGGTAGTGGGATAACTGAGGTAAAAGCCCTAAATGATGTAAATCTAACTATTGAAGAAGGGGAATATTGCTCGATTATGGGGCCTAGCGGTTCTGGTAAGTCTACTGCTATGAATATTATTGGCTGTTTGGATCGTCCTACTTCCGGAAGTTATTATCTAGATGATGTGGATGTGGCGCAAATGGATGATGCCCAATTAGCACATATTCGTAATCGAAAATTGGGTTTTGTTTTTCAGCAATTTCACTTGTTACAGCAGCTAAGTGCATTAGAAAACGTCATGCTACCAATGCTTTACGCTGGCGTACCTAATTCTGAAAGAAAAGATCGAGGAATCGAAGCTTTAAAAAAAGTTGGTTTAGAAAACCGTGTTAATAATAAACCAAATCAACTGTCTGGGGGACAACAGCAACGTGTGGCGATCGCCCGCGCTATCGTAAATCGCCCCGTTGTACTCTTAGCCGATGAGCCAACTGGCGCACTTGACTCACATACAACTCAAGAAGTATTAGATATTTTTACCGAGCTTAATAGTACGGGAATCACCGTAGTGATGGTAACTCACGAGCCAGAAGTTGCACGCCAAACACGACGTATTGTTTGGTTTCGCGACGGCGAAGTTGTACACTCAAACTTAACTGCGGATGATTTGAGTGTTGTTAGTGGTTAGTTGTTAGTTGTTAGTTGCTGCCGGAATTAATAGTCAATTTTTTTTCCATGCCCCATTCCCAATTACCAATTACCAATTATCAATTACCAATCCCCAATGCCCCATGCCCAATTCTCAATGCCCCATGCCCAATTCCCAATTACCAATTACTAATTGCCATTTTTCACAATTTCCACCAAATCTTGGGGATGATGAATTAAAAAGTCTGGATTTTCTTTGATCAATGCTTCTTCAGAATTAAAACCCCAAGTTACGCTACAGATTTTTACGTTAGCTTTTTTCGAGGCTTCTATATCTCTGGTTTCGTCACCTACATATATAACTTCTTGAGTTTTGATCTGTTTTTGTCTCAAGACGTTATTAATTATTTTAGTTTTGCCAAAAATTGTGACTCCAGGATAAACAAACTCAAACAGGTTATCTAAATTATTTATCTTGAGAAACTCTTGGACGTTACCTTTGGAATTAGAAGTTATAATACCTAGTCTCAAACCTTTGTCTTTGAGTTCTAATAAAGCTTCTGGAATTCCTGGAATCGGTTTTAGTTCGGGAATTTTATTTTTTAATTCTCTTTTAACCTTCTTTAGTAAAAAAGGTATTTTAAATAAAGGAATTCCAGAATACTTAAATATTTCTCTAGAAGTTAAATTTTTAAGTATTACAAATTCTTCTGAAGTAATTTGTCCGTAACCAAATTCTACAGCCAAACTATTAGCAATACTTACTAGCGCATCTACTGTATCCGCGATTGTGCCATCAAAATCAAAAATAATTACTTTAGTCGTCATTCTTTCGCTTCATCCGCGATGCTTCAAGATTAGCACGGGCATTCCTGCGTAACATTTGTGGCTTAATTCGCCGTAATGCCGATGCCGGAAATTGTTTATCCCAATTTTCATCTGTGATTCTGGATAATTCTATCAGCTTGGGAGCAATATTCCCAGAGTAAGGTTGAAATTCTTCTACGTCAGTAGGATTCGCAAAACGTTGATTCCACGGACAAACGTCTTGGCAAATATCGCAACCTGCTACCCACCCTTCTAATTTGGATGCAATATTTTCGGGTAATTCTTCATCACGATTTTCAATAGTATGATAAGCAATGCAGCGATTGGCATCTACTACAAATGGCTGTCTAATTGCTTCGGTGGGACAACTTTCAATACATTTAGTACAGCTTCCGCAATGTTGGGTATGAGGAGTATCCGGGGTTAATTCCAAATTTGTAAGAATTTCTGCCAAAAATACCCAAGAGCCGTATTCTCTAGTAATTACATTCCCGTTTTTAGCAATCCAACCGATCCCCGCTTGCTGTGCCCAAACTTTATCTTGGATCGGTCCTGTATCTATATAATGTCTAGTTTTTATTTCTTCACCAAATGACTGCAACCAAATTGAAAGCGCTTTCAATTTTTTTTGCACAATTTTGTGATAATCCCTTCCCCAAGCATACCGAGAAATTTTTCCGTATTCCTTTTTTTCGGGACGTTGATGCTCTGTATAGTAATTTAAAGCTACACAAATTAGCGATCGCACTTCTGGCATGACTAATTTTATATTTTGACGCTTGGGATTTCGCATCCATTCCATGTCGGCATGATATCCCAGCGCTAACCATGCTTCTAATCTCTGTACGGGAGTCTCTGTAACATTTACAGCAGCTATGCCAACTTTATGAAATCCCAACTCTAGCGCTTTTTGTTTAATTTGTATGCTGCTAAGGGAGGATGATTGATTCATTTATCTTATTTTAAGATTTGCCCGAAAACGGCACTCCTATCATATACCGGGTAATGATCCCCTGTATTAAAATTGCAAATCGATTCATATGTAAATTTTATTTGCAATTTGTAAATTTTCTATGCACAATTACAAGTGGGAGGTAAAGCAACATACAACACAGCCTTCCAATGTGAATAGTTCGCTACAAAATTTACAAATAATGGTGCTTGATATGACTTTCTCTACAGATTCAATTTCCAACGCTTTCAACTATGATACTCGGTTGATTGATGCGGTAAATACCACCGTCAATGTATTTAAAAACCTTTCGGTAGACGATCAATTAGCAGTGCTTTGGTTTGCATATACCGAAATGGGTCGTTCGATTACTCCTGCTGCTACAGGTGCAGCACGCTTGCAATTAGCGGAAGGTTTGCTTTCGCAAATCAAACAAATGTCTCACAGCGAACAATTGCAGGCAATGCGCGATTTAGCTGCGAAAAATAACACTCAAATCTCTCGCTCTTACGGTATTCTCACCGCTAATACAAAGTTAGCTTTCTGGTATGAATTATCAGAATTAATGGTTAAAGGTTTTGTTGTGCCAATGCCCTCTAATTATCAATTGTCTCGTGATGGCTCTCAAGTATTAGAAGCTGTTAAGAAGCTTGATTTTGGTCAACAAATTACTGTTCTTCGCAAGATTGTTACCGATATGGGCATCGATCCTTTAGCGTAATACCGCATCGCTATATTTTTCAATACAACTACAGGCAGATTTTTTAATCGTACTGCCTCGATCAAAACTTATTCCTTTTAATTCAATACAACCGTAGATTGTGGGGTGGGGATTTATTTTCCACCTTACAATATTTATAAGAGGGAACGGGGAATAGGGAACAGGGAACGGGGAAAGAAAATCTACACCCCAAACTTACCGCAAAAAAAAACGCATCCGTTGTTAAAATCTAAAATCCAAAATCTAAAATCCAAAATCTAAAATCCAAAATCTAATAGATTACTTACAGTTTCTACCCATAGAAGTAGTTGGCTGAAAATAGATTATCTCTCAAGCAGCTTTCGGAATTGTTAGCTTTTGTATTCAAATAATTATTATAAGCAATCGATACAGGAGAGTTCATTTTGGCAGTTCAATCGAAAGAATTAACCGAAATTCAAGGAATCAACGAACCAACTATACAGCAGTATTTTCAAAGTTTAAATGCAGCTGATTACGAAAAAACCGCTTCCTTATTTGCAGAAAACGGTGTAATGCATCCTCCATTTGAATCTGGGATTGTGGGAAGAGATGCTATTTTAAGTTATTTAAACAAGGAAGCAATTGATATTAAAGCTTGCCCTCGTGAAGGTAAAAACGAAGCATTAGAAGACAGCCTCACTCAAACTAAAGTTGCGGGTAAAGTTGAAACTCCTTGGTTTGCGGTAAATGTATCTTGGTTGTTTATCCTAAATGAAAATCTTCAAATTTTGGATGTGAAAATTAAACTTTTGGCTTCTCCGCAAGAATTGCTTTCCTTACGAAAATAAGATTTTAAAATCAACGAAAATTAACAGATATTAAGCAGTTTTTTGATAAGTCAATGCAAAAAATCATCAATACCTAACTTTTAGTTGCTGTAGCTTGCTGCAAAGAACGTAATAATAATCTTCGCCCTAACTCGATACCAGAGGGAGCGCATTGCCAATCGGGATGGGCAGTTATTAGTAAACTATCTAAAGTCTCACGATCGAATAAATGCCAAACTGGGGCACTATGTGTTTCTATTTCGACGGCGTAGCAATTACTGCTAATACAGTGAATTATACAACTACTCGCAACTCTTTCTAGAGTCATTTTTTCGCCAGGTTGAAGCGATCGAAATTGTTTCATTGCCTGCTTGATTTCATCTATAGAAGAAACCAAAAGTCCGGGAATTGCCACTGTTAAGCTACTTTCCCCATTTACATTTATCCAATAATGACGGCTGGGATCTATTCCTTCCAACCAAGGTGACTCATCATCTAAACGGTAGCGCGGTGACAAACAAAACGAGGCTG
>CAYMZW010000177.1:0-12834 GCA_964395005.1 uncultured Rivularia sp.
TGACATCAAAGGTATCGTCACTGCAATAGTGCATACCAAAAGCGTCACAAGTAAAGAGGGTTTGAGTCTTCTTGTCGAAACTGAAGATAGTATCGGGCCAGTGTAAATTAGGCGCACTTACGAATTCTAGTTCGTGTCCGTCACCTAAATCTACCTTGTCACCAGTCTTAACAATTCGCTTAGAAAACGGATCGTGTACCAAGTTTTCCAGAAACTGTAGCGCTACCTTAGAAGCTAATACAGTTGCTCTAGGAGCAATTTGCAGCACATCTTCCACCAAACCACTGTGATCCGGTTCAGTGTGGTTAACAATTATGTAATCAATCTCCTTGGGATTAACCAAGCTCTTGAGAGTTTCTAAATATTGTTCCCGAAACTTGGTGTGAGACGTATCAACCAAAGCTGTACGCTCGCCGCGAATCAGATAAGAATTGTAAGTTGTGCCGTTTTGCAATCCAAACTCGATATCAAAGCGATCGCGATCCCAATCGAGACTACGAATCGCAGTTGTGTTTGGAGCAATTTCAACAGTTTGTATAGTAAGACGTTTTTGTGCGTTCTCGTTGAGCGCTACCATATAAATAAATCCGAAGACAGTTTTAGTTTACTTTTCTGTCTTTATTTTTCTCATAAAAACTTTTGTGAAGTTGTCAAAAACTTTATATTCCCGAAAAAAATTTTTGTAGCAGATGTTGCTGTTTTTCAACATTTCCAAATCGCTGAAAGACGGCATAAATAATTGGTTTTTTATTAAATTTTTTATTTGTTTTTTTCAAAACGGATTATATCAGGAAAATTTATTTTTGAAAAATTAAATGTATTGGGAAAGCCGTAATATTGATGTGGTGATTAACGGGGATTGGGGATTGGGGATAGGGAATTGGGCATTGGGCATTGGGCATTGGGAATAGTTATTAGATTTTTTTGGGTTTTTGCATTATAAATTTGGATTTGTGTAAGCACTATTACACATTAATAAAAGTGGGGTTTGGTACATTTGTTGCTATGTTTATAGCTTAGTTTTTAGGCGGAGGGAAGCCTTCGCACACCATAGAAGAGTGCCAGTTGCAGCCATTCCTGTTTTGATTTAATTATTAACGTGAGTTCAATGAAATTTAAGCTCTGAAACTTTTAACTGGAAACAAAATAGGGTATCAATAGTCAACTTGTACCATATTTACACTGAGGAGAATCTTAATAAACAATTAACGTAAGTTATTTTAGAGCATCGTGGTGCGTTATCTAAAGTCATTTACCAGTAAGGTTTTCAAGCTCTATGCTTCATTGTATTTAAGTATTATTACTTTGTTTTTGTTATTTTTTGATTATTGCTGGATTAAATCTCTTGAAATAGAAAATGTATAATTAGATACTTATTAAACAAATATATATGTGTGTAATATAAATCATGATGCAAACCCTTACTACGAATAGATGCTTTTAGCAACGTAATGCTATGTATAAATTAAAATGATAAGTTTAGTCATTTAGTTTATAGGCAACGCTTAATTCAGTGTAAGTTGAGAAAAAAATAAATTGATTCCGTTTTTCCGGATTCTTCTATTTCTCGTTGGATAATAATTCTGTTTGCTAAGTGTGTTCTTTGAGATTAGAATAATAATCTCCTCTATCTATTGTTATTGTGTTTCCTAATCTCTATTAAGCAATATAAGTTACTACATTGCTTAGCATACTTATGATTAAAAATTTGTCTTATATCTATTCATACTAGAGTTTGAATTAGTTATAATTTATGACATTTACTTTGCATTTAATAATTTTAAATGCTACTTTCCCCATGCGTTTTTGTCAGCTTAAATCATTTAGTCTTTGCTACTTAAACCCATTTACAGGTAAACTATTACTAATGAACAACTGTATTTACAGGCTGATAACGCTTCAATTTTATGGTGTCTGGATTCTGCAAAATAAACCAATAACGGTTATAAAAAGTAATCAGTTTTCTAAGATTGGACTTACCCTTACATTACAGAGATTTTTATATTTTCAGGACCTACTTATTCTCAATAAATAGTAGGGAAAGATTAAAAATAGCGCAATCATTTCTAATGATACTAATGCTTTATTAATCTTTTTATTTAAAGTAACAAACCATATATCAATGTATGTTGATATGTAATTTATATAGTGTCAGAATAACTTTACTTGGAAGATCCAAGTAAGAAATTGACATATATTTATGTAATTATTCCAGCTTTTAATGTTGAAAAATTTTTCTGAGAAACTATCAAATCAGCATATTTATTAAAGTGCTTGCGTTCTAAAGTTAATCTTATTAAATTACCAAAATAGTTCCTGAAAAAAATCTAAGCAGTATGACAGAGCTAATTTCTGCGTCAAAATCATTTCCAAGAATATATAAAAAGAGAAAGAATTGGATAGTTTACTTATTATTATTAGTTATTAGTAATGCTAGTATGTGGGGTTTAGCTATCTTCTATCTTAAAAATTCCGCACAAGTCTATAAAAGTAGCTTTTCTCTATCTTTACCTGGAACTATTTCATACACAAATGTTAATTTGCCCGAACGTGGAACTGCATACTCTCAACCTGTTTCTCCATATGATAATCAGATTCAAGATCCAAGGGAAAATTACAAATTGATTATGGAAAGTTCTACAGTTAAAGAAGCTGCATCTGCCAAAATGCAAATGCCTTTAGAGGAATTTGGGAAACCACGAATTAATATATTAGATAAAACTACAGCAATGAATTTAGAATTTGTAGGCAATACTCCCAAAGAAGCACAAGCTAAATCATTGGCTTTTTTCCAAGCTTTTCAAGAAAGACTTAATACTCTTAGAAGCAACGAATCAAAAAAACTTGAAAATAAAGTTGAAAAATCCCTAAAAGATTCTCAGCAAAAATTAGAGCTAGCTCAAAAGCGTTTTTTCGAGTTTAGAAATAGTTCTGGATTAGTTACGGATACACAGCTTGAAGAAGTGGCCAATAATTTAGAACAATTACGTAAGCAGAAAAATGAAGCAGCAGTAAAAAAACAACAAAGTAGTACTCGTTTAGAGGAATTATCAACCAATTTCAATATATCGGCTCCGGAAGCTACCAAAACTTTCATATTGCAATCAGATCAAATATTTAGACAGCATTTGAAGAATTATAGTGATGTCACATCTAATTTAGTTCTTCTAGAATCTAAATTTCTTCCCAGTCATCCTACTATAGTTGATGCACAAACAAAACAAAACTTAGCTTTAGCAGCTTTATTAGCACGCAGTCAATCTCTTTTAGGCTATCCCATAGAGAGACAAACTCTGAATAAACTCAGCGGTGATGGTATTCAACAGACTTTTCTTCAAGGTATAGTAACAGCCGGAGTCGAGCAGAAGGAATCGAAAGCAACCATCAAGGAGTTAGATAATCAGGTGGCTCAACTTCAAACAAGACTCCAAACAATGGCTAAATATAAATCCACCCTGGAAGCCTTGAAACGAGAAATGCAAGTAGCTGAAGCTGTATATTCTTCAACTCTAGCTAGTTTGGATGTTAATAAAACAAATTTTTACGGTTCCTATCCAGAAATTCAACTTTTGACAGAGCCTAATTTACCAGAAGAGCCAAGCTCTCCGAAAAAGAAATTTGTTCTCTTAGGTGCAGCATTAGCTTCAATATTCTCTACCACTACAATTTTGACAATATATTTACGCTCCAAATCACATAAATTTCCCACAAATAATAATTCAACCAATAACAACTCGTCAAAAAGCATAGAAGTAAAGAATAAATCATGAAACCCCATAATTTTGAAGAAGGATTAATTTGGTATTCAATCCTCAGTACTTATGTTCTCTATGCTTCTGGTTTGTTATATATTGTCAACTCTACAATTGCTTGGGTATTACTTTTTTACTTATGCATTAAACTATGGCATCAAACACCAGAAACCCCTATTAATAAGAAGATTAAAATTCCTTGGATTATTTGGCTTTGGATTATTTGTATGTTGGTAATGGCTGTAGGAACTTACGTTGGGTTAACTAATTTTGGTTATGACACTAAAGGGATTATTAGAGGATTATTAAATTGGGCTAGAGAATGGGCACTATTGGCATTATTTCCTTTAATCGGTTGCTGTTTAAATATTCGTATGGAATTGATTTATCGAGCAACTTGTTGGCTGTGCTTACAAAGTTTATTTTTAATTCCTATTTCTTATGGAGCATTTTTATTACGCATACCTAGTCTTATCTATTCTTCGCCTTTAGAAAGAATTACTCAAAATGGTTCAATTTATTATGATGTAGTGCTTTACTTTAAAGAATACGATTCTTGGGATGGATTCCGTTTAACTTTATTTGCTCCTTGGGCACCAGCTTTAGCTTTGCTGGGTATAATGTATTTCTTATTTGCACTTCAAGAAAAGAATAAAACATGGCGTTGGATAGGTTTTATATCAAGTACTATTATGATTTATTTAACTGCATCAAGGACAGCGATTATTTGTTTACCTATAGTCATTATATCGGTTTGGATTTTAACAAATTTCTATCGTCCATATTTTCAAATTATATCTAGTATTAGCTGTTTTATATTCGGAATATTATCTAGTTATATTCTTGAATTAATTAGAAATTTACAAGATACTTTCACTAGTTCTAGACAAGATTCTTCACGAGTACGTAAGATTTTAGCAAGAATTGGACTAGAACGCTTTAAAGAAGCTCCTATATGGGGTCACGGTCATTTAGAACCTGGCTTTAAAGCAACTGCTAATATGCCTATTGGTTCTCATCATACATGGATAGGTCTTCTATTTGTTAAGGGATTAGTCGGTTTCTTTGCTTTCCTGATTCCAGTGATATTTACTTTTTTATATTTGCTTATTAAAGCACAAAATAATACTAACGCTAAAGTAGCTTTGAGCTTTTTATTAACATTAATTATGTTTACATTTACCGATAATCAAGAGGTAATAGCCTATCTTTATTATCCTGGATTAATTATAATTGGAGCTTCATTTCAAGTAGAAAAACAAGAGGTCTTATCTAAGTCTGAAGTATTCGCAGTTAGTAACTAAAAATTGTATGAGTAATTTCAAATTATATTGATGTTAATTAATAAACTTCGACATAAATTTTCTGGTCAATATATTCGCAATATTGGCTGGATGGGAGGAGCAGAATTTGCAAATAGAATCTTCCGTTTGGGAACAACTATTGTTATCTCCCGCGCTTTTACTCCTTACGATTATGGATTAGTAGCCGTTGTTTTAACCACTAATGAAATTGCGAATGTCTTTACTTTAAGAGGGGGAATCGGCTCTAAGTTAATTCAAGCAAGTAAAGAGGATGTTGATATTTTATGTGATACTGCCTATTGGATGAATTGGATTTTATGTATTGCACTATTTATAATTCAGTGTTTAGTAGCTTTTCCTATTGCGTGGTTTTATGGAGATAATCAAGTTATTTTACCCATTTGTGTGATTGCAACAGTTTATTTAATGTTACCTTTCTATGCTATTCAAGGAGCATTAATTTTTAGAGAAAATAGACTAAATATAATTGCATTATGTAATGTTTTACAGTCTTTAATTGGAAGCATTATGACTATAATTATGGCGTTGCTTGGTATGGGTATGTGGGCAATAGTTTTGCCTATCATCTTGACTAATCCTATCTGGTTAATCATTAATATTATCAATCACAAGTGGCGACCTAAAAAAAAGTTTTCGTTACATCGTTGGCGAGAAATAGCAATTTTTGCCTTCAATTTATTAGGGGTAGAAATTATGAGTAAACTTAGAGCTAATCTAGATTATCTAATTGTTGGACGTTTTTTAGGAATTGATATTTTAGGTATATATTATTTTGCATTTAATGCTGGAATAGGAATCAGTTTAAATGTTATCAATTCGCTAACTTGGTCTTTATTCCCTCATCTTTGTGAAATTAGAGAAAATATTAAAGAACTGAAAAAACGTTATTATAATAGTCTAAAAACAATGGCTTTTATTATTATACCGTTAGTGTTATTACAGTCTAGTTTAGCACCGTTATACGTACCAGTAGTTTTTGGTGAGAAGTGGATAAAAGCAATACCCATTTTGATGATAATCTGTTTGTCTGCCATTCCGCGACCTTTTGCAGAAGCTGCTGGACAGTTACTACAAGCTGTTGATAAAACTCACCTAAATCTTTACTGGAATATCATTTTTACAGTTATCTTTGCTATTGGGTTGTTAATTGCAGTTAAATGGGGAATTTTGTGGGTAGCGGTATCTGTACTTATTTCTCATATAGTTGCATTACCTATCTTCACTATCTACGTTAGCAAATATGTTTTAAGGAAATCCAAAACATACTAAAACTGCTACCAATATCAACTCAAAATAAATTTTGTCTAATCTAAAAAATCGAAGTTATGAATGTCACACAAATATCTATTGTTATTCCTGCTTATAATGCCGAACTTACAATTTTAGATACGATAAAATCGGTTCAGAAGCAAACTTTTTCAGACTGGGAGTTAATTATTATTAATGATGGCTCCACTGATAAAACTTTAGAAATAGTTAGTGCAATAAAAGACTCTCGAATCGAAGTATTCTCTTATGAAAATAAGGGTTTATCTGTAGCTCGTAATCGCGGTATTTCTCGTGCTACAGCAGATTTTATTGCTTTTCTTGATGCTGATGATTTATGGACACCGGATAAATTGGAATTACAATTAGCAGCACTTCAAAAAAATCCAAAAGCAGGTGTTGCATATAGTTGGACTTTAAATATGAATGAAACAGGAAATATTTTTCATTCTGGAAATAATGTATTTTTTGAAGGAAATGTCTACGGTGAATTGTTAATTTGTAATTTTATTGCTAATGGTTCAAATCCTCTGATTCGTCGAGAAGCAATAGAGTCAGTGGGACAATTTGATCCTACACTTTCTTCCTGTGAAGATTGGGACTATTGGTTTCGATTAGCATCTAATTGGGATTTTACTGTGGTTCCCAAACCGCAAATTCTCTATCGTCATTCTTCCGGATCTATGTCTGCTAAAGTGGATATCATGGAGGAGGCTTATCTTACGGTTTTGAACAGAGCATTGAAAGCAGCCCCTCCCGAATTTCAAACTCTAAAAAATAAGTGTTTAGCTAACGCTTATCAGTATTTAACTGGTATGCAGTTAGCCCACGTTAATAATACCGAACAGATAGCGCAAGCTGCTGATAAATTATGGAAAGCAATACGTTTTTACCCTGGCATTTTATTAGAAAGAAGAACGCAACGTTATTTATTAAAAATATTGATAATAACGTTGTTGTCTCCTAAGATTGCGAAATTTCTTACTAAACCAATTCGTTTAGCCACCGCAACTTCTAATCCAAGAATGTAATATCATCAGAAAATAAATTAACTATGACTAAAACTTTTACCGTTATCATTCCAGCCTATAACGCATCTCAGTATTTATCTGAAACTATTGATTCGGTTCTAGCTCAAACGTTTGATGATTTTGAATTATTAATTATTGATGATGGTTCTACAGATAATACTGCTGAAATTGCTAATCATTATTGTCAATTAGACAATAGGGTTAAACTGATTTCACAAAGTAACAAAGGAGTCGCTTCCGCTCGCAATCAAGGAATAAAACTTGCTAATTCTAAGTTCATCGCTTTACTTGATGCTGATGATTTATGGTTACCTAATAAATTATTTAGCCATTTTGAACATTTGCATCATAATTCTCAGGTGGGTGTTAGTTTTGCAAAGGTTGAATTCTTAACTTCTAATGGAGAATTGACTGGTTATCTTTCAAATTCTCCTCTAAATGGGATAAAACCGGCATACTTATTATATGAAAATCCTACTATCACACCTTCTAATTTTATTCTTAGACGAGAAGTGTTTGAACAAGTTGGTAATTTTGAGGAACAAATGAGAAGTTTAGAAGATTTAGAGTTGCTATTAAGAGTTGCTTGTAATGGAATATGGAAAATTGAAGGAATAAACCAAGTCTTAACACAATATCGAATTTCCAAAAGTAGTTTATCTTCAGATCTCTATAAAATGGAAGAATCCTGGAATTTATTAATAGATAAGGTTACAAATTATGCACCTAATCTGGTAAATCAACATTATTACAAAGCTAAATCTACGTTTCTTCGCTATTTAGCGCGGAGAACTATTCGCTGTAATTTTCCTGCAAAAGTTGGTTTATCCTTTATGAATCGTGCTTTGAAAAGTGATTGGAAAATAATTTTGAGAGAACCTCGGAGGACTGTTTTGACAATGGCAGCAGTTTATGGAAAATCTCTTATTTCCAATTGGAATACCGCGCATCAATAGAGATATTCCATAAAAGTTTTGATGTCAACTAATCATAGGTAAATAAAAATGGCAACTGTTTCTGTAATTATTCCTGTTTACAATGGCGAAAACACTATTTTACAAACAATTAATTCCGTCCAAAATCAAACTTTTCCCGACTGGGAATTAATTGTAATTAATGATGGTTCAACTGATGAAAGTCTGAAGTTATTGAAAGAAATAAATGACGAGCGTTTGAAAATTTTTTCTTATGAAAATGGAGGTTTATCTGTAGCTCGCAATCGTGGTATTACTCATGCTACCGGGGAATATATTGCTTTTCTAGATGCTGATGATTTATGGACATCAGATAAACTCGAATTACAGTTAGAAGCTTTAGAAAAAAATCAGAGAGCAGGTGTTGCTTATAGCTGGACCTATTTTATGGAAGAAACGGAGGAATATTGTCATACAGGTCGAAAATTATTTTTTGAAGGCAATGTTCTTCCTAATTTATTAACTGATAATTTTATTGCTAGCGGTTCAAATCCTCTAATTCGGAGACAAGCTATTGAATCTGTAGGAGATTTCGATCCTGCTGTTTCGGGAGCAGCCGATTGGGATTACTGGCTAAGGTTAGCTATAAACTGGGAATTTGTTGTGGTTGCTAAACCACAAATTTTTTATCGTTTATCTTCAAGTTCTATGTCTTCTAAAGTTGAGTTTATGGAAGAATGTCAACTGAAGGTGATTGAAAGGGCTTTTAGATCGTTGCCAAGAGAATTACAAGCTCTTAAAAATCAGAGTATAGCCTCTATTTATGAATATTCTTTGGAACTTTATTTAACGAGGACATCTGATATCAAAGCAATCAAAAAAGCAGAAAAAACGCTTTTTAAAACTTTGAAAATATATCCAAAAATATTACTCAAGCTCAAAACTCAAAAGTTATTAGTAAAGCTAATGCTCAAAAAAATAATGTCTCCCACATTATCTCAACTTTTATTAAAAATTATTAGTAAATCACGTGCTAATAATGTTCAAAATATTCATCGCGATCGCACTGTGGCATAACTTACGAAAAAGTATTCTCTATTCGCAACTATTCTAATTTCCAAATGAAAAAAGTATCTGTAATTATTCCTGTCTATAATGCTGAAAAATTTGTTGCAGCAACAATTCAATCCGTGCTGTCACAAACTTATGAAAACTTCGAGATTATTGTCGTTGATGATGGTTCTCCTGATGGCAGTATAGAAGTTTGTAAACTGTTCAAAGACTCAAGAATTAAAATTATCCATCAAGCAAACAGAGGACTTCCAGGAGCAAGAAATACAGGTATTCGTCATGCAAGCGGTGATTATTTGGCTTTCTTGGATGCAGATGATATCTGGTTGCCAGAAAAAATTGAAAAACACGTCCACCACCTAAACAGCTCGCCTACTGTGGGAATCAGCTTTTGTTATTCTGCATTTATTAACGAAAAAGGGAATTACACCGGACTTTATCAAAAGCCCCGCAAGCTGTACGACATTACACCATCCTATGTGCTTTGTCGCAATCCTGTAGGTAATGGTTCTACTGCGGTAATTCGACGTGAAGTATTTGAAGATATCAAATGTCAGGATAATCTATACGGTATTGTAGAAGACTATTATTTTGATGAAAACTTACGTCGAGCTGAAGATATTGAATGCTGGTTACGAATATCAATTCAGACTCGTTGGAGGCATGAAGGAATACCTGAAACATTGACTTTATATCGACTCTCTTCTTCTGGACTTTCTGCGAATGCTCTCAAACAGTTAGAAGCTCTAGAAAAAGTTGTAGAAAAGACTCGATCTTATGCTCCAGATATTATGCTCCACTGCGAAAAAGTCGCCAGGGCTTACCATTTACGTTATACAGTCCGTCGTCTGGTAAGTATGGGTGATGGAATCACTGCTGTGAAGTTGTTTAATCAAGCTCTTGCCAATCACTGGCGGATTATTTTAGAAGAACCTGGTAAGACTCTATTAACTGGATGTGCGGCTTACGTACTCTGTTTACTCTCTCCGTTGAAATTCGCTTTTAATAAGCCAGCGGTTTCGGCTTAATAGAGAATTTTCATTTTCAAATCTTGCACCAGAAAATATTCTTCTGTGGTGCAAGATATTGTATCGCTTCTGTGTTAATTCAAAGAGTGCTTGGAATAATTGTTTTTTTTATCCCCCTGAAAAAGATGACTCAAGTAAATTTACTTAATGTAGGTATTGAAAATATAACCATGTCACAGCTTTTAGAAGAGCTTAAGTACGGTGGTGTGGTATTTACTCCAAATGTAGACCATTTAATGAAGTTACAGAAAAATTATGAGTTTTATCTTACCTATCAAAAAGCTGATTATGTCGTTTGCGATAGCAAAATCTTGATGTACGTATCTAAATTTTTAGGTACTCCTATTCAAGAAAAAATATCTGGTTCAGATTTTTTTCCTGCTTTTTATACTTATTACAAAGATGACGAGAACATGAAAATATTTCTCTTAGGTGGTTTGGGAGAAACGGCAAAAATCGCTCAGAATAAAATAAATTCAAGGGTTGGCAGGGATATTGTTGTAGCGACTTATTCACCTCCTTTTGGTTTTGAATATGACGAGCAAGAATGCAAAAAAATTGTTGAATTGATAAACCATTCAGGAGCAACTGTATTAGGTATTGGTGTTGGGGCACCAAAACAAGAATTATGGCTTGATAAATTTAAACATCAATTAAAAAACGTCAAAATTTTCTTAGCGATTGGCGCAACAATTAATTTTGAATCAGGGAATATGAAGCGCGCACCTCAATGGATGAGTGAAATTGGTTTGGAATGGTTGTACAGACTTTCATCTGAACCTAACCGTCTTTGGAAAAGGTATTTACTCGATGATTTACCATTTTTATGGTTAGTCTTAAAACAAAAATTTCGACTTTATAAGAATCCTTGGTCGCAAATTGGGCTGAAGAATATTAGAGTCAATTCAAGACAGCTTAAAAGAAAGACAGTAGACAAATAAGTAAAATTATAAAAATATTACTTGTAAATAATTATAGATTTTCAGTTGCTAGTATGCTTAATCTTTAATAAATATTTCAAAGCAATTTATTCACATTAATAACGTTATAAAGTTATTTTTTTACTTCTGCCTACTGTTGTTTTGCGACTCCGCAGGTTAGCATACCAAATACTGAAGAACCATAATTCACTGCTCACTGTTCCCAATTCTTTCCACGCTCAACAGCACGCAACCAAGTAGCATAATTATCTTGAATATTACTATTTTCAAGATTCGGCTCAAATACTTTTTCGATTTTTCTTTGACTAATCAATTGTGAATAATCATTCCATAAACCTATTGTTAAACCGGCAGCAAAGGCAATACCCTGTACTGTAGTATCTCGCATCGCTGGTTGTTCGATCGCAATTCCTAATAAATCGGCTTGAAACTGCATTAAAAAATTATTATTGGAAGCACCACCGTCTACAGCTAACTTTTCAATAGAAATGTTACTAGATGTATTGATTGCGTCTACAACTTCTTTCACCTGGTAAGCAATTGCTTCTAATACAGAACGTACCATATGTTCTCTGGTGACACCAGCAGTAATTCCCAGAAAACCACCTCTAGCACTCATATCCCAATGAGGTGCGCCCAATCCGCTCAATGCAGGGACAAAATATACTCCGCCGTTGTCGTTTACTTGAGCTGCTATAGTCTCAGTTTGAGCGGCGGTTTCAATTAATTGCATCCCATCGCGCAACCATTGAATACAAGCCCCACTAGTAAACATACTGCCTTCAAGAGCGTAGCTGATTTTTAAAGAACCATCTTGATTTAGTTGAGTCCAAGCCACCGTACTCAAAAGTTGACTTTGCGATCGCGCTATTTCGTTTCCAGTATGAGCAACCAAAAAGCTACCAGTACCGTAAGTACATTTCATTAAACCGGGAGTATTGCAACCATGACCAAATAAAGACGCTTGTTGATCGCCTAAAATAGCGGTAATAGGAATTTCGACTTCTAGTAAAGCTGGATCGGTAACTCCAAAATCACCAAAGCTGGGTTGAATTTCGGGTAAAATATGACGAGGAATTTTAAATAAATTTAATAGCCTTTCATCCCAATCGCAATCCAAATTCATCAACATTGTGCGACTAGCATTGCTGTGTTCTGTTGAATGAACTTTTCTGCCGGTAAGATTCCACAGCACCCAAGTATCAATTGTTCCTGCCAAAACATTATTTAGATCGACTCCAGCAACAGAATCTAACAGCCACGAAAGTTTTGTAGCAGAAAAATAAGCATCAATAACTAATCCAGTACGTTGATAAATCTCTTGTGATAAACCTTGATTTTGTAATTGATTACAAAGGGGAGCAGTACGTCTATCTTGCCATACAATTGCTTTACGTAAAGGTTTTCCGGTGTTTTTGTCCCATAATAAACAAGTCTCTCGCTGGTTAGTTAAACCAATAGCAGCTATTTGTGAAGGGGAAATTTTTGCAGAGGCGATCGCACTTT
>CAYMZW010000178.1:0-12723 GCA_964395005.1 uncultured Rivularia sp.
ATTTCTATATATAGTGATGCTGTTTATAGCAGTTTTGGAAAAGGACGCATCTAACAATGAATAACGAATCTGCGCTTCCTTAACATTGTTTAAGAAAGCATTTTCCGTTACTCTTGTTTGTTTATTCAATTACCCGAACAACATTACTACTAATAATTATGTAGGTAGAGTAATATATTTTTCCAAGCTAGTCAATTAAATACACATATAATTTTACTCTTGAATATTTTACTTTTTTTACATAAGTACTAATTACTTTAATTATTTGCGGTTTACATTAACAATACAGTTGATTCTATAGAGAATGACTACGATATCCTTTCCATATGAAACACTTGTAGATTTAATATACACGTTTGCATAGCACAAGTCTCAGTTTTTGTAGATAAAAGCAAATCATATTTTTCTCCAGATTATTATTTTAATACTTTTAATACTTTTCGTACTTTTATTGCTTTTATGACTTTTTTTATTAAACTAAAAATAAAAAACAATATAAAAAATGTGAAGATAAATTAAATAAAAAATTATAAAAAATTATAAAAAATTATGTCATAGGCATAGGTTGGGTTAAGCGATAGCGCAACCCAACATTGAGTTATGCTGCAATTGTTAAATTTATCTTTGTTATACCCAAACTAATACTTTTAAGATTTTGGGCGTTGCATAAATGCGGGATGAATCAGGTTTACACTGGTACTTCTCTATACTTTAAATAATGAAGTAGCAATCGAATTGAGTGTTTAAGCATATCCACTGATTTAGAATAGCAGAGCTTTTTTCGGCGTAATCTAGCCAAATAATGGCGTAGGCGAGTATTTTAGCCTTCAACTCTTGTCTTAACCCACATTCTTTTTTTACTTCATCTGAATACCCCTTCAGATGTTTTGTTTACGTATAAATATGCCTGCTCCTGGATTATCCTTAGTTTCCTTTTCGTGAAATGTTTTAGTATCAAAAGCTAGATAATTCCCTTCTAACAATACAGAGTCAGGTAACTTAATAATTGGTTTATACAGATGATGCTTTTGTTGTTCGCGGAAAATAGGCTCATTTGATCGAGCGTTAAAAGAAGAATGAAGTAAAGTGCGCGGTCTATTGCTATTATTACGATTCGAGCGATGTAATGTGTTGCCGTGAAAAAACAAGACATCACCAGGCTCTAATTCGCAGTAAACTAATTCATGGTTTTCAAAAGCCTTAGCAATTCGGACGGGATCGGCACCTGTTGTATCGCCTATGACGACATTTTCTATACGTGTCATTAAGTGAGAGCCTCGAAGTATCTGAAGGCAACCATTTTCTCTATCATTTTTATCTATAGCAATAGTACAAGTCACTGCTTTAGGGTAAAGACATCCATCTTCATACCAAGCCGAAAAATCTGTATGCCATGCGACTTTGCCGTCTCCAGGTTGCTTTCTGATAATTTTTGAATGCCAGTGATAACATTCTTCTCCTAAAAGTAACTCAATGGCATCAATAATTCTTGCTGTACGGGGTATGATACCCAAAAAAGTTTCTCCTAAATCCGTCCAAATAGATACTTTGAAACTTACACCAGCATTATCTTTAATGACAGTTTGCGAATCTGCCATAGTAGAATCGTTTTCGAGAGCTTCTTGGAGTGGTTTAAGCTCTTCGGGAGAGAACATATTTTTGATAATAATAAAGCCATCTCGATTAAATTGAGAAACCTCTTCCTTTGTGAGAGGGCGAATATTCTTAAGTTCTTCACTTTTATAGACTGTATCTGTTTTCATTTTTCGATAATTTTCCTATTTATTAACTAAATGTTTTCTTTAGCCACATTACAACCAGCAATTCGACCAAATACGAGACAATCGGTTATTGCTAAGGTACTCAACCTACATGCTCCATGAACGCCGCCTGTTACTTCTCCAGCAGCATACAAATAATTAATAGGCTTATTGTTTAAACCAAGAACTTGAGCATCAGCATTAATTTTAAGACCACCCATTGTATGATGGACTTTGGGGGATAAACGTACTGCATAAAATGGCGCTTGCAATGGTTTAGAGCCTTCTAAAATAGGCTTACCAAATGCTAGATCGCATTTGCGATCAACATAGGTATTGTATTCTAATAATGTTTTGGTTAAAGCTTCAATTGAAATATTATATGCTTGTGCTAATGCTTTTAAAGTATCGAACTTTTTCACAACACCACGCATCAAACTGCTTTTAATATTTTTTCCTGCTAGTTTTACACCCCGCTCGTCTGCAATACCAACACAAGCTTGTTCTCTTCTAAGCATGGCATCAGTACAGGTTGTTCTGTCCGCTAATTCATTTACAAACCTTCTACCTGTTGTAACATCAATCATAAATCCATACTGAAATACAGCGTAGCTAGCGAAAATTGGAGCAGTACCGTAGGATTTTTCGTCGGGGGAAGTCCAAGGAGCAAGTTGAATAAAATTTAAATTACTGGTTTGAGCGCCTAATTCTACTGCTTCTAACATTCCCTGAGCCGTAGTATCGGGTAGATTAGTATGATTGACTGAAGCATCAAGACGAGTATCGTATTTCATCCTCAGTGAAACATCGCCAGAAAAACCACCAGTAGCTAATACAACACCTCTACGTACTTTGATATATTCGAGGGGAAATGCCGAACTTTTCTTAATCGGCTGAATAGCTACACCAATAATTTCACGATTTTCGTTAGTAAGAAATTCTTTGAAGCAAGTGCGAACTTTAACTGTGATATTTAAGTTCTTAAGCTTATCTAACATTGGTTTAATTATTCCTTCACCAGAGTCAGCAAGGGGTGTAAGACTTCGAGGAGCGGAATGCCCACCAAATCTATCTACACGCTTTTGAAAAGAACATTTGATATCTTCAAGTAGCCATTGGAAAACTTCATTTTCTTTATGAGCGAGTATATTAACCAACTGCTCATCGCAATAGCCCCGCCCAGCACGCAACATATCTTGAATTAGTAAATCTGGAGAATCAATCGGGCCATTTTCATCTCGCCAATTTCGATTTACTGTTCCTAGCAATCCGTCGCTAAATCTAGAATTACCACCACACCTATTCCGCTTTTCTATAACAATTACCGATACTCCTGATTCTCTAGCAGAAATAGCTGCTGCCAAACCTGCAAATCCACTACCTATGACTATAACGTCTGTCTCCTCAGTCCATTTATTTTGTTTCTCCACTCTTTGTAAATTAAGCATATTCTGAGCCATTTTCTAATGTTAGCCAAAATTGACTTATATCTATCTTCTTAAATATGTGTTATTGTAAAATTTATTTTTCTATAATTATTTATATAGGTTGATTGATTAACTGTAGTAAGTTACTTATATCTGAAATATCGACACAGTTCCAAACCATTTCTTGTAAAGCAAACGATCGTTTTTCTGGCAACGAATCTTTTGCTAAAGCAAAAAACTTTTCTTTTATTTCTTCATCAGTTGGTGGCTCCGTTGCTGCCCATTTCTCTTCAATCTCCCCAGACTCGTAAGTCATACCCGTATCTGTTGTAATAATTACCCTTGCTAAGCGTCTTCTGGGGTAAATCTCAGTAAACTGGGGTTCTTCAATCGGTTCGACACAGTTATACAGATGGGCAACCAGCTCGTCTTTAAAGGCGTTTTCAAAGGTAATTGTTGCCCCCAGTTCGCCATATACCAACATTGCTGCTACGCCAAACTTCAAACTAAATTGCGCTTCCTCGGTATTTTGAGGAAAGCCCATACTCATCTCTTTAGTTGCAACTGCAAAAGAATATACTTGGATCTGCTTAATGCTTTCTAAATCTTCTTTAATATTTTCTCTAAGAGCAAGTATCGCATCTAGACTGGCTTGCATCCAACGACATACGGTATAAGGTTTGTAGTAGTATTTAGCTAATTGCCAATGTTGTCCCAGATCGTTCCAAATGTGAGTCACCTGCTGCTCTTCAATATTCAGCGCAGGCGCACCCGTAAAACCCTGCTGAGCAAGTAATACCGCCGTTACAGCTTCTTTCGCTGCCCACCCTGCCCCCGTTCTAAGCATAGTGGGATGAGCAACCGTGCGTGCAATGGGAGCAGTAGGTGCTGTATATTCAGCTATACCAAGGGCATGTCTGGTTTGAGCAGGTGTTAACTTTAACAGGCGTGATGCAATAGCTGCACTACCTATAGCATTCCAAGTACAAGCTGTATGAGACCTACTACTATCTCTTTTATTTAAAGCTATACCTGCCCTGAAAGCTATTTCAAACCCTATAATCCAGGAAGTTAGTAGTTCTTCTCCCGTTACAGTAGAAGGAATTGTTGCTAGCAAGGTAGCTAACAAGGTAGCTCCAGCAGTCCCCCTCGCTAAAGGATGTCCGCCATAAATGCCCATTGCATCAGTAGTCATTCCATTAGCAAAAGCTGCTGCTGGTAAAGATACTTCCCTGCCATCAAGCCATAGAAAAGCACCTTTGCCATCATAAGTATCTACTACATATTCATTGACAATGTGAGAAAGTTGGGTACTCTTGCCAATAATTGCAGCTCCAAGTGTATCTAGTAAGCTACGAATCCCTTCACGTTGTATGCTTTGTGGGATATCTTGTAACTTAAGTTGGTGAATAAAATCAATTACTTGCATTTTGAATATTGAAATTTAAATAGTAACTTCTTCATGTTGTAAAATTTCTTCTAGTTTTTTGTAGCGTTTCCACGGCAACTGTTGTAAAAAGGATATTGTTTCATCACCATAGCGTTTCAACAAAGGTGCTATCCACAAACCTGAGAGATTTTTACTACCAGCTAAATATTGTAGATATCTCTGCTCTGGCAAAATTGGTAGATCGAGAATATTATAAAGAGGTTTTAAGTATTCATATTGATAAGATGTTCTTTGTTGGTAGTGTTCTACTATCGAAAGAGCATGACACAGTTTAGTATTGCCTGCTCCTAAGCCATAGCCATTAATAGATCCATCAATAATCGTACATCCTGCTGCCACAGCAGCGTGAGAATTAGCTGCTGCCAAACCCAGCATATCATGGGCATGAAAACCCATAACACCATTCCATTCATGGCGAGCAGCAGTTATGAAGGAAAACACTTCATCGGGATGTACTGCTCCCCTAGAATCAGCAAAATAAAAAATATCAAATACTTCTTTAGCTTGAGCTGCTATTTTAACGGCTAAGAGCAATTCTTTAGGAGAATAGACTGAAAAGTTAGCAAAATTTAAACTACAGATTAATCCATATCGTTTAACTTTTTCCGCGATGGTTATTGCTAAAGAAATTTCCTCTGCCACGCTGACGACGATGCGAATAACGTCTAAAAATTCATATCTAGAATCTAGAATTCGCTCTACCTTGTCCTCATAGCATCTTAGCATCCCAACCAGACTGGCTGAGGTTAGTTGCTCTTTCAAGGCAGCTAGTAAGGATGGAGGACAATGAGCAGTAAGTAGACTGTTGGGATCTTCGCTCAGATAACCTACTTCGATCGCCTCTACCCCAACACGATCTAAGCCTGTAACTACCTTGAATACCTCGTTTTCAGAAAAATCCCAATTATTCAGGAATCCTGCATCTCGCAAGGTAACATCCATTACACTATACTTTTCTAATAAATTCATCAAATTAACTTGAATGAGATTTCATCGTAGTTTCCTGAAGTACTTTGTTAAAGCCATAATCATCTTCACCTCTGAGCAGAACAACTTGAAAATTATCTAGTTCCTCATTTGAATTAGGGAAAACTTCCGACTTATAGCCTTCTTGCAGCATCTTTTCGGTATAAGCCCTGGTATCGGTTCTAATTACCCGTCCCACAGTAGCCCATCGCTCATCTTCTGTGATGTTATCTGTAGAAGCATGAACTATGCGATCGACAAAAATCACACACTGCCCAGCTTTTACTTCCAGTAACTTGATCTTTTCTGGATCGACTTGATAGTCAATCTCTAACTGAATATCTTGACCATCGGCTGAACTTTGGCATTTCATTGGGTAGAGTTCTTTATGGGAACCTGGAACTACCTTCAGACAAGATTTTTCTTGGGGCGTGTCTTGAAGTGCTACCCAACAAGTTAACTGAAAAACGTCATCTGTATTGGGGGGATGCAATATTGACTCCTTCATGTTGACTAACCAGGTAGTAGTTTGATGCCAAGGGGTACCGTTGGTAACAGGAAGAATGTGAAAACAAATAGAACGCCAGAGCAGCAAATTAGGTCTTAAGAGTTGAGCGCAACGTTCGGTGATGGCTGGCTGTTTAAATAGCTCTCTGACGATCAAGTCTCGCAAATGCAAGTTTTTGGTATTAAAGGCAGATCTAGCCACGCCTTTAATTCTGGTGTCGTAATCAGGTATATCTGAATCGGCATTGGCGATCAAATAAAGTACATGCTCTCTTATGTTCTCCATCTCTTCTGGGGACACCACATCGAAGGGCTCAAGATAACCATTTTCATAGAAGGCGCGCATCTCCTCTTCTGTTAATCGGTGTTCTGGAGCTACAACTGCTTTTGGTTGATAAGAAACTGGTTCTCGCATCGTGCAGTAATAATCAAAATATATCCTTTGTCCTCCAGACTTAAAACCTACCCAAAACATCTTATTATTCCAACCTCTTGGCAATTTATCTTTTAAACTTTTAGGTAACAGAGGATGAAGAAACTTAAGTTTTACGAGAATGTAAAACAAGATTAGTTGGGGACGATAAAAAAAGTGTGGTTGGTAAAGCATTTTTGAGCTTCAATAGTAATGAAAAAATCTTTTATAAAATGGATAGTGCTACTTCATGTAAGTACATTTAAACTGACTGTTTAAAACACTATATGTAGACCTTCATTATTTATATCAATACAGTTGTCATATTTTATGATATCAATTTTTTTTGCGTTATTTCGACTCTAGATTGATAAAAACTAGCCCTTTGAGGATTGAGTTGTTTGAGATTTTCATAATATGCTATTTCAGCTTGTAACATTAATTCAACTGCTTGAGAAAGATTGTCACACTTACTTATATCCAGCAAAAAATTAATGGTGTTCAGCTTACTTGCTCGTAATTCATTCTTAACAGAAAGAGCAGTTCGGGGATTTACAAAACCGCCAACGGAAATACTTTTACCTTTAGCTAATACTGCATCAATAATTTCTTTACAGATTGCCTTAACTTCATCAGCATCAACATTTGTTGTTCCCATTGAGTTTGCCAAATCCCAGCGTCCCAACACCACCATTTCTAACTCATCAAAATAAGGACTATTGAGAATAGATTCAAGATTATGATAAGTCTGTATTGACTCTATCATCATCGCGGTTCTGGATTTTTTATTATATTCCTGACAAACTTCTTTGGTAATTGTGACAAACTTTTTCAAAGCATATTCCGACTCTACCATAGGAGCTAAAAAAACTTCTACTCCTGCATTCAATAGTTGTCGCATCTCCGTTTTAGATTCGACTCCACTTACTTTCATGAGTACGGGAATGTCATAAGTTCCTAGCTGCTTTAAATAAATTATTTCATCTAGATCCATATCTTCCCATTCCGAACCTGCTTTAAACATAACTAAACCATGTTCTGTATAAAGCTTATCGACCATTTGATCTAACTTCGTAGAGACTATATTTGCCGATACTTCTGAATGTTGTTTGTATTTTTTAGTGGTTGTCATGATGTTGGTTATTTTTTAAGTAGTTTTCAAGTGTATTGGTAATAGTTTGAATTCTTCGTGCGAAGGATTCTTTCGTGTACCAAGCACGACGAGGCGTAATAATTAGATTTGGGAGTTGAAAATATTTTTCATCCTCAGTAAGTAAATCTATTCCTGCATAAGACAATATTCCATTTTCTAGGGCGAATTTCAAAGCATCAAAATCGATTAATTTATCAGGAGATATGTTTATTAATATTGCTCCTTTCTTAATCTGACGAATTGTCTGTAAATTAAGAATATTTCGAGTATCTTGGTTTAAAGGCAGTGTGAGGAAAATTACATCACTTTCTGAAACTAATGTATTGAAATCAGTTTGTGTTCCTAAATTGGTAGTAACCTGACTTCGATTCCAATATCTCACCTGCATTCCTAAACCTAGAACGATTCGGGCAACTTTTTTACCAATATCGCCCATGCCAACAATGCCTACTTTTTTGCCAAATAATTCGATACCTTGATGTTCAAATATTTTGAAGTCACCGTATCTAACTTTGGCATTAAAATCGACAATTCTTTTTGCAGCCGTAAGCATTAAAGCTACAGCGTGTTCGGCAACTGAAGACCCCGTATATTTGGGCGTGTTTAAAACTTTTATACCGTGTTCATTACAGTAATTTTTGTCGATATAGCTGGTTTCGGTAGTAGTTGCTAGTATAAGTTCTAGTTTTGGTACTTTAGATAAGTTAGTAGCACCTAAGTTCATAAAAGTTGTTATCAAAATTTCCGTATCATTGTTCGTATCCAATATATTTTCTAAAGCAAAAGAACTAGAACAATCTTGATACCAAACCACATTCAAATCAGCAAGATGATTAAAGATATCTTCTGGTAATGGTTCTCTGTTATTTATAAATAAGCATTTTTTAATCATTTTTCAATTTCGGGAACAGTAAATACCCAGTAATGTGCATTTGCCTCATTCCCTAAATAGGGTCGATCAATTCTGCAATCTATTAGTTTTAAATGTCCTAGTTGCTCCAGTTTTTGATAATATTCCTCGAAGTTGTAAGTTTGACAGAAAGTAACTCTGGTGCTTAATAAGATTATTCCACCTGGTTTTGTAACCTTTATTAGCCATTTCAAGGCGATTGGCTTTACTAAGTCAAATGAAAATACGCCACAACAAATAGTAAGATCGTATTGACTATGTAAAAAAAATGGCGTTTTTTCGTTTAAATCACACCAGCCAATAAGTGTTTGATATGCTCTAGTTTTATAAGCTACCTCGATCATTTCTTGAGAAAAATCCACGCCATCAATGTGGGTAAAACCGTGTTTTTTTAATCTAATTCCGATTAAACCTGTTCCACATCCTGCATCCAATACTTTTATCTCGGGCTTAAAATCTACTATTTGCTTGCTTAAAAGTTCGAGAAGATATCCTACAATATAGTCTGGTGCTTGATAATTTCTGTCCTTAACGTCTATATCGTAAGTGGGTGCCCATTTGTCGTAGCGTTCTTGGTGATTTATCATTTATGGCTACTACTCCGTATAAACAGCAATGGCTTCGCCTAGTACATCCATAATTGGCTCTATACCCAAACCTGGCTTTTCTAGAGGTATAGCTGCACCTTCCTTGAAAACATAGCCTCCCTTAGCAGGAATGACATTGTGCAATAGAGTAGAGTCTGAGGTGGCTAAACGATATCTAAGAGGAGTGGCAACTGCCAAATGTATCGCACCCGTACCTGCTATTACGCTACCTCCTGTTTCTTCTATATTCATGCGAAGTCCAGTAGCCATACAAAAATCTCGCATTTTGCAGGCTTTTGTTAATCCTCCAACCCGTCCAATTTTAATGCTGATAGCTTGAGCTATACCTTCTCTTTGTGCCCATAATAAGTCTTGAAAATCATGAATACACTCATCCAAAATAATGGGATGTTGGGTTTGACGACGCACAGCTAAACACTCTTCTAATGTTTGGCAGGGCTGCTCGAAATATACAGTTTGATCTGATATCGAATTCATAATTTGTATCGCCGCATCGGGCAGCCAAGCGCGATTTGCATCTATAGTCAGCTTTTCATGAGGCTTTAATTCTGATAATATCGCCTGAATACGTGCTACATCTAGTGAAACATCTCCACCAATTTTGGCTGATAAAATATGATATCCTTCCTTTCTTACCGCCCTCATATCAGCAATCATTTGTTCAGGATTACCATTAGCAAAAGCTCCAATCAAGTTAGCACTTTCGCTATATCGACCACCCAGTAATGTATAGAGAGGTAAATTAGTATATTTTCCTAAAATATCCCAACAAGCTACGTCAATAGCCGACTTAACATACAAATGTCCTGGAAGAGCTAAATCCATAAGGTGATTAATATAATCTAACTGAAGTGGATTTTCTCCAATAAGTACGGGTGCTAATTCGGCTATCCCTGCTTTGATTCCCCCCGCAAAAGCCGGTAAGTAAGCTTTTCCAAACGGACAAGATTCTCCCCAACCTACTACACCATTACTTGTTTGAACGGCGACAACAATGCTGTCCATTTTATCTACGAATATTCGACCTCCTGAAATTCGATATGGTTTAATCAGTGGTAACTCAACTTGGTAAACCTTGATGCTACAAATTTTTCCGATCATTCGAGGATGCTAACTGATAAAATGTTTGGATATGCAATTTCAATGTACCTGCTTCTTACTAAAGAAAGTTAAAAGAGCATAGGAAAATTAGGACAAACGAATATGCCTGTTATGAAAATAGCTGTTCGTTTCAAAGTGCGTAATGACTGAGTTTTTGATAAACTTTGACTGCACGCTCTACCATATCTACATCTTCTGGATGAATATTTACTTGACAATTTTCTGATGGCGGAATTATTCCAGTGCTGTTGTCTAAAGTTTTGTGCCACGGAGCATGATATTCTGCTTCTCGATTATTCCACTGCTGTACCTTACCATCTTCCCAACTTAACATCCGAGGATCGAATTCAATTTGGATTCGTTGGCAGTAATCAGTCAAAATCTGCTTTGGATTCCGGCGAAAACGATTTGCTTCTACAACAATTGCCTCTTTTCCTAATTCTTCTGTAATTATGCTCCATGCTCGATCTAACGCAATAAAACCAAACTCCTCTTCACTCACCCCACCTTCTACTTTGTACCAGGAAGCTAGCACCTCATGAGGATGTCGCACGATAAAGGTGTTTGTAATAGAGTCGATAAAATCTTTGAATTCTTCATTGATGTAAGGCAATGCTTGAAATGCCAAATCCTTGAAGAAAACTACAGGAGCTACTCTAGATTTAATATCTTTAATCACCTCATCACTACTATAACTATACTTCTCTTTATAATCCCCAAAGCGATCGGAACGCCGCCATTGACTGAAGTAGTAAACAAAAGAAAATGGTTCGTGCAGTATTTCCGTATCTGGACGTTGGGAAAAAGTTTTTTCAAAAGCCGTTGAGACGCATCTAGGTGCTCCCCACAAAGCTACTACTTTAGACATCTTAACTTTCCATATTACAAGGATTAATTGTTCTTTATATTTTGGAAATAATTCACTTCCACTAGTTTAAATAAATCTAATTTCCTCAAACTACTCCCACCTTCAATTTCTGACTAAAATAACCCAATTCTTCGAGCTTATTTAAAACCTTCATCACACTTTCTTCTACCGTTTCCAAATCAGTCCGACATTCAACAGTAGGATTAACAGGAGCTTCATAAGGGTCATCAATTCCCGTAAAATTGGTAATTTCTCCCCTACGCGATCCCTGATATAAACCTTTTACATCTCGCTCCTCACACACTTTTAAAGGAGCATTAACATAAACCTCTATAAAGTCTCCAATTTTCTGCTTCACCTCTAATCTGGTTTCACTATATGGAGATATTGCCGATACCAAAACAATTACACCATTACGAGTTAAAAGATGAGAAACAAAGCCAATTCGACGTATGTTCTCATCTCTATCTGCTTTACTAAAACCTAACCCTTTAGTTAAGTTTTGACGCACTATATCACCATCTAAAATTTCTAATTTATAGCTTTGCGAACGTAATTTTTCTGCAACAGCTTTAGATATAGTTGTCTTTCCGGCACCGCTTAAACCAGTAAACCATATTGTTACACCGCGTTGATTCATCATCAGTTTAGTATTTGCAGAAATTGATTTTATTTAGTAGTTATATAGCCATAATTTTTCCTGTCGTTCGCGAGTCTCTGATTCGGGCAAGAAAAGTTAGCAATGTAGACTTCATCTCCATAATTAATTACATCCCCATCGCTAAAAACCATTAGAATAATCCAGCTTTGCGTTAGAGGGTTATAACCATCCTTCCAGTAATAGCAATCGTGGCTATCGGAAAAATCACCTAAAATATCATAGTCCCCCAAAAGCGTTTCCTTCATAACGGATTTTTACCCTGTCACCATCTTTGAGACTCTCAGCTTCTTTTCTACCCTTAAGTTGCAGTTTGACTTTCCTTATACTCCTAATTAAGGACAGTTGCATCTTTCTCTATCTTGTTCGAGTTTGGGTAGAAGTCATCTGATGAATCCCAATCTTATTAGTATTACCTTGCCCAAGTCATATATTTTTTCTCAAATTACTACAGAATTATTTAGGCATTCATAACTCCTGAACCTTTAAGAGTAATACTTTTTGATTTACCCCCTCAACTTATTATTAAATATTATTTTCTAAATTAGTACTATTGTCAATTCATTGTTCTTAATATTTTGACATATAAATATAAATAAAAAATAAAGATATTTTTCAGGTGCTTTGATTGAATAAAATTACAACAATAAACTTACTTTTATTACTTTTCTTACTTAAATAAAAACTATCATAAAATACGTTTATGACTTGAATATTATTAATAAATATGATATTTATTTTTAAATATTGCTAAATATTAGTTATCAGCAGGACAGATTTAAATTTTAGATTGGTTACTTAAAAGACTTCATGTTGTTGCGTTTCTTGCTGATATTGCTTAAATATCAAAACGTTTACTTCTAATATTTTGCCTTATAAAATCATTATTATTTAGAGAAAATA
>CAYMZW010000179.1:0-12700 GCA_964395005.1 uncultured Rivularia sp.
TTCAATCGCCAGGTGAATCGACAACCAACAACTAACAACTAACAACTAACAACCAACAACTGATAACTTATAACTGACAACCGATAACTGATAACTGAAATGCGGATTCTATTTGTAGCGGCGGAAGCGGCTCCGGTGGCGAAAGTTGGTGGAATGGGTGATGTTGTAGGTGCATTACCGAAGATTTTGCGGAAAATGGGGCATGATGTGCGGATTTTTATGCCTTACTACGGTTTTCTGCCGGATAAGATGGAAATTCCTGAAGAACCTGTTTGGAAGGGTTCTGCCATGTTCAATGATTTTGCGGTTTACGAATCAGTGCTTCCCCGCACTGATGTTCCCCTGTATTTATTTGGACATCCGGCTTTCGATCCGCGCAAAGTTTATGGCGGTGATGATGAGGATTGGCGCTTCACTTTCTTTGCTAATGGTGCTGCCGAATTTTGTTGGAATTACTGGAAACCCGAGATAGTTCACTGTCATGATTGGCATACGGGAATGCTTCCGGTGTGGCTGCATCAAACTCCCGATATTAGTACCGTATTTACGATTCACAACTTAGCTTATCAAGGTCCTTGGTACTGGTATTTAGAGAAAATTACCTGGTGCCCGTGGTATATGCAGGGACACAATACGATGGCGGCTGCGGTACAGTTTGCTGATAAGGTAACTACAGTTTCTCCTACTTATGCCGATCAAATAAAAACTGCTGACTATGGTGAAACATTGGAGGGATTGCTGTCATTTATTAGCGGTAAACTATCGGGCATTGTTAATGGTATAGATACCGAAGTTTACGATCCACAAACAGATAAGTATATTGAAGAAAAATTCAATAGCGAAAGTTTAGGAAAACGCAAGCCGAATAAAATCGCTTTACAAGAAGAATTGGGATTAGAAGTTAACAAAAATGTCTTTTTAATTGGGATGGTGTCCCGTTTGGTAGAACAAAAAGGCATTGATTTGATGTTGCAGGTTTTGGATAAATTTTTATCCTATACAGATGCTCAATTCATAGTATTGGGAACTGGAGACAGAAATTACGAAACCCAACTGTGGCAAATGGCATCTCGTTTTCCCGGAAGGATGGCAAGCTATATACTTTATAACGATGCTTTGGCTCGTCGTATTTACGCTGGTAGTGATGCATTCTTAATGCCCAGTCGCTTTGAACCTTGCGGTATCAGTCAAATGCTAGCAATGCGTTACGGCTGCGTACCGATTGTCCGCCGTACCGGGGGATTGGTAGATACAGTATCCCATCACGATCCAGTAAATCACACGGGTACTGGTTATTGCTTTGACCGTTACGAAGCCTTAGATCAATATACCTGTATGGTACGAGCTTGGGAAGGTTTTCGTTTTAAACCCCAATGGCAAGAGTTGCAGCAACGGGGTATGAATCAGAACTTTAGTTGGGAGCTTTCCGCTAAAAAGTATGTGAGTTTGTATAAATCTATGTTGGGTTTACCCGAAGAAGAAGAGAAGAAAGAAGAGAAGAAAGATAACAAAAATGCGGCTGTGAAGTCTTAATATATAGCAGTTTTCTATTAGACATCTCTGGTAAAGAATGTAGAGAAGACATAAATTGAGTAAAGCACAGTTTTGACCTCTCTCCATGAACGCGCAGCGTTTTCTCGTAGATTACCTCTCTCCTTGCAGGAGAGAGGCTTTAAATATTGCAATTAGAATAAGTGTAAATCCAAAATCTGTCTTGAAAAGTTTGGGGGGAAGAAAATCTACACCCCCAACTTTCCGCAAAATCTAAAATCTAAAATTAGATGTGGAATTTATCTACGCAATTAATAATAGTTAATTAAAGAATTAATTATTTTAAGTATAAAAGTAGTAAAGCTTCAGTATATTCTCTGAAAATGATATGAGATAAAAGCATATCGTATGAGTTAATAGCCGATCGACTTGTCCGTATTTACTCTAGTTATTTTTATTTCAATAAAGATTACTCTAAACCCCTATTCATTTCAAAATTATTCTGTCAAACTTAATAATTAGTTAGGGTTATAAAATAAAGCGGCTAAAACTAAATGCTGTTAAATAAACTGTTTTAGTTAATCGTTGTCTAATTTGAATCCACAGTTAGATCGGACTAAATTTGAGTTTGAGTGCTTAATTTGATTGACTATTACATCCTCAAGGAAAAATGAGTTTTTAAATTAGTATAACCTCAAATCTGTCTAGAACAAATTTTTAGCCGAACAAAAATAGTTTTTAGGGAATCGTATCTTACCATTAGAGAATTAAAATGGAAGAATTTTTAGAATTAAAATGAAAGAAATTTTAGAATTAATTGAATACAGAAAGCAAGAATTTAGTCAGTTACCATTTTTTCAATTTCTGCGAGATAAAAATATAGATCCTCGACAAAAACTTTCTTTTGCTCCAGTTATTTCCCCTTTAGCTATGGGTTTTGGAGAGCTATGTAAGGAAGTATTTAGAAAAGAGCCAACAAAGGATCGAGTTCAAGAGCTAATAAATAAGCATACATATGAAGAACATTACCATTGGTTATGGCTTTTAGAAGATATGGAAAAGTTAGGGCTTGACCAAACTATGCGCTTCAGTGAAGCCTTAAAATTTATTTGGAGTCCTAGCACTAAGAGCAATCGTTTTGTTTGTTCTTTGTTTGAAAGATATGCTTTTCAAGCCGATCCTCTTCTAAAGTTAGTAGTCATTCAAGTAGCAGAAGTAACTGGAAATGTGTTCTTCTATGAAACCAAAAAAGTAGCTCAACAACTTTGTGAGATAACCAACGAAGAATATCGTTATTTTGGTATGTGTCACATGGATAAAGAAATAAATCACAACCTAAATAGAACAGAAGTAGTATCTTATCTGAACGAAATACAAATTAATGAAGAAACTCGGATGCAGGCAATAGAAATTGTAGACCAACTTTTTGATGCTTTTACAAATGTTGTTGATGAATATCTTGCTTATGCTACAAAGGAACATCAAAAACAATTAGTTCTTCAGTAATTTATTTTGTAACAATTTACTCACCTATTATAGGTGAGTATTTTTTTTAATACTTTTTTAATTCCAAATAATATGAATAAATATATAAACTTTGATTATTTAATTATTGGTGCAGGTCCAGCAGGACTTCAATTAGGTTATTTTCTAGAAAAATCCAATCGAAGCTATCTAATATTAGAAGCTGGAAAAAATGCCGGAACATTTTTCAAAAAATATCCCGTACATCGCAAGCTTATTTCAATAAATAAAGTTTATACAGGATATGACAATCCAGAAATAAATTTGAGATGGGATTGGAATTCTTTACTAAGTGATAGTGAAGAAATGCTATTTAAGAATTACAGCAAACGGTATTTCCCTAATGCAGATAACTTAGTAAAGTACCTAAATGATTTTGCAAATCATTTCAAGATTAAAATTAAGTATGATACTAAAGTTGTAAAAATATCAAAGCAAAATGGTTTTAAAATTACAGATAGCCGTGGTAACGTTTATTGTTCAAAGCATCTGATAATTGCTACTGGTTTTACTAAACCTTACGTTCCTGCAATTCCTGGTATTGAAGTCGCCGAGAACTATACGGAAGTTTCTGTTAATCCAGAAGATTTTATTAATGAAAAAGTATTAATTATCGGTAAAGGTAATTCTGGCTTTGAAACTGCTGATGCTCTAGTTGACACAACAGCACAAATTCATTTAGCCAGCCCAAATCCGATAAAAATGGCATGGGAAACTAAATATGTAGGAAATTTAAGGGCAGTAAATAACAATATCTTAGATACTTATCAATTAAAATCTCAAAATGCCATCATTGATGCAACAATTGATAATATCAAATGTGAAAATGACAAGTTTATAGTCTCTTTTAACTATACACACGCCCATCAAGAAAAAGAAGATTTAATTTATGACCGTGTAATAGTATGTACGGGTTGGCGCTTTGACGCTTCTATTTTTGATGAGAACTGTAAACCAAAGTTAACAATTAACAATCGTTTTCCAGAACAAACATCAGAATGGGAATCCACCAATATTAAAGACTTGTATTTTGCAGGTGTCCTAATGCATATGCGAGATTTTAAGAAAAAACAATCCGGCTTTATTCATGGATTTCGTCACAATATCCGTGCTTTACATTATATATTGGAGCAGAAATATCAGAATAAAGACTTACCAAGTCAAACTATTAGCCTTACTCCTGATAAAATTGTTGATGCAATTATCAAACGTGTTAATGTTAGTGCGGGCTTGTGGCAACAAACTGGTTTTTTATGCGATGTAATTGTAGTCTCAAGTAAAGATAATATTGCTCAATACTACCAAGAACTTCCTACTGATTATGTACATGAGAGCGAATTAGGTAACAATAATCATTACTATACTGTGACTTTAGAATTTGGTTTAGATATTTTCAAAGCAAATAAAAATCCTTTTGCAATAGAGCGCGTACACAAGGAAAATATAAAAGCAGCATCAGAAAGCGCATTTGTTCACCCAATTATTCGCCGCTTTTCACAAGGTAAATTAGTTGCAGAACACCATGTGATTGAAGATCTTGCTAGTGAATGGTTGGAGGATGTACATATTCAACCTTTACTAAATTTTTTCAATATTCATATACCCGATTATCCCAAAACTATGCAGCTACAACTAAACAAACAAATATCAAATTTAGAAATTGCTGCCCCTTCGGGTGTCGGTCAATAATTTAGTTTGTCATAACCTTGTTTTAGATAAACAGGACTTACGCAAGCCCCCCTTAAAAAGGGGGGTTGGGGGGATCGAGAATGTCTGGAACACTATATTTCTCGTGATTGCTGCGTAAGTCCTAATAAAATTAAAGGCGTTGCTGAACAAACATATGAAAATGTGATTTCACATTGAAAGAGACGTAGCACTGCTACGTCTCTACACAGGTTTCATGTTTAATACAAAATGCAAAAAACATAATTTATTACTTAATTCAGCAACGCCAAATTAAAACTGTGGTTTATGCTTAATCTAGTTTATAGAAAATAATATTTTTATTTAGCTCGTCATTAGGCGGGCTATTTTTATATAGTAATAGTATAAATCTATTTTCAGCTTTTATATCTCCAATCCTTGCTAATCTACGGGGTTTTACGTAAGTCCTAAATAAATAATATTTTATTATTAATTATAAGTAAAATTAATTGTGAATATTCCTGAAAAGTTAATTTTGGGGATGAAGTAATAAGTAATACAGTCATTAAAATTAATCACTGTAGTAGGAGCATATTGTTCCTCATCTGTTTTTTATTTAAAGCGAATTAGGGCGATCTACCACAAATAACAAAAGCTACTGGCTTTTCTCTGCAATTTATTCACCATATTTTAAGTAGATCGCAATGCTATATCGTAATTTTCAAACTCAAGCTGAATTAGATGCTCAATATGATGTTGAGAAACTAGGACTTGATTTGGCTTCTTATATTGATTTTTATATTTCAAATAGCCAGAAAGTATGCGAAGAACTTACCTGCCATCTTGATATTCCTTTTGGTCCAACCTTAGCCGAAAATTTAGATATTTTTCCTGCATCTGAACCAGACGCACCTATTTTAGTATTTATTCACGGTGGTTACTGGAAAATGCTAAGTAGTAAAGAGTTTAGCTTTGTTGCAAAAGGTCCTGTAAGTGCTGGTGTAACAGTTATAGTTATCAATTATGAGTTATGCCCAAAAGTCACCATTGACGAAATTGTTCGGCAAAACCGTGCTGCCATAGGTTGGATCTATCGTAATGCCAAAAGCTTTGGTGGCGATCCGAATAGAATCTATGTATCAGGTCATTCAGCAGGTGGTCATTTGACAGCTATGATGATGGCTACAGATTGGGAAAAAAACTATGGATTACCAAATAATATAGTTAAGGCTGGATGCGCTATTAGTGGTTTATTCGATCTAATGCCCTTCCCTTATACCTGGTTACAACCTTCTCTACAGTTGACTTGGGGTGAAATTCTTCGTAACAGCCCTATTCGTCATATTCCTGAAAAAGCCGGACAGCTTATTATTACATATGGTGAAGAAGAGACTTCAGAATTTCATCGTCAATCACAAGATTTTTTGAAAGAATGGAATGCAAAAGGACTTGAGGGTAAGTATTTATCACAGCCTGGAAAAAATCATTTAACCGCAATTGATGGTTTCCTCGATACCGAAAGCTCACTTTGTAAGGCAATCTTAGAGTTAATTGATGACCAAAAAGTGATGATAGGACTTACGCAAAGTTAAGAAAAAATGTATTATTAGAGTAATTAAAATCACCATAACCTCCTTTAGATTAGGGAGGTTTTATTTGCAGAATTTTGTAGATAAATTAAGTACAAATTAAATCTAAATTTATTAGAGGCTTGGAGGATGTTTTAAAAGGCGGTTAAAACCGCTACTACACAGGCAAAGCCCACCTGCGTGGACTAATAGTTTTATAACCCAGGTCGCTGGGTTTTGCTTGTGTAGCCGCGATTTAAATCGCCAGATAAAGTATTAAATTAGACTTTCAAAACATCCTCTTAGATACCCTTTGGTTCAACTAACTTTGAATAAGATTAAATTTGCTGTAAATCCTGTAACACGATATTTGAAATTTTCAGCAAATTTCTCCTACAGGTGTTTAAAAAATACAATATTGGGGAACCCTAGATATACAAACACATTTTTACTCTTCTAGGAAGGATTGTGTAATGCTTACATCTACCTTGGTTCCTGGTTATGACATTGCCCAAGTCATATACGAGGGAATCAACACTATTATTTATCGGGCTACATCGCATCTAAACCAGCAACAAGTGATTCTTAAAATCCTTAAAGATGACTATCCTACCTTAGATGCTATTACTCAACTAAAACACGAATACAAAGTTACCGAAAATCTTGATTTAGAAGGCATAGTCAAGGTATTAAGGTTGGAAACTAAGCAAAATCGTTTGGTATTGGTATTAGAAGATTTTGGCGGGCAGTCTCTTAAACAAGCGCTTTCCAACCGAAAGTTAGAATTGCTAGAGTTTTTAAACATTGCGGTGCAGTTAGCAAAAGCTCTGGTATCGCTACATTCCCACAATATTATTCATAGAGATATCAAAGCCGATAATATCATTATCAATCCTCAAACCGGAGAAGTTAAGCTTACTGACTTTAGTATCGCTTCAAGACTCAGTAAAGAAAAACTACAACTAACTAACCCCAATCAACTTGAAGGGACATTAGCATATATGTCCCCAGAACAAACCGGGAGAATGAATCGCGTGCTTGACTATCGTACCGATTTTTATTCGCTCGGTGTAACCTTCTATGAAATGCTTACCGGGAGATTACCTTTTCAAAGTAACGATCCTTTAGAATTAATTCATTCTCATATTGCCAAACAACCCCTTGCAATTCAACAATTAAATCCACAAGTTCCCAAGGCGATCGCCAATGTGGTAGTAAAATTGATGGCGAAAAACGCCGAAGAGCGCTATCAAACAGCTAAAGGGCTTTTAGCGGATTTAGAACTGTGTCGCGAACAGTTAGAAATAACCGGAACAATTGTCGAGTTCCAACCGGGAAGATTGGACATATTGAGTCAATTACTTATTCCCGAAAAGCTTTACGGTAGAGAAACTCAAGTCAATCAACTTCTGGATGCTTTTGAAAGAGTCAGCAAAGGAAGTCGTGAAATGATACTAGTTTCTGGCTATTCAGGAATTGGTAAATCATCCGTAGTTTACGAAGTTAATAAACCGATTACTCAAAAGCGCGGTTACTTTATCAGTGGTAAATTTGACCAATTCAAGCGCGATATTCCTTACGCTTCATTAATTCAGGCTTTTAGTACCTTGATGCAGCAGTTACTTACAGAAAGTAGCATCCAGATCGAACAATGGCGCAGCAAAATATTAACTGCTGTTGGTACAAACGGACAAGTAATTATTGATGTAATTCCAGAAGTAGAACTCATCATCGGCAAGCAAGCAGAAGTACCCCAACTGGGTGGAGCTGAAGCGCAAAACCGTTTTAATCGCGTTTTCATCGACTTCATCAACGTTTTCGCAAAAAAAGAACATCCCTTAGTTATCTTTCTTGATGATTTACAGTGGGCGGATTCTGCAACATTGAAGTTAATGCAAATATTAACTGCTGACTTTGAAAGCAAATATTTACTGTTAATTGGAGCTTACCGCGACAATGAAGTCAGTTCCACCCATCCTTTAATTCAAACTTTATCAGAAATAGAAAAAAATAACGCAGTTGTTCATAACATCGTTTTACAATCCCTTGAGATTGCAGATGTAACTCAGTTGATTGCCGAAACTTTAAATGATAATACGGAACGAGTCAATACCTTAGCTGAGCTAATCTGTAACAAAACTGGTAGCAATCCCTTTTTCATCACCCAATTACTGCAAGCACTTTTCCAAGAAAACCTTTTAAAATTCGATTTTATCCCCTTCTCTTCCTTAATTAATAAAGAGAAAAGTCAAGGAATGTGGAAGTGGGATATTGAAGAAATTCAAGCTATAGGAATTACCGATCAAAGTGTAGTAGAATTAGTTGCCAATCGGATTGAGAAGCTACCATCATCTACACAGAAAGTATTGCAACTAGCTGCTTGTATTGGAGATAAATTTACATTAGATGTACTGTCAATTGTAAATGAAAAATCTCTGGTAAGTACTGCGAAGGAATTAGATGCAGCATTACAGGCTGGTTTAATTTTACCTTTAAGCGAAGCTTACAAAATTCCTTTATTATTTGGAGAAGAAATAGAAAATTCCGATCAAGATACAAATTATCAACAATTTTATACAAAAAAAATCAAATCAAATATTGCCAGAGTAACTTATAGATTCTTGCACGACCGGGTACAACAAGCAGCATATTCATTTATTCCTGAATCAGAGAAACAAGCAACTCACTTTAAAATTGGTCAGCTATTACTAAAACAAACATCAGCAGAATCTCTGACAGAAAATATTTTAAATATTGTAAATCAATTAAATTTTGGTGTACATTTACTAACTGAAAAATCTGAAAAAGATGAACTGGCACAACTCAATCTAATGGCTGGAAAAAAAGCCAAAACAGCTACAGCTTATGAAGCTGCAAGTAAATATTTTAATACTTGTTTAGGACTTCTAGAGCCACAAAGCTGGCAAAGTAATTACGAACTGACATTTAACTTATATACAGAAACAGCAGAAATAGAGTATTTTCAAGGTAGTTTTATCGAATCAAATACTCTATGTAATATTTCTCTAAATCAAGCTAAAAGTATTTTAGATAAAGTTAGGGTGTATGAAATTAAAATCCAGTCTAGTGTAGCGCAAAATCGAATGTCAGAAGCTTTAGAAATAGGAGTACAAGTTCTTAACATTCTCGGCGTATCGCTACCAGTAAAACCTCATATACAACATCTTTTAGTAAGTGTAATCAAAACTAAATTAGCCCTAGCTAAAAAAAGAATAGAAGATTTAGCTTATTTGCCAAGACTGACTGACCCTTATAAGTTAGCAGCTATGCGAATATTAATGTTAATTAACCCCGCAGCTAGTCAGGCAGGCTCTTTACTTTTTCCACTAACTATATTGGCAATGGTAAGATTATCTGTCAAGTATGGTAACTCTTCTATTACTACTTTTGCTTACAGTCTTTATGGCGCAATGCTATGTCAAAAATTTGGAGATATTGAAAGGGGCTATCGATTTGGTATTCTCGGTATATCATTAGTAGAAAAATTGAATGCCAATTCACTCAAATGTCGAGTTCATTATTTATTCAATTCGACGATACGACACTTTAAAGAGCCTGCAAAGAAAACGGTAACACCTCTATTAGAAGGAATGCAAAGTGGCTTAGAAGTTGGAGATATAGAGTTTGCAAGTTATAGTGCTTGGAATTACAATAAAAACAATTTTTTGATTGGTAATAATTTAGAAACAATTGAGTTCCAAATTATACAGTATATTGATTTAATTAAAAATAATTTAAATGTAGAAGTATTAGCAACATCTCTAGAAGCAATCAGACAAACAATTTTAGATTTGAAAGGAGAATCGTTATATGCAAAAGATTTAACTAATATAGATCATAATAGAGAACAAATAATTGATATTTTAAAAGATAATACTACTAATTTAAGTATTGTTTATTTAGGTAATACTATACTTTGTTATTTATTTAACAAAAATCCAGAAGCAATTGAAACAGCTATTTTAATAGAACAATACCAAGAAACCAATCCAGGTTTCTTAATGTATAGCGTCAACAATTTCTACTACTCTCTCGCACTCCTTGCTAACTACAAAAACGTAACATCTATCGAACAAAAGCAATACCTGAAAAAAGTCGCCGTCAATCAGAAGAAAATGAAGAAATGGGCGCATCATGCAGCCTGCAATTTTCAGCATAAGTACGAATTAGTCGAAGCGGAAAAGTCGCGAATTTTAGGTAAAGATGTCAAAGCAATGCATCTATACGATCGGGCGATCGCCGGAGCTAAGGAAAATGAATACACCCAAGAGGAAGCGCTGGGTAACGAACTAGCGGCGCAGTTTTATCTGGTGCTAGGTAAGGATAAAATTGCTAAAACCTATATGACTGATGCTTATTATGGTTATATTCGCTGGGGTGCTTTAGCTAAGGTTAAAGATTTAGAGGAACGTTATCCTAATTTAATTATCCGCAACGAAAGCAGCACATCATCTCAACAAGATATTACCGGAACTATTGTAAGTAGTTCTTCGAGAGCTTTAAGTTCATCAACCAACAGCAATAGCATTCTAGATTTAACTACGGTAATGAAAGCAAGTGAAGCAATTACCAGCGAAATCGTTTTAGATAATCTCCTCGATAAGCTACTATCTATCATTCTAGAAAATGCTGCGGCTCAAAAGGGTTGTCTCATCTTGCTCAAAAACGAGCAGTTATTTATCGAAGCCATTGATAACGATCGAGATAACGATTTAGTTGTATTGCAATCAACCCCCGTAGAAGAAAGCCAAGATATTCCTTTAAGCTTAATTCACTATGTTGCGAGAACTCAGCAACCTTTGGTACTTAACGACGCAACCCAAGAAGCAATTTATAAAGAAGATTCCTACATACTCCGGGAACAACCAAAATCGATTTTGTGCGCTCCTATTTTCTACCAAGGTAAGTTTACCGGGATTATTTATTTAGAAAACAACCAAGTTACTGGTGCATTTACAAACTCGCGCTTGGAAATTCTCAAATTACTAACTTCACAAGCCGCCATCTCAATTGAAAATGCCCGTCTCTACGCTGGGGAACAGGAAAAGTCACAGCAGTTACAGCAATCTCTAGAAACACTCCAGCAAACTCAAGCGCAATTAGTACAAACCGAAAAAATTTCTTCTTTGGGACAATTGGTAGCAGGTGTTGCTCATGAAGTTAACAATCCCGTTGGTTTTATTGCCGGTAACTTATCTATAGCCAATCAATATATAGAAGATTTAGTGCAACTGTTAAGTCTATACCAGGAAAACTTACCTTCCCCACCAGAAGAAATTGAAACTTTGCAAGAAGATATTGATTTAGATTACCTACTAGAAGATTTGCCCAAAATGATAACTTCTATGGAGTTGGGAACCGATAGAATTCGCGATATTATGCAGTCTTTGCGGAATTTCTCGCGTACCGATAGCGCTGACAAAAAGCCAGTTGACGTTCACGAAGGTATTGAAACAACTTTAATGATTCTGCAACACCGCTTAAAAGCGAATGCACAACGTCCCACAGTTGAAGTTGTTAAAAAATACGATCAATTGCCCCCAGTTAGGTGTTATTCCGGTCAATTAAATCAGGCATTCATGAACTTATTCGCGAATGCAATTGATGCTTTAGACGAATCCAACCAAGGCAAAACTTACGCAGAAATTGAGAAGAATCCTAACGTCATTACTATCCGCACTTCATCTGATGAATACAAAATTACTATTCGTATTGCAGATAATGGTCCTGGAATGCCAGAAGAAGTTAGAAGTAAACTATTTAATGCATTCTTCACCACCAAACCCGAAGGAAAAGGAACTGGTTTAGGGCTATCAATTAGCTATCAAATAGTTACCGAAACACATGGTGGTAATTTATATTGCCTTTCCTCTCCTGGAAACGGAGCAGAATTTGTGATCGAATTACCTTTAGAAGATGACAGTGAACAGTGAGCAGTGAGCAGTGAACAGTGAGCAGTCCAATGTTCCCCCATGCCCAATGCCCAATTATTAACTCCTAACTCTTAACTCCTAACTCCTAACTCCTAACTCCTAACTCCTAACTTCTAACTCCTAAGAAACCTCGCACAATTTGCAAAATCCTCTCGGAAGCACGCCCATCTCCGAAGGGATTTATTGCGTTTGCCATAGTGTCATAAGCTGCTGGATTGCTTAATAGTTGTGCTGCACTAGCTACTATTGTTTGGGTGTCGGTTCCTACAAGTTTTGCCGTTCCGGCACTTACTGCTTCCGGTCTTTCGGTTGTTTCTCTAAGTACTAATACTGGTTTTCCTAAGCTGGGTGCTTCTTCTTGTAACCCACCTGAATCTGTGAGCAATAAGTGCGATCGCATTATGGCTCCTACTAATTGACCATAATCTAAGGGTTCTGTTAAGAAAATTCGAGGATGATTTCCCAACATTGCCTGCAATGGTTCTCTTACCGTAGGATTGCGGTGTAATGGTAACA
>CAYMZW010000180.1:0-12655 GCA_964395005.1 uncultured Rivularia sp.
GCAAAATTAACACTGAAGTAAAGAAACGATAATGTTTGTATAAAAAAATGCATAAAAATCTAGCTTTGGTTTGATATACAAGTATTATATTTTACGATTAGCTCTAACTTAAATTATGTAATTTTCTCGTATAAAAGAAATAATTGTCAGCTTTCTTATCAATCCCAACTCCTCTTTATTCCCAACAATGTTTCAAATCACCAGCATTAGAAGAAAGCTTTCCTTTTTTCTAGTTTTCACTTTTACATTTTTATTTATTCTTCAACTTTCTCTACCTTGGGTAAATGCTAAGGAAGCAGCGAAGCCGGAGCCAAAAGACTGGCATATTAACGGAATTGTCGCTGCGATGGATGATGGTTATCCCCAAGTACAATGGCTAGCTTTTAATAAGTTAGGAGAATACGATTTTAAAAAATTAAATCAACAGCAAGCTGAGAAAATAGCCAAGAAAGCCGTTAACTTGTTGAAAAATGAAAAAGTTGATGATAATGTTCGCTATAGTGCAGCTTCGGCTTTAGGGAATTTAGGGAATCTGCCTAAACCTTACGTTCAAGATATTCTCGCTATCGTAAAAGATAAAAAAGTTGATGATAATGTTCGCATTGATGCAGCAGTAGCGTTAAGCAATTTAGGAAATGTGGCCAAACCTTACGTTGAAGAGATTGCTGCTATCCTTAAAGATGAAAAGCTTGACCCATACTTTCGCGGTAGTGCAGCTTCGGCATTAGGCAAATTAGGGGATGTAGGCAAACCCTACGTTGAAAATATTCTCGCTATCCTCAAAGATGAAAAGATTGACTCAAGTGTTCGCGCTGGTGCAGCTTACGCATTAGGGAATTTAGGAGATGCAGCCAAACCCTACGTTGAAGATGTCGCTGCTATCGTCAAAGATGAAAAGATTGACTCGAGTGTTCGCGCTGGTGCAGCTTACGCATTAGGGAATTTAGGAGATGCAGCCAAACCCTACGTTAAAGATGTCGCTGCTATCGTCAAAGATGAAAAGGTTAATTCACTTGTTCGCGATGATGCAGTTTCAGCATTAGGAAAATTAGGGGATGCAGCCAAACCTTACGTTGAAGATATTCTCGCTATCCTCAAAGATGAAAAGCTTGACTCAAATGTTCGCAGTGATGCAGCTTTAGTATTAGGAAAATTAGGGGATGCAGCCAAACCCTACGTTAAAGATATTCTCGCTATCCTCAAAGATGAAAAGGTTGATTTAGTTGTTCGCAGTAATGCAATAGAAGCTTTAGGGAATTTAGGGGATGCAGCCAAACCCTACGTTAAAGATATTCTCGCTATCCTCAAAGATAAAAAAGTTGATAATTTTGTTCGCCTTGATGCAGTTTCAGCATTAGGAAAATTAGGAGATGCAGCCAAACCTTACGTTAAAGATATTCTCGCTATCGTCAAAGATGAAAAAGTTGATTCAAATATTCGCGGTATTGCAACTTCAGCATTAGGGAATTTGGGAGATGCAGCCAAACCCTACGTTGAAGATATTCTTGCTATCGTCAAAGATGAAAAAGTTGATTCAACTGTTCGCAGTGGTGCAGGAGAGGCTTTAGGAAAAATTCAAAAGCTAAATTTAAATCAAGTTCTGCTAGTTTTAAACAACTTCTACTACTACTACCAAAGAGAAGGAGATTTAGACAAATGGCGCTTCCGAACCTATTTTCTCGCTGGTGGCACTGATGAAGTAAAAACCCTACTAAAATGGCTAGCACATTACGACAGCAGCAAAATCCCCACCAAACTCAACCACAAGGAAGCTAAAAAAACCTTACAACTCTTCGCTAAAATCTGGCAACCAAGCCAAGACTTAAGATTACGCAAAGACTTAGCTGATAAAATCGTTCGAGTTACCAAACTCGTTTCTTGGCAACCCCAAGACATCGTTTTACTACAAACCCATTACAATAACCTCAAAAACGCAAAATACAGCCAAGCCGATTCCATCGAATCAGTAATCATAAAACTCAAAGGTTGGCGTTGGTTTTTCAACTTTAGAAATATCATCTTCATTCACGCTGCTTTCTGGCTTTTACTCATCTTCGCTTACCCCAAATCTCCCCAAATCCAAGCTATATTTTTCTGGAATCCTTGGGTAAGAAAAATTTTCGGTATGGGTTACGTGGGCTTTCTGCTTACCTGGGTTCCTTTTCTACGTGGCAAATTATTTGAACCATTCAAACCTTCCTTACTCGCGGATGCTCAATTAGATAACTTTACCGAAAAATCCTACTTTTCATCATCAAGGATTGTCAAAAATCGAGATTCAAAACAATTTCTGACAATTACTCAAGCAATACCAAATATCAAAGGACAAACTGTCTTAATCGGTGATTCCGGCTTAGGAAAATCAATGTTTCTCCGACATCTAGCCAAAACTTCTCAGCAGACAGTAGTATATTTACCTGCTAGTAAATGCGAAAAAGGTGTAATTGCAGCGATTCAAGCAAAGTTACACGGACAAGCACAAGATGCCCGATTCCTGAAAAACTTGATTTATAGCGGTGCAATTGATATTTGTATCGACGGGTTGAATGAAGTTACAGCAGATACGCGATCGCAAATTAAACAGTTTGTGGAAAGCTATTTTCGGGGTAATATCATCATGGCTACTCAACCTTTGGAATGGGAACCCCCGACAACGGCTAAAATATTTTATTTAAAACCATTACAACAACAACAAATAGAAGAATTTTTAATTTCTCGCCAATTACAAAACAGTGAAGATATTACCGTACAAGGTGCTGCATACGAAAAAGCCTGCAAAAAATATCTCAAACAAGCTTTTCATAATAAACAACCACAAGAAGAATTAGACGCAATCGAACGGGTACTTTCTAACCCAATGGATTTGACTTTGGTTGCTCAAATGCTATCACAAGGCAAACAACCAGATTTATTTCGCTTGCAAGAACAGCAATATAATTTAATGGCTGCTGAATATAAACAAGAATGGGGACATTCATTTCCGTTGAAAAAGTTTTCATCATCGGTATATGAAATGCGATTGAATGACGGTACAACTTTGGATGCCGAAGAATATCATCAAGAATTACTCAGTTTAGAAGATCAAAAATATAAAATGGTTATCAGCCGTCAGTGGCAAAATAAAAACGGCGAAGCGATGCAAGAATGGTATTTCCGTCACGATAAAATCATGGATTTCTTCCTAGTACAAAACTTTCTTGGTGACAGCGACGAAATCCAAATCAGGTTGAACCAACATATAGGAGATCCACGTTTTCGCGGAGTTTACTTTTTATTAGCAAACTTGTTAAAACCAGATGCAGCTTTACAGCTACGAGAAACTTTAATTTTATATGCAGCCAATACCAACGATCATACAGTTAGCGATACTTTTGTAAAATTGTTGCATTCAAGAGTAGCATCTTTGAAGAATAATAGCCTTATTGTTCCCAGTTAAGAATTTATAATTTTGCTAGAAATAAATATCTTTAAGGGAATTGGAGAGTAGGAGAAAATCCAATTAGCAATTACCAATTACCAACTCCCAACTCTCAACTTTTAACTCCTAACTACTGTTGCTTCTCAAAACTTTTACCAATCAATTCGTAAATTTCTTTGAGATGCTCAACTTCTAAAGAAGCAATTAACTCTTCGGCTGCTTTCTTCGGATTACTACGAGGAACAGTTAACCATAAAGGTTCATTAATACCACCAGATGGCATTTGTTCCGCCCACTGCTGTACTTGTTTTCTTCCTTGATCGGAAACAGTGTAAATACCTCTTTTTTCTTCAGGTGCGGGTTCAATCCAACCTAAATCTAACCAGCGCTTTTTCCACTTGTATGCATTTTTTATATGAATATTTAATATTTTTGCAATCTGATGCACGCTAATAGAATTATTATCGTCACACTCATTAATGACTTTGGAGAATCTTTGCAAATATTGCTCTATATCTCCCCAACTTCTACTTTTTTCTTCTTCGACTTCAACAATGTTTTCGTTTTGCAATTCTAAATCCTTTAACTTTTGCTCAATGACTTCTGGAGAAAAGCCGAGTCCCCAAGGTTGCTTCGCTTTACAAAAATCTGCATATGAGGAAAAAGCTTCGCCATTTTCATTTGTTAGCTGACTATATCCCGAATGTTCTTCCATCCCGGATAGCCAAGTTCGTAACTGCTTAACATTGCCCGCATTATCATTTAAAAGAGACTGTATTTGCAATCGCACTGCTCTAGCCCAAGGCTGAGAACCCGGAGGCGCTGCTAAATCACCAGATTCTAAGGGCGTTAATCTATTTACCTTGGAAGTATTTGCGTTCACATGCACTCCAGAAATCATCAAACTCCTAAACTTCTTACATTATCAAACTTTTTTACCTTTAACTCATTATCCCCTAAGAAAGCCAAGATAATTAATAAATACATTTTATTATAGTAATAAAGTACTATTAAAATACGCTCTAATAAATTATTTTCTTTGTTAAGAAATGATTAACGATGTAATTTGGCCAAACATTTTTTAAAATTCATTCATGGTTAGATTTGGTGGTTTACTTAATCGTCAAGCATTAGCACAATTAGCGCAACGTTCCCTTCGCCAGCCCTGTGCGGAGTTTCCCGCAGTACGAGGGGACTGCCGCCGCGTAGAGAAGCAAGTGTTTCACCGCACCTTATGACGGCTCCCCAAGATAGCACTTTTCCCTGTCTTGGAAATTTGCTCCACTTGGGGAAACCCCAACACCGCAATTTCCGCTGTTCCCTAATCCCATGCTTTGAATCGTGTACCTCACTTAGATGAAATCGGCTATATATTAGGTTGGTTAATAAACATGACTACAAAAATTCTTCACATTCAGAAAAAACATCAAACACAAATTGGAGATCATATTTATCTAAAAAACTTGCAAGATTTTGACTATGTAGAAGGAGAAAATATCGAATCTCAAACTGTTCTTGAAAATCCCAATATTAGTTTATATTGTCTAGATCCACAAAACCAAAGAGCTATTTTTGTTGAAACACCTGAAAATATGGATCTTGCCGATACTCCTTTCTTTTTCAAAGCTCAATACAAATATGCTCTTCGTTTGATTGCAGTACCCTACGAACATTGCCATCAACTTGCAAAATCCATAGAAAATTCGATTCAGCAGCTTGTACTAATTTACTATGTTGGACGCTGTGGCTCTACTTTACTTAGTAAAATATTTAATCAAGTGGATACGGTAGTTAGTTTATCCGAACCAGGTATTTTTTGCGATCAAATTATCGCTCTGCGAGAACCTAATGGTAGTCTTGATGATGAGCTAGCAGAAATTTTACGCAGTTGTATTCTTCTTCAATGCAAACCAACTACCACAATCAATCCCTCACCCTATGTTTTGAAACATAGTGCTTTCAGTATTCAAATTGGAGACTTAATATACAAATTGTTTCCTGATGCAAAAGTCATTTTCTTATACCGAAATGCAGAAGATGCAGTTAGTTCATTTATCAACTGGATGAAAAACTCACCTAGTAAAAACCAAAACATACAACTGAATGCAAATTTATACACCAAGTTTATTCCTTTGTTAGAAACCTACGCTGAATCGATAGATTTTACTGATTCAGATTCTACTGATATTTATACATTAATGTGGTTATCTATCATGGAACGCTACTTGGAATTTTATAGAAAAAATATGGAGATATGTGCTGTACGCTATGAGGATTTAGTCGCATCTAAACAACAAGTTGTAACATCTCTTTTTGAATATTGCGGCTTTCCTATTTCTGAAGTTGAAAAGGCTTGTAAAGCATTTGAAAAACATTCGCAAAGCGGTTCATCTTTTTCTCAGGAGAGAAGTCTTCAAATTAATCATAAAACTGATAAAATATTGGAGATTAATCACAAAATTTCTAGATTATTAATCAAACATCCGGAAATTAACACTTCTGACTTTATTGTGCCCGGAACATTAAAGTTATCTAGCTAAAATTGACAAGCTTATGATTAATTTTGTTTTAAACTCATAATAAATATCTCATTCCTTGGACGAATGCCATGATAGCAATTTCCGCAGAAGACAGGTTGCAAGCATTAAACTAATAGTTTTCGTATCTTGCTCCCCGTAGATAATTCTTACTCTTTATATCAATAATAGGACTTACGCAAAGCCCCACTTTTTAAGGGGGTTGGAGGGATCTTAACGGCTGAAATACTCAATTTATCGTTGTGGTTGCGTAAGTCCTGAATAAGTTAAATTTTCCAATGTTTATTTAAAAATTTATTAATGATAGTAAAGTTCAGATATATAAAAGTATGTAAATTTAACTTAGGCTTATTTATTTAAAAATTTATTAATGATGGTAAAATTTAAATATTTAAGTTTTGAAAACTTTAGGAATTACGCAAAAGTGACGTAATTACGTCACCTTGGGATTGCTTCCCTACACTCCGTTTCGGTCGCAATGACAATTTTGCTTTGCGTAAGTCCTGAACTTATAAAACTGATACATTCGATGAGAATAGATAAAAAATAAAGGATGAAATTAAAAATAGTTAACTCCATCCTTTGTTATTAAATTCAATCTTTCAAATTAATTGCTTAACGAAACATACTACTCACAGAATTATCTTCGTGAATCCGCCAAATCGTTTCTCCTAAAAGGTTAGCAACAGAAAGCCTTACCAACTGAGGGAATTTTTGACTGTCATCAAAAGGAATTGTATTAGTGACAATTACTTCTTCAAACAAACCCTGAGAAAGTCTTTCTATCGCAGGTGGAGAGAAGACGGCATGAGTTGCACAAGCGTATACCTGACGCGCTCCTTCTTTACGCAGCAAACGCGCTCCTTCACCGATCGTTCCGGCTGTATCAATCATGTCGTCTACCATCACGGCTGTTTTACCCTTAACGTCACCAATGACGTTCAAGACTTCAGCTACATTATGTGCTTGACGACGTTTATCAATAATTGCCAAAGGTGCATCATTAAGCTTTTTAGCAAACGATCTAGCTCTTGCTACACCACCGACATCGGGAGAAACAACCACAATATCTGATAAATCCTTGCTAGCTAGATATTCTAGAAGCACCGGGGTGCTGTAAACATGATCTAAGGGAATATCGAAATAACCCTGTATTTGTGCAGAGTGTAAATCCATTGCCAAAATCCGGTTTGCACCTGCTTGAGTAATCAGGTTTGCAACCAGTTTGGCAGTAATTGACTCTCTTCCCGCCGTTTTTCTATCGGCACGAGCGTAGCCGTAGTAAGGAATTACTGCTGTTATCTGTCTTGCAGATGCTCGACGACAAGCGTCAATCATCACTAGCAATTCCATTAAATTATCATTCACAGGATTACAAGAAGGCTGGATTAAATATACGTCACAGCCCCGAATCGACTCCTGTATTTGAACGTAAAGTTCTCCATCTGCAAATCTTTTACGAATCATTGGCCCCAAATCCATACCCAGATATCGGGCTACTTCTTGGGATAATTCTAAATTTGCAGAACCGGAGAACAGTCTCAGACGATGATTATCTGATAGCCTTGTTATCGCTGATTTTACTTTTAAAGTGGCAGTACTCAGCACAGCAGATCCTCGTTGTGCATTCATTGCAATATTATCATGCTTATATTTGACTTATTCGACTTAAATACTTGTGCATAATTAGATGTAGCTTGTTTCAGGGCATTGATTTATGCGCTGAAACATTCCGACCTAAAACTATGCATTAATGTAAATTTCTAACACCCCAAACACAAACAAACCACTGTCAGCTTAACTGATATTAACTTTACTGACCAGACCTATTATTGGTTTTTTTGTAAAACAAGAAAATAATTGTAATTCAATACTTATTAAGCTTCAACCTCCTTATTTCATGGATTTTATACCAGTTTAAGAATCACGCTTTTATTTGATTTAAGCGCGATACTATTCTTGTATAGGGTTCAATTCGATCGAATTTGCAGCACTTCATAACTGAAAATCACGCAAGAAAATTAATACTTGCGGGCATAATCGTTAGTTAGCAGCCAGTATATTAAGTATATTTATTTAAATACATTCTTGAGCATAAGTACTCTTATTTTAAAAATTTTATAATAATTAAATCATTTTATAATATTAATGCTCTGTTTAATAAATGATTATGTTTTGTTTAAGGAAAGCCTGTTTTAATTATTGTACTTGCTTTTTGTCGTTTTAGAAACTGCCAAAGAAATTTTCTCGTCTCAAAATACAGAGGCGTTATTACATCAATATTGGTATCTTTTTATCAAAGCATACTGAGATATAAATATATAAAAAAGTGATAAGCAGTATCAATCCAAATAAATCTATTTACCTGTTTACCGGAATAATATTGAATTCTTTTTTTTAAGTAATTTGTCTACCTTTTGACACATTCATAAATGAAACAAAATGTAAAATAAATAAGCAAGCAAGTAAACTGTTTGCTGTACATTGCTGCATTACTGCCTTACCGTTATCAGTTTGACCGATTGATTCTAAGTAAATTCTTTATATTATCTGTTACACCTTCCTCGAATAATTATGCAACCACCAATCACTGCTGGTACTATATTACAAAATCGTTACAATATTATTAAAACTTTGGGTCAAGGGGGATTCGGTAGAACTTACTTAGCCGAAGATCAGAGGCGTTTTAACGAACTTTGCGCCATTAAAGAATTGATACCGAATACGGCGGGAACTTCTGCTTGGGAAAAAGCACAGGAACTTTTCGGACGAGAAGCGGCTATTTTGTATCAAATAAAGCATCCCCAGGTACCTCAATTTCGGGAAAGATTTGAACAAGACAAACGTTTATTTTTAGTACAAGATTATATTGAGGGAAAGACTTACTACGATATACTTCAAGAACGTAAATCGATGGGTGGTGCTTTTACCGAAGGTGAAGTATTGCGATTGATACGATCTTTGTTGCCAGTGCTGGACTATATTCACGGTAAAGGAATCATCCATCGCGATATTTCACCGGACAATATTATGATGCGCGATCGCGATAAATTGCCGGTATTAATTGATTTCGGTGTGGTGAAAGAATTAGCTACTCGGTTGGGTTCGCCTTTGCAAACACCTCAGACTTTTGTCGGTAAACCCGGTTATTCCCCCAGCGAACAAATTCAAACGGCACAAGCTTATCCTAGTAGTGACTTATATGCTTTAGCAGTGAGTGCAATTGTTTTACTTACTGCCAAAGAACCCGCAGAGTTATTTGACGACAACTTATTAACTTGGAACTGGCAGCGCTGGGTAACGTTAAATCCGCGATTTGCTCAAATATTGAGTCGAATGTTGAGTCATAAACCGGGAGGGCGCTATCAAAGTGCCAGCGAAGTTTTAGAAGTATTAGATAGTTTGAATCAACCTCCTACCGCAGCAAAACCCGACGTATCGAGAATGCAAACAGTAGCCGTCGGTCGCAAACCAAACTCAGTACAGCCGGTAGAGCCGCCACCTCGTCGCCAACCACCAAAGCCAGTAATTCCACCACCAAAAGACCCACTTATAGATAGTCCGATATCAGTAATAGTAGTGGGTGCGGCTGTCGTATTATTGGCGGGATTGGGTTCCTTGGCTTTGGTTACAAGTATCAGAAATTCGTCAAACTCGCGTCCGGAATCACCTCCGCCACAAGCCTTTGAAACTCCATTTCTTACGCCAACGCCAACACCCAAATCAGGCGAACCAGATGTTTTTAGCAAGCGATTAAATTTTTTACTTTCCGATACAGTTAGCGTCAAAGGTAATTTAAAAGAAAATCAAACCGTTCAGTATACTTTTAGAGGTGATGAAGGGCAGGTACTGACAGCAGTTTTAGTTGAAGAAAATGGTGTTTCCCTAACAATATTAGGCCCCAACAAAGAAATTATTGATAATGTAGCGCGGCAGGTAAGCTCTTATAAAGGAGATTTACCGTTTACTGGTAGATACACTATTGAATTAAATAATCTTCCAGAAATTTCGCAAGCCGAATATACTTTAAAAGTCAGTTTGAAAGATCCAGTCACTGCACCATCGGTTGAACCTACACAACCACCCGAAGAAATTGAACCTACACAACCACCTGTAGAAGATACACCAACACCACAAGCCACGAAAAAACCCAATCGACCTAATATTCCTATTCCAACAAGTTTTCCAACTAGCATTCCAACTAGCATTCCAACAAGAATTCCTGACATCAAACCACCATCAATCAAAATTCCTCCCATAAAAAGACCAACTCCGACTCCAGAGGAAAGAAAACTGGAAGTTGAGCCAACGCCCGAAGCTGAATCTAATTAGGAAGAGGGAATTGGGCATGGGGGATTGGGCATGGGGAATTGGTAATTGGTAATTGGTAATTGGTAAGATAATCTAAAATCTAAAATCCCCAAGCGCGAAAATCTAAAATTGCTGAAAACATTATTTATAACTGGAACCGATACCGATGCGGGTAAAACAGTTTTTACCACAGCCCTAGCTGCTTATTTACAAAAATATCGTCCCCAACAGAGCTTGGGAATCATGAAACCAATTCAGTCGGGAGTCGGCGATCGCCAACTTTACCAAAAGTTGTTTTCACTATCGCAATCAGAAACCGAAATAACACCTTTATATTTTCAAGCACCTTTGGCACCTCCTTTAGCAGCAGCCAAAGAAAATCGAGAAATAGATTTAGGTGTCGTATGGCAAACTTTTAATAAACTACAGCAAAGCCGCGATTTGCTTTTAGTAGAAGCTTTAGGAGGATTGGGTTCCCCGGTAACAGATGAATTTACAGTAGCCGATTTAGCCGGAGAATGGCGTTTACCCACAGTATTAGTTGTACCCGTAAGATTAGGAGCAATTTCTCAAGCAGTTACAAGCGTAGCTTTAGCAAAACAAGCCAAAGTGCAGCTTTTAGGAATAATTTTAAACTGCTGCTCGCAAATGACACCAGAACAAATCGCCGATTGGGCACCAGTAGATACAATTGAATCCTTTACAAATATTCCCGTATTAGGTTGCTTACCCTACTTAGAAAACCCCGAAGATTTAGATAAACTAGCGCAAATCGCATCCGATTTAGAATTAGAAAAACTTCTTAATTAAGTTAGGAGTTAGGAGTTAGGAGTTAGGAGTTAGGAGTTAGGAATTAAGAATTAAGAATTTATAACTGTTCACTGCTCACTGTTAACTGCTCACTGTTAACTGCTCACTGTTAACTGTTAACTGTTCACTGCTCACTGTTTAAATCATGGTTTCCACATTTCCAAATGCATCTGCCGATTTATCTGGGGTTCGACTTGATATTCGTTCTTTACATCCGCAAATTATAGAATGGCGCAGGTTAATTCATCAAAAGCCTGAATTAGCTTTCAAAGAAGAAATTACCAGCAAACTTGTTTCGCAAAAGTTGTCAGAATGGGGAATTGAACATCAAACTGGGATTGCGAAAACGGGTATTGCTGCAACTATCAAAGGTAATAAAAGCGAATCAAATCCGAATAGGGTATTAGCAATTCGTGCGGATATGGATGCTTTACCAGTTCACGAAATGAACGAAGTATCTTATAAATCCCAGCATCAAGGAATAATGCACGCTTGCGGACATGATGGACATACTGCGATCGCGCTGGGTACGGCTTATTATTTACAGCAGCATCGTCATAGTTTCGACGGTACTGTCAAAATCATCTTTCAACCTGCCGAAGAAGGGCCAGGTGGTGCTAAACCAATGATTGAAGCAGGTGTGTTAAAAAATCCTGACGTAGATGCAATTATTGGTCTTCACCTGTGGAACAATTTACCTTTAGGAACGGTAGGAGTTCGCGCTGGTGCCTTAATGGCGGCAGTAGAATCGTTTCGCTGTACAATTTTGGGTAAAGGTGGACATGGTGCAATGCCCCATCAAACCGTTGATTCGGTGGTAGTTGCCGCTCAAGTTGTTAATAGTTTACAAACAATTGTTTCTCGTAACGTTAGCCCAATTGATTCGGCTGTAGTTACCGTAGGAGAACTTCATGCGGGTACAAAGGGTAATATAATCGCCGATACTGCTAGGATGAGCGGTACCGTCAGGTATTTTAATCCAGAATTTGAAGGATTTATTCAGCAACGGGTAAAAAAAATAATTGCCGGTATATGTGAAATTCACGGTGCAAATTACGACTTAGAATATTGGGGACTTTACCCACCTACAATTAATAATGTCGAAATGGCAGAATTGGTAAGAAGCGTAGCAGAGGAAGTAGTAGAAACGCCTTTGGGAATAGTACCCGAATGTCAAACAATGGGTGGCGAAGATATGTCCTACTTCTTACAAGAAATTCCCGGTTGTTACTTCTTCTTAGGTTCAGCAAATCCTCAAAAAGACTTAGCCTATCCCCATCATCACCCCCGCTTCAACTTCGACGAAACAGCATTAGCAATCGGTGTCGAAATTTTCGTGCGCTGCGTCGAAAAGTATTTTAATAGTTAGGAGTTAGGAGTTAGGAGTTAGAAGTTGATAGTTGTTAGTTGTTAGTGGTTAGTGGTTAATTGTTAGTTGTTGTCGTGTTAAATTCCTAACTGCATCCGTTACCAAATTCTATCCGTTGCCAAACTGCATCCGTTGCCAAACTGCATCCGTTGCCAAACTCCATCCGTTGCCTAACTCCATCCGTTGCCTAACTTCATCCGTTGCCTAACT
>CAYMZW010000181.1:0-12556 GCA_964395005.1 uncultured Rivularia sp.
AATAGTGAAATCTTCTGTTTGTGGTGCCATAGTTCAATGCAGAAATTGTTATCTACTTAACATCTGACACAAAAATTAGCCTTAAGTCTTCAGTCTGAGGGATAGTTATCGGTGAACAGTTAGGAGTTAGGAGTTAGGAGTTAGGAGTTAGGAGTTAAGAGTTAGGAGTTAGGAGTTAGGAGTTAGGAGTTATGGCTAGAAGATTACCGATTGAAGCTTGAGAGATATAGCGAACAAGATGTATGTCTTTCAGACACGCCGCGCTAAAACTGCTAATTGATAATTGTTAATTGCTAACTGTTCCCCGTTCCCCGTTGCCTGTTCCCTACTCCCTACTCCCCGTTCCCTACTCCCCATAAAAATTGAATGGTTTTCCAACTAATGCTTTCGCTATGATTGTTTGTTGTAACCATCTCTTTTATTAACGTACATGTCTGCCCATTCTCTGCCCGAACAAGAAGCCGTTTGGCATAGTTTAGAAGTTGATCAAGCATTAGAACTGCTTGCTGGTAATGCAGACACTGGCTTAACGTCGCAAGAGGTTGAATCGCGACTGCAAAAATATGGTACGAATGAATTAGAAGAAGCTGGCGGACGCGGTAGCTGGGAAATTCTGGTGGATCAGTTCAAGAACATTATGTTGTTGATGCTGATTGCTGTGGCTATTGTTTCGGGGGTTTTGGATTTACTGGCTCTACAATCGGGTAATTTGGAACCGGGTGAAGTTCCTTTTAAAGATACAATCGCAATTTTGGCGATCGTTATTCTTAACGGTATTTTGGGCTATCTCCAAGAAAGTCGGGCTGAAAAGGCTTTGGCTGCTTTAAAAAAGCTTTCTTCTCCTAATGTAAGAGTAATTCGCAACGGTAAGTTAGTTGATGTTGAAGGTAAGAATTTAGTACCTGGAGATATTATGCTGCTGGAAGCCGGGGTACAGGTGGCAGCAGACGGACGTTTGATAGAACAATCTAATTTACAAATACGAGAATCGGCTTTAACTGGTGAAGCTGAAGCTGTTAATAAACGGGTTGAAAGTAAATTACCTGACGAAACAAGTCTGGGTGACAGAATTAATTTAGTTTTCCAAGGTACGGAAGTTGTTCAAGGGCGTGGCAAGGTTTTAGTAACTCGTACCGGGATGAAAACTGAGTTGGGTAAAATTGCTGAGATGTTGCAAGCTGTGGAAACGGAAGATACTCCGTTACAGCAGCGCATGACTCAACTTGGTAATGTTTTAGTTTCGGGTTCTTTGGCTTTAGTAGCGCTGGTAATTGTTATCGGTTTGCTGCGTGGCGGGAATTTACAAGAGTTGGTGGAAGTTTCTCTGAGTATGGCTGTGGCGGTGGTTCCGGAAGGTTTACCGGCTGTAATTACGGTGACTTTGGCTTTGGGAACTCAGCGAATGGTTCGTCACAATGCTTTGATTCGTAAGTTACCGGCGGTGGAAACTTTGGGTTCGGTAACTACTATTTGCTCTGATAAAACTGGCACATTAACTCAAAACAAAATGGTGGTGCAATCTGTTTGTACCAGCCAAAATACATTAAAGGTAACGGGGGAAGGTTACACTCCTTTTGGAGATTTTGAAGTTGATGGTAAAAATATTTATCTAGAAGATTATCCGGAAGTAACACCTTTATTAGTTCCCTGTGCTGTTTGTAATGATGCGGTTTTGCAGCAGGAAAAAGGTGATTGGATAATTCTTGGCGATCCTACTGAAGGAGCTTTGGTAACTTTAGCAGGGAAAGCAGGCATCGAACAAGACCAGTGGAATAGTAAATTACCCCGCGTTGGTGAATTTCCGTTTTCTTCCGAGCGCAAGCGGATGAGCGTTATAACTCAGGTGGAACAGGTAGATACTGGTGTTTCGGTGCTTCCAGATGTCGATCCCGCTATTAGTAATTTGGTAAAGAATAATGAAAATTATTTGATGTTTACCAAAGGTTCCCCAGAATTAATTTTGCAGCGCTGTACTCAAATTTTTGCGGGAAATAGTGCGGTTGAACTAACTCAAGAGCAGCGAGATCGAGTTTTAGCAGCAAACGAGCGCATGGCTGGGGAAGGTTTGCGAGTATTAGGTTTCGCTTACAAACCTTTATTAGAAAAACCAGCGGAAAATTCCGACGAGCAATCCGAACAAGAATTAGTATGGTTGGGATTGGTGGGAATGCTCGACGCACCACGCCCAGAAGTTAGAGCATCTGTAAAAGAATGTCGGGAAGCAGGAATTCGCCCAGTGATGATTACCGGAGATCATCAACTCACAGCAAAGGCGATCGCCACCGATTTGGGTATTGCTTCACCAGAAGATAAAGTACTAACTGGTCAAGAATTGCAGCGAATGAGCGATGCTGAGTTGGAGCAAAATGTTGATAATGTCAGCATCTACGCTAGAGTTTCTCCCGAACATAAATTACGCATTGTGCAAGCTTTACAGCGTCGAGATAAATTTGTTGCGATGACTGGTGACGGTGTAAATGATGCTCCAGCACTAAAACAAGCCGATATCGGGATTGCGATGGGAATTACTGGTACCGATGTCAGTAAAGAAGCCAGCGATATGGTGTTGTTGGATGACAACTTTGCGACTATTGTTGCTGCTACTAAAGAAGGTAGAGTTGTTTATACAAATATTCGCCGCTTTATCAAATATATTCTTGGTAGTAACATCGGTGAAGTTATTACCATCGCCGCAGCACCGATTTTATTACCGATGGGGGGTGTACCTCTATCGCCGCTACAAATTTTGTGGATGAATTTGGTAACTGACGGCTTACCAGCTTTAGCATTAGCAGTCGAACCTCCCGAACCCGATGTCATGCAGCGTCCGCCTTTTAGCCCCAAAGAAAGTATTTTTGCTCGCGGTTTGGGTTTTTACATGATTCGCATCGGCATAATATTTGCGATTATTACTATTATTCTGATGAATTGGGCTTATTACCATACTCATGGAGGAGCCGGAAGTGCAAACGGACTCGATCCAGAACGTTGGAAAACAATGGTATTTACTACCTTATGTATTGCTCAAATGGGACACGCTATAGCAATTCGTTCCAACAACCAACTAACCATAGAAATAAATCCCTTTTCAAATCCTTACTTACTAGCAGCTGTTGTTTTAACTACCATTTTGCAATTAATGTTAGTATACGTTCCACCCCTACGAGCTTTCTTCGGTACCCATGTTATCAGTTTGTCAGAATTAGGAATCTGTATGGGTTTCAGTGCGTTAATGTTTGTTTGGGTTGAATTGGAAAAAATATTCTTCCGCATTATTGGGAAGAAAAACGTCTAGTATCACGGATTAAATGGATGACGCTGATTACACGGATGATTGATAATGATTGATGATTAATAACTCGGAACGGTTTTATCTACTCATAACTCATAACTCTTAATTCCTAATTCCTAACTCTTAACTCCTAACTTTTTCGTCATGTTCCTCAAAACCCTGAGTCTCCGACATTTTCGCAATTACCAAGAACAATTAGTAGAGTTTTCTGCTCCAAAAACGATTTTGGTTGGTAACAATGCTCAGGGGAAATCTAATTTGCTTGAAGCTGTGGAGTTACTTGCAACTTTGAGGAGTCACCGCACTTCTCGCGATAAGGATTTGGTTAAGGATGAGGAATCTTTAGCTCAAGTTAGTGCTAGTTTAAAACGAGAAGTTGGAGTGAGCCAACTTATTTTAACTTTACGTCGCAATGGTCGCCGCACAGTTAATCTTAATAGCGAAAATCTTCGCCGTCAGATGGATTTTCTCGGCGTACTTAATGCGGTGGAGTTCTCTTCTTTAGATTTAGATTTAGTCAGAGGTGGCCCCGAAAATCGTCGCAGATGGCTGGATACTTTATTAGTTCAACTCGAACCTGTATACGCTCATATTTTGCAGCAATATCAAAAGGTGTTGCGACAGCGCAATGCTTTTTTGAAAAATCAGAAGGAAAATTTACAAGAAAAATCTGTACAATCCCAATTAGCATTGTGGGATACTCAGTTAGTAATTACTGGTACCAGAGTCATTCGACGGCGGGAACGAGCTATACAGCGACTCGCTCCCATTGCGAAATTATGGCATTCTAATATAAGTGGTTCTACAGAACATCTCCAGATAAAATACGCTCCTAATATTCCTTTATCTGAAACTCATCAAGGAGAAGTGCAGCAAGCTTTTTTAGATAAAATTCAACAGCGAGCAACGGCTGAAATGCATCAAGGTACTACCCTTGTTGGGCCGCATCGAGATGAAATTGAATTAATAATTAATGATACTCCTGCTCGTCAGTATGGCTCTCAAGGGCAGCAGCGAACTTTGGTTTTAGCGTTGAAGTTAGCAGAATTACAGTTAATAGAAGAAGTTGTGGGAGAACCACCTTTACTTTTACTAGATGATGTTTTGGCTGAATTAGATCCTTCTCGGCAAAATCAATTACTTGATGCGATTCAAGATAGATTTCAAACTCTCATTACTACTACTCATTTAGGTTCTTTCGATTCTCAATGGTTGAATTCCTCGCAAATTCTTACTGTTAGTGCAGGAAAATTATCAACTAAGGCTGCTGTTTTTTAATTTGTAAAGAGTTAGGAGGCGCGGAGTTAGGTGGTTTAAGCTTGCCTAATGGTTGATTGCATTCATTTTAATGGGTCATCAAACAATATTCGACCTTATTTTTTACAAAAATTTATAATAAATTCTGTAAATACTTAATCAGAAATAAGCTTTGTACTCTATTAAGTAGTGCTGATGTGTCATATAAAAAATAGACCATAAGACTGAATATTTTTGGAATTAATTGCTCAAAATCACGACTATAGTTTATTTACAAGAAATAGTTCTTCAATCAAAGAATAAGTAAAGCTTGATATTAAGATGGGAGACTGATTAGTCGGGAAAAGAGCATGATATAATTTTAAGACCAATATAAAATGGTTCATATTCAGATTAGTAAAAGATCGTCAAAAGCTTGCAGCGTATCTGTTTTATTCTTCTGATTCAAATATTTATCATAATATTTAAGAATGCTTTGAATAAAATTTCAGTGTTCTTTATTTGAATATTAATAAATATAAACCAGTAGCTAAAACTATACTCGGTCATATAGAGAAATTAATACTAATTGGAGTTTGATTAAAATAAATTCTGATAACCCATTAAAAGCGTTATGAAGATTTAATTGATTGTTTATAAGTTGGAGAACATTTAGTAAAATTTAATGGTCTTTATTTATATGAGATATTTGAGGATTGTGATAAAAATATTTTTAATCAGAAACTTACAACTAGTAATAGAGAGCCTAATTTTCAAATGTTAAAGAACGCTCGTCTTAGTAATCATAATTATTTAAGTGAATAAACTTTACTGGCTGAATGAAATAAAAGCATCGCACTGCAATCAGGTTGGGGATAAAGCCTTTAACTTGAGTCAGATTATGCAACATGGATACCCGGTAATACCTGGATTTGTAGTTTCAGCAGAAATTTTACATGAATATCTAGAACATATTGCTGCTTCTCAAACACTAGTCTCAGAATTAGCTGATTCTTCCTTACATCTAGATGTTGATAATTGGCGACAACTACAGCAAGTAGCTTTACATTTGCGCCAAGAAATTATGAATTCGAGTTTGCCGTCGGGTTTGTACGCACAAATTTATGAAGCGATCGAAACATGGGAAAGTCCGCTCACCGTTTTTCGTCCAAGTGTTGCTTTAGCCGATGCAAACACTAAAACACAAAATTTTTCTGGGCTATATGAATCTGTATTTTGTGTTAGTGAAGAGAAAGAAATAGCCGCTTCTTTAAAGCGTGTTTGGAGTCAATTATTTAGTGCTAGAAGTTTACTTTATTGGCAGAAGACTGGAATTGACTTGCGTTCGATTAGTTTAGCAGTTTTAGTCCAACCGATTAACGATGTAATTGCAAGTGGTACGTTACAGGTTAATCCTTCTAGATGGGAAATTCAAGCAACTTGGGGATTGGGGGTAGCAATTAATTGGGGTGAAGTTCAGCCAGATGTTTATTATGTAGAACCAAAAACTGGCGTACTATCAGAACAGCATTTGGGTAACAAGATCCTGGCTTATCGTTGTGAAAATTCTGCAATTAAAGAATCAAGCCAACAAAGGCAAACTTCAGTACTTACCTTAGAGAAAACTTGTTTGCAAGTAAGTCTTTTGGAAGAAGAGTTACAGCAACAGTACGTATTGTCCGAGCATGATTTGCAGCAAATAACACAATTAGCACATCGACTTGTTTTTCAACTTGGTAAAGACTACTCAGTAAACTGGACTTTAATCCAAGAAGCAAATTCATCAAAGCTATACCTTACGAAAGTTAGTAAAGCAGTTAATAATTTATCTAATAATTTATCTAATAATCTATCTAATAATTCGGTAAAAGGAATAGGAGTCGCTACGGGAAAAGTATCGGCTGATGCAGTTGTAATTGCAAGTGATAATCGCATCATCGAACAACTTCCCTTCAACACAATTTTAGTCGCATCTGCGATTACTCCTGATTGGTTACCTGTGCTGCAACAAGTAAGCGGTATTGTTACAGAGCAAGGAGGTTTAACTAGTCATGCTGCAATTATCGCCAGGGAATTAGGTATTCCAGCAGTAGTCGGTATTAATAACGTTACAAAACTGATAAAAAATGGCGATCGCCTACACATCGACGGTGAAAATGGGGAAGTAAATTTTCTTGCTCAAGAAGATGAAGAGCATATTGAACAGCATATTAACGATGTAAGTGTAGAAAAGCCTGAAGAAGAATTTGCAGAACATTCCTTCTATGAATCGTCGGTTAAAAGTGTTTCCAAAACCGATGCAACAGCAACTTATCTTACGACACAGGTTTCTTCATCTTCCCCTTCAATTCCTCACCCATCCACAAACCTACCCATGACTTCCACGCGATTGATGGTTAACTTAAGCCAACCTACTAGGATAGACAAAGCGCTTTGTTTTCCAGTGGATGGTGTAGGGCTGTTACGTTCGGAACTGATGGTACTAAGCATCCTTAATCGAGACAACCCTTACACGTGGATAAGAAACGGAAGACACGGACAACTGTTGGATTTATGGACAAAAAGAATACTTGAATTCGTGCGTAATTTTTCTCCAAGACCAGTTTATTATCGTTCCTTGGATTGGCGAACCCACGAACTACCAAGTCTTCATCAGCATGGAGTGGAAGCAGCAGAACCGGAAACAGCATTAGGTGAACGCGGTACTTTTAGCTACACGCTTAATTCTGAAGTGTTTGATATGGAATTAACTGCACTTAAAAAGGTGCAGCAAGCGGGATATCATAATATTCGTTTAATATTACCTTTTGTTCGCACCGTAGAAGAATTTTCTTTTTGTCGGCGAAAAGTTGAAAGAGCGGGGTTAGCCGACATCAAAGAATTTGAACTATGGATTATGGCAGAAGTGCCCAGCGTATTATTTTTGCTGCCAGAATATGTAAAAGCAGGAGTACAAGGAATTTCTATTGGTACTAATGACCTAACCCAACTATTATTAGGAGTAGATAGGGATCGAGCAGTATTAGCAAAAAGCTTTGACGAACGACATCCGGTGGTAATGGGTGCGATATCTCGACTAATTAATATGGCACAAGAAGCGGGTATTCCTTGTTCTATTTGCGGGCAAGCACCGGCACTGTATCCAGAAATTATTAATAGACTGGTGGAATGGGGGATTACTTCTATATCCGTCGAACCTGAAGCATTACAGCGAACTTATCAAGCAATTTATCGAGCCGAGCAAAGTTTACTTTTACAAGCAGCGCGTCGTCAGTTGCAGTGAACAGTTATCAGTTAACAGTGAGCAGTGATAAAGTAAGTGCTAATTTGATTTATTGTGTTGTTACGAGGAAAAATTGTTTTTATGCTGGCTCATATTTGATTAACGGTTTGTACTAAGTAACAATTTAATCAACAAAATTTTTCCAATTAAACTTACATATATGAAGTTAGCAGCGATTGATATAGGTACTAATTCCATTCACATGATTATCGTTGAAGCTACTAGCGGGCGTAGCTTTAATATTGTGGAGCGTGAGAAGGAAATGGTAAAGCTGGGAGTGGGGGTATTTGCTTCTAACTACATAAGCGATCGCGCTTTTAAATTAGGTGTAGAAACTATTAGTCGCTACGTTAAATTAGCGAATCGCCTTGATGTAGATGAGATTATCACTGCTGCAACCAGTGCTATCCGAGAGGCACGCAACGGAGAAGATTTTTTAAACGAAGTGCTTGCTCAGACTGGTATTTGTCCGAGAATTATTTCGGGAAAAGAAGAAGCGCGGTTAATTTTTCTTGCCGTGCGTAATTCGATAGCGCTTGAAGAAGACAAAGCTTTAGTTATTGATATCGGTGGAGGTAGCACCGAAGCAGTTGTAGGCGATCGCTCTAAGATTTACGAAAGCGATAGTATGCCCCTTGGGGTTTTACGTCTGCTAGATATGTTTGAAGATAAAGATTCTATTAGTACCGAAGGGCGAGAAGTTTTAGAGGCTCATATTCGCTTTGTTGGTGAAAAAATTTTTGAAAAGATAAATAATATTGGCTTTGAGCGAGTAATCGGCACATCGGGAACGATTCGTACTATGGGAGAGGCAGCACATATCGCTGCTGGTGGCGAATCATTAAATTCGGTTAATTCGGAAGTAGTGCAGCTAAAAGACATTGATAAGCTTACCGAAAAACTTCTGAAAATGGATCTTGAAGAGCGTGCTGAAGTTGAGGAAGTAAGCGATAAACGCGCCGATGCAATTCATTTAGGGGGAGTGCTACTGGTGCAGCTATTGCAAATGGCAGAAGTTAAAGAAATTACTCTTTGTGATGCTTCGCTACGAGAAGGAATGATTTTAGATTATTTAGAGCGGCATCCTCAAGAAGTTGCGACTTTCCCCGAGCCAAAAAGTTTGCGACACCGTAAAGCAGCGCATCTAGTTTATAAATATGGATCGGATTGGCAAGAAAATCGCCATGTTGCTAATTTAGCACTACAAATATTTAACCAAACTCAAGAATTGCACGGATACGGCGATTTTGAGCGAGAAATTTTAGAATTTGCGGCCTTGCTTCACGATATCGGACAGTTTATCTCTTTTAAGCAATATCACAAAAACTCGCGCTCTATTATTAGACAAACCGATCCTAGAGGATTTACAGATGAAGAGATGCTGTTAATCGGGCATTTAGTTCGCTATCATTGCAAGGCAAAACCAACTACTAAACACAAAAAGTTTAAAAAGCTTTCTAAATATCATCGCTCTATTATTAAACTACTTTCAGGAATTTTGAGAATTGCAGTGGCATTAAACAAAACTAAAAATCAACGAGTTGAAGAAATTTACTGTCAGGTATTTGATGAAAAGCTAGAAATAAATGTTTCTGGTGAGGAAAATGTTGAAGTTGAAATTTGGGCTGCCCGTCGCAGTTGTGAAGTATTAGCAGAAGTATTAAATCGACAGGTTGAGATTGAGAAAGATAAAAACTTTGCTAGTTTAACTAAAGTTTGATTTAAATCAAAATTATAAAGGTTCGTAGTAAGCGCTTTAGCGCTCAGATTTAGGACTAAAGTCCCTACTACAAACCTTTTACAAAGAATTATCTAAACTATCAATTTTTTATTGATAATTGATAATTGTTAACTGACTTTAATATCTAAAAATTGCTGCAACAGTCTTATTTGCAGGTACCTTTTCTGGTTCTACAACGTAGACGCTACCACCATTAATTAAAGTATGGGCTGCGGCTAAATCTAATAAATCTTCGTCGCCAGTTTCTTCTTGTTCGTGTAAAGATACTTTTTGCGAACCTTTATCGAATAAACCCCATTTATGTTCGCCTTTTGCAACTAAGAGTGTATCTATTTTTTGATAATATGCTGCGTTGACGATTTCTTCAAGATTATCAGATGCATTGCCGGTATTATTTCCTAACAATTCGTTGTATAAATCTACAACTTTTTTATGCGAGTTATTCCAATAAGTTTCTACAATCGGTAAAGCTTGTGAATGCAGTTCTTGGGGACTAAGAATTTCTGGATTACCCGTAACAGCATCTTCCATTACATATTGATAACTACTTGCTTCTTTGTACATGGGAATTAAAAAATCTACCCCTGCTAATACCAAAGGCACTTGTTCGTCATGATGCAATATATTATTTTCCAAGCCTTTAGCTAAAGCTTTGAAAAATCGCATAATATTGGTTTTTTGTTCCGCATCATCGGTACCTACACCTTGCCCGTGAAAAACGCCCGTTTGTGCATTTTGCGCTCCTCTCGCGGTGCTGTGCATTTGCAACTGTTTTTCAGAAACGTCATCATATTGCAGCGCTTCAGCCAAACTTGTTGGGACATTTTCAAGGGCTGTTAAATCAATTTCTTGGCAGCGATAACGAGTACCTACCAACATTCTTATTTTGTTTTGACTCAAACCTAAAACGTAAAAACGTCCGTTGTTATTTAAGATTTGTAATAAAGGTTTGACGTGGAAACGATCTGAAACCACAACTAACTCTTCAAGCTCTAAAGGAACAATATAGTAGCGGAATATATTATTAGAGATAAAAATAGCTAATCCTTGTTCTCCGATTCCTTCCCAAAAATCTTGTCGATCGAGTTCGTCAGCTTTTTGCAGTAATTCTGTTACTTTGGTTTCGTCTAAACCGGCTTCAACTAAACGATTGTGAGCTTCTTTGATTAAATTTTTAAACCTAATTGGATTTTGCCTAACTTCAGCACCAGCTGCAACTACTGGCATATAAATAGAAATGCTATTTTCTTTTGGTTGCTCTATTAAAGTTTTGATTTCCTCTCTGGATAATTTCATCCAAACTTCCTCTTATCAACATAAAATAACTCAATTCAAACCGCGAATATCAAAAACAACGGTTTGAAAGATTGCTACAAAAAAACGGTTGAAGCGCAACCGTTTAATCTAGACTTATTTCACTGCATAAATAGTAATTTTCACTCTTCCTAGAGGAGGTAATCTTTCTACCGGAGGTGTGAAAAAAGTTTATTTATCTGAGGTTTGGGGTTTTAAATACAGCGAATAGGGTTAGGGGAGTAGGGAATAGGGAGTAGGGAATAGGGATTAGGGAATAGGGAACAGAAATAGGGTTAATCTACTTGATTAACTTGCAATGTCCTGTAATTATAGTTTGGAAATAAAAGTTACTCCGGAGTGTCAATCTAAGAATCTCCCCATGCCCTATGCCCTATGCCCATGCCCAATGCCCAATCCCCAATCCCCAATATTTTACTCTTCCGTTTGAGCGCAATACTGATTGAGTTCGTTTGCTAAAGTATCAGATTTTATCGCCGCATCTGATACTTGTTTGAGAGATGTTTCTATATCTTTTTTGGCTTTTCGGACTTGTTCCCTACCGGCTGATGAGACTTCCGCTGTTTTGGATGAGCCGAGGGCTTTGGCTGCGGAGCCTATATTTTTGCTGAAAGTTTGAAAATGTTTGGCATATTGGTTTTTGAAGTCTTGAAGTTTGGGATCTTTAAAATTCTGTCTTTCTATCTTTTTGGTGACATCTTCCAAATCCTTAGATAACCCCAAACTTAATGTTACTTGAGAGCCTTTATTTTTTTCAATTAGAGAAGTTCCTTCATTAACAACTTTAATAAGTCGCTGACACTGAGCTTGTTTGGTTTCATCACAGCCCGTAATCAGCAAAGCCATGCTTAGGTTCAGAGAAGCAATTACCGTTAATTTATTACAATTAAACATTAATAGTCTACTTATAGCAGTACCGAAATCATAGTATCCGATGATTCCGCAATTTAGTTAACTGTTCCGGTAATTCGATATTTCAATCGAGTTTTTGTCTAAGTAGCATATAGATTTCACTGTGGTTTCATTTCGGTAGCTCACCTTCGGGGCACCCTTCTCCTTATAAAGGTAGAGGGGAAGAGTTTGACTTAGTTAATCTTTGTTGGCAAGACTTACGGGATAAACTGGTGCAGATTTATCGAAGATAACTTTCATTCCATTTAATAAAACAGGTTCGCCGTTTGATGGGGTTTTAAAAGAATCTGTTCGCTGTTGTTGATAAAGTGCATAACGATGTTGACAGCGAACAATGATTTTATGAGTAATATTATGTCTTTGTAATTGTATTTCTTGAGCCATTATTCTTTATCCCTTAGATTTATAAATTAATTTTTTTTGAGGGTTAAGTTTGGATGGCAATAAAATTAGGACTTACGTAAAGCCCCTCAATAATACGGGGGGTTGGGGGGATCTAAAAAGTTGAAATTCTTAATTTATCGTTGCGTTTGCGTAAGTCTTAAAAATAATTAATTTCTAACAATGAGAAAAAAATCGATTGTTTTGTAGTAGCTAATTGATACTTTACACTATTTGGAAAAATGTTTCTATTTGAACATATAGCTTACGCAATAGCCATGAAAATGATAATTTCAAATTATGAAATTTATTCAAACCCTTTAATAGCAAACATCTTATAAATTGGTTCTTCAGTACTTAGTATGCTAAAAATACAATTAAACAAGTGAATTGAAAG
>CAYMZW010000182.1:0-12450 GCA_964395005.1 uncultured Rivularia sp.
TAACTCCTAACTCCTAACTCCTAACTCCTAACTCCTAACTGTTCACTGTTCACTGATAAAGCTCCATAACCCGATTCAACCCTAATCTTGATTCAACGCCAAGGTTTAAGGAAGAAGTATGTCCCCTCGAAAGATGATCTGCGGCACAACAACCGATCATGGCGGCGTTATCGGTACAGAATTTCAAGGAAGGAAATAACACTCGCAAGTTATGAGTCTGTGCTGCTGATTGTAAATGCTCTCTCAAAGCGCTGTTTGCTGCCACTCCACCACCTACGGTAATGATTTCTAAGCCATGATCTAAAGCACAATTTATAGCTCTTTTGGTCAGGGCTTTGGCTACGGTATTCTGAAAGCTGGCTGCTACATCTGCTACTGGCACTACAGGATTATCTTTCTCTAACTGCTGCACTAGCCGTAATACCGCTGTCTTTAAACCGCTAAAACTCGCATCATAGGGATGATAACCACCCGATGGTAAAGATACTCTTCCTTCTGGTAATTTGAAAGCGCTGGAATTTCCTTTTTGGGCTAGTTTATCGATTATTGGGCCGCCAGGATATCCCAGTTTTAACAACCGCGCTACTTTGTCAAATGCTTCTCCTGCTGCGTCATCGCGGGTGGTTCCCAGACTTTCATAAATTCCACAGTCTTTAACGTGAATTAAGCTTGTATGTCCCCCAGAAACTAATAGGCTTAGAAATGGAGGCTTAAGGCAAGGTTCGGTTAAATAATTTGCGTAAATATGACCTTCGAGGTGGTGGACTCCTAAAAATGGTAAGGAATGTACCATACACAGAGTTTTTGCGGCAGTTAATCCTACTAACAATGCCCCTACCAACCCAGGAGCGCAGGTTGCAGCTACACCGTCTATTTCGCTCCAATTTAATTGTGCTTGTTCTAAAGCTTGGGCGATCGCTAAATTAATCGTTTCTAAATGTATTCGGGAGGCGACTTCTGGTACTACCCCACCGTAGTTTTTATGTACTGAAATTTGTGAAGCAACAATGTTGCTAAGAACTTTACGATTATTAACAATTGCTACGGCAGTTTCATCGCAGCTAGTTTCTATCGCTAAAACAGTTTTCATCTATCTTGATTCTATGAATAAAAATTTTGTTGTAGAAGCTTTAACTTTTATTTACTTCAACTTTACTCAGTTTACGCATCAAGAGTATGATCGCTTCTTAGTAAGACAAATTTAAATTTGTACGAGCCGCTTCGTTTTGTACAAAAAATTTTTGTTTCGTAATAAAGGGAAACAATTTCATGCGACGCTTGTTTGCTTTAATTTTAGCTGTTTGTTTGGCGTTTAATTTCGCCCCACCAGCTTTCGCTCTAGGTGCTGACCTAGTACGATGCAGCGAATCTCCTGCTTTTCAACAACGTGCAGCAGATGCCCGCAACACAACTTCCGATCCCAATTCCGGAGAGAAACGTTTTGAACGTTACGCTCAGGCATTGTGTGGTCCAGAGGGTCTACCTCATTTGATTGTTGATGGTCGTTTGAGCCGTGCTGGTGACTTTCTAATTCCTGGCATTCTATTTCTTTACATGGCTGGCTGGATTGGTTGGGTAGGACGTGCCTACCTCATAGCCGTTAGGGGAGAAAAAGATGCTGAAATGAAAGAAATAATCATCGATGTACCTACAGCATTACCATTAATGCTTTCTGGGTTTGCTTGGCCCGCAGCAGCAATCAAAGAATTCCTTTCGGGTGAATTGACTGCTAAAGATGAAGAAATTCCAATTTCTCCTCGCTAGTAGCAATTGTTAATTAAGATTTGAGTTAAGTGGCCTTAGCTATAAAAAGACAAGCTAATTGTTAATTATTGTTAAATTAATAATTGATTAATAGTTAATAAATGGGCTGTCTTTTGAACTACTCTTCTTAATTATATGCGCGTAAATCTACTCATCTAAAATCCATCAAAGCTCATTATTTGGGAGTAAAATCCATGCAGCAGAATGATTTTTTGAAATATCTTTCCCTCGCGCCAGTCTTACTGTTTGGCTGGTTAATATTTACTGCGATTTTGTTGATTGTATTCAACTACATTTTTCCAGACTTATTGTTCCATCCACTACCGTAACAATGTTTCTATAAAAATGGGGCTATCTTCCTAGATTTGCTTCTTTGAGCCAAATCTGAACAAAAGTTTACTGTCAGAATAGAAGGCTTTTTCAAAAGAATGCCCTATTTTTTATTAGTTGTAGGTAGATTGGGTATATAAGAGATTTTTTTAGAGTTAGCGGTTTTAACATAACTTGTAACTCTGAATAAACCCCTACTTTATATAGGAATAATTTGCGATCGACACTCGCTTTTGCTCTATGAGGGTAGAAGCGAGTTTTGTATATATTTATGTTTATTTATGTTTATTAATTTTTCTAAAAATTACTTTTAAAAATCTCCTCTAGATACAATTATTAATATGGAGAAAAATATCAAGTTATTTGAGAGGTAAACATAAAATATGTCAAATATCGCCGAAGCAGCAGATGCATCCAAAAATAAATCTAACGATCCTAGAAATCAGGAAGTTGTTTTTGCGGCGGAAGGTAATCCGCAGCTAGGCAACCTAGAAACACCAATCAATTCTTCTGCCTTAAGCAAGTGGTTTATCAGAAACTTGCCTGCTTATCGTCCCGATCACACTCCGTTCAGACGGGGATTAGAAGTTGGTATGGCTCACGGCTACTTGTTATTCGGCCCATTTGCTAAATTGGGACCATTACGTAATGCTCCTAGTGGTAATTTAGCTGGCTTGCTTTCCACAATCGGCTTGGTTGTGATTCTTACTGCTTGCTTATCTTTGTATGCAAATAGCAACCCACCTAAGCCAGTAGCCACTGTTACCGTGCCCAATCCCCCTAGTGCTTTTGACACTACTGAAGGTTGGAATAACTTTGCTAGTGCTTTTCTAATTGGCGGTATCGGTGGTGGGGTAACAGCTTACTTCTTAACCAGCAACCTGCCATTTATCCAAGGTTTGTTCGGTTGATATTAGATCCTATTCCTATACCTAGTTCAAAAACTAGATATCACAGATAGTAAGGGCAAAAGGACACAAACAAAGACTATTTGGTCTTGGTTAGTGTCCTTTATTTATTAGTTATGCTATTTACTCAGCCGAAATTGCTGCTTCAATGTCATGAATAGCCTTTTCTAAGTCGTCATTTACGATTTGAAGGTCAAATTCATCAGCAGAGTCAATTTCTTCTTTAGCACGCTTTAGACGGCGGGATATAGCATCTTCTGAATCCTTTTTCCTACCGCGTATTCTTTTCTCTAATTCATTAAAAGTAGGTGGAAGTATAAAAATACTTAACAGTTCGGGAGATGTCGCACGAATTTGTCGTGCGCCTTCCAACTCAATTTCAAGCAATACAGACTTTCCAGACTCCATCAAGTTAATTACTGGTTTGCGAGGAGTGCCGTATAGATTACCGGCAAATTCCGCCCATTCCAAAAATTCACCTTCTTCAATTAACCGCCCGAATTTACTGCGACTAATGAAATAGTAGTCCTTTCCGTCCACTTCCCCATCTCGAGGAGAACGGGTAGTGGCGGATATTGAGTAATTGAGTTCGGGATGACGCGAAAGAAGTAATCTCATTAAAGTGCCTTTTCCGACACCACTAGGACCTGTTAAAACAATGAGTTTCCCCGGAGACAGTAATTTGTTAGTAGTAGCACCAGTTTTGGTCGATAACACTTGCATCATCCGCTTTCCCTGTGAATCATTTATATACATTATTCACTAGTCAGCAGCCATTTGTTAGTTTGGCAAATGACTATTAACTAGTGAGGCTTGTAACATGAACGACTTTTTGAATCGTTAAGATACATGGTACAAAAAAATGTATACATTTACTCTTATAGAGATATGGGTTCCGAGAGGGAAGCTACAGCACTTTTAGTTATCTACAACATGATGCTCGCGGGAAATAACGAAACGATTCGCTACGGTTTCCGGCTGGATAGCCGAAAGGATAACGTGACTCGAATCAGTGATAATAACAGCCCTTGTCCGACGACCGTAAGTTGCATCAATCAGCTGACCTCTATCTCGCGCATCGGTAATAATTCGCTTGATTGGGGCTGATTCTGGACTGACAATTGCAACTACTCGGTTGGCAGAAACAATATTGCCGAAACCGATGTTGATTAACTGAATGTCCATAAAAAAACTGTTATGTAAATGTGTGTGAGGATAAGACACGATCGATCGCGCCTTTAAAAGCAACTGTTTTCCATGTTATCCCCAAAAAATAGCACTTACAACGCGCTAGTTGGTGAAAGATTTGTTTTTATTTACAACAGTACTTATTTTCTTAATTTAGTAGCGCTTTTTTATTCAAAATATTCCTTAAGATATACATATAAATTACCCAAAACAAGGTATTATAAGCTTCCCTATAAAATTTGAAGTTTCAATAATATCCGATTCTTCATACCCAGTTTCACTACCCCTATTCACTTTCTACTTCTAGGAGATAGCTGCCTTCATAGGTTAAAACAGTTCTAAGATGGCAGTTTACGTAAATTAATAATAATAGTGTTTAACTTACAATCTCAAGAATCAATATCTACTTAAATTTAACAATCAATGTTCCTAATGCTTACTTAAAATAATTCTTATATATACTTTTGTTCAGCAGATAAAAAATTTGACATTTGCTTGGCAGTATTGCTCTATAGGAAGTTATTTATCCATACCAGAGCAGTAAATATTTTAACTTACAAATAATATATTTATTCTTACGACCAGTTTTTAGTAATAGTAAAAGGGTGCAGATTACTGCTGGCAAAATCGGTGTTATTTAACTCGTATAAAGCCCCTTCCAAGGCAGGCAAGAGCAGCCATAATATAAAATTGCCTCCAATGAAAACAGATTCAGCCAGCAGGCTAATTGCATTTTATAAAAAACTGCTATCAAGCATTTCACGTTTAACTGAATACATTTTCCATCGTGCAGACGTTTTACCCATAAAAAATACAGGCTAGAAGCCTGTAACATATGTATTATTACAAAGTTTTAATGTAAATATTAGAAATTACAAATACAAATTCAATTTGTTGAAGTATTTCTTATCTGTTGCCATTTTTGACGTAAACTGTTCAAATTTGGGCTATTACCCCCGTAACGCCAACTCACATAAGCTTGGGAAATTTCTTCTATAACTTTCACGATTTCTGGTGAATGATGTTCCCTAGAAACCCGAGCATATTCTAAAGCTGTTTGCGCCTGATGCTTTGTTAAACCTTTTTGTGTACTCCACTCAAGCATTTGTCGATAAAGTCTTTCCATCGGCTGCAATTTACCCAAAAATTGCTGGTAGCGCCATTTACGCCATCTATCCCAGCCCAGCCAACCAAACAAAGAAATAGCTGTTAACAAAGTTAATCCGCTTAATATCCCGAAAATACCTTGGGAGAATAAAGAGAAAAACCACGAGATAAATCTTAAAATAGCGCCAAATATTTTTCCAAATACACCATTAAGAAAGCCGGTAACAGGAGAAGGAAGCCAGCCTGCAATCCAATTCCAAAATTGTTTTAAAGCCGGGAAAGTCTGAGTTTCTTCAATTGATGGAGGAATCAAAGGATGATTGGGTATAGGATCGAAAGCAAACCAACCATATTTAGGGAAGTAGACTTCTGTCATCGCGTAAGCATCGGTGTTACGCACTTCGTACATCCCTGTAAATAGATTAAAACTTCCTGGAGCAAATCCTGCGACTAACCGCGATGGAATACCGATAGAGCGCAGCATAACAGTTAAAACCGTAGAAAACTGATCGGGCAGCCCTCCTTTATTTTTAAATAAGAAAGCTTCTACCAAGTCTTCTTTCTCATCTAATAATGGTGCTTCAAAAGGATTTTGCGGTACCGTGTAGTTTTGTTTTAAATATTGAGCTATGTATAAAGCTTTTTCATAAGGTGATGAAAGAGTTTTTTCAGTTTTACCTACTCTTTGACGGTTGTAGTCAGCAAGAATCTCTTCGGTAAGCTGCTTAACTTTATCGTTGATTTCGGAAGGAACTTGTAAATAATAATTTTTGATGGTGTTCGGATACTTACTCCCAGCTTTCCCCAACAAAGTGCGATCGCGATAGGGAACTTCAGATAATACAGTGTAGGTTAAACCTTCAGATAAACCAACCGGCGCTCGTAAACCGCCTTCTGTATCTACAGCTATCATTGGTGTGGGAAAATAAATTTCCTTGGGATATGACATCGCTGGAATTAAGTTAGGCAATTCCGATACTAAAGTGTAAGTTTGTACTATTTCTTTAGTTTTACCAATAATTAAAGGTCGATCTAAAAAAGTTTGATAAGAAAAAGGCGAACGTTTGAGCCGCTTTACTTGATCGTTGCGAGAAATTTCCCATCCCTTACCCGTATAACGATCGAATGCTAAAACTCGCCAGAAACCTTCTGCTTGCGAACGCACCCGCATCAACAATTTGGGTTTCATTTCGCCGCGCAAATTTTGATTAATTTTAGTATTAAATCCGTAATAAAAGCTGTCGTCTACTTTTTGGCGATCGCCGGTTGAACCTTGTGAAGTTCCGTCGCCATTGCTACCATCTTCACTGTTATTATTACCAGAACGTACATAGCCGGGATTAACAATTTTACGTCCGGTAAAATCGCCTTTTACGTCAATAGGAGAACTAACCGGAAATGTCCGCAAACCATAACCGGGAACTCTAGGTAAAACCGCGAAAATCGCCAAACCGATAGCTAATATTATTGAAAAATTAACAAATAAAAATTTTAAATTAAAAGCCTTCGTATCTTTCTTTTCATATTTTTGTTTTTTAAATGTTAGTGGCTCTAAACCCAAACGCGAACGATAATCCAATACGAGAGTAGGTAAAGCAATAGCCAAAAATAGCAGCAACACTGGTGCAAAAGCTAAAGTTTGACTCAGTGTTGCTGCAACACCTAATAAAATTAGTCCAATAACAATCGAATACCCCAAATCTTTACGTCGAGGCATATCAAAACCATGCAGCACCTGAAGTTGAATCAGTAATTCTGCGAGTATCAGCCTGGTATCGTTCAATTCTCCCAGCAATCGTCCGAAAAACGCACCCAGCGCTAATAACATTCCGATAGCTATACAGAATTTTGCCGCAACATTGTTGTGCTTGCGACGGTAATAACTCCAGCTACCGCCGACAATACTTAAAGGAACTGCCCAAAAACTAAACGTAGCGTTTGCAGCTACATCTGTCGCCACAATTCCGATAATTACCAAAGCGCTAACTGCGCCCCTCAAAGCAATTGAATCTTCGACTTCGATTGGCGGCGAATTTTGAATTTTTTGCCGCCAATACCCTATATGTAGACCCCTGAACCTATTCATCTCTAAAAATTTCAAATGCTTAATTACCCCGCTTTGTCATATCAATATTTGTACGCACGTGTCACTTTGATAAGGACAAATAATCCTTATGAAAGTAAGGCGTAATTATTAGAGTTCGTGTAGACGCTCGGGGCTGTCTGCTTATTAAACGAAGGTTCAGTTTCACTACTACCCCTAAACCTTTCATGATTCTATTCATCGTTTTTGATTAACCGAGGAGAGCATATTAGCAATAGCTAACACTCAGCGGTTAAAAAACATTTGCGTTCATTGGCAAGAATTCGTTGGAACAATTGCAAATGTTAGCGGTTGAGTATCCATATCTTCTAGCTCAACTGCCAATGAATAAGTAGCCCCTTGTACAACTGAATTCAATTCTAAATTAACAATCCCTGAACTTGAAGTTGCAACTACACTTGTTGCCTCTCCTTCAAATTTCAAATTGCCTTTTGATGGTAATTGGGCTTCAACGATGATTCTTTCAGCATCAAGATCGTACTTGACTCTGAGAATGACTTTACCTACATCGGTTAGCCACTCACGATCTACTACCTCTTGGGCAGCATCAACAGTGAAAGTTAAATTTTCTAACAACTGTTTAGCAGCCAACAATGACAATGCCATTTGTTGACGAGGTTGCAAATCAGAGAAACTACCTTCTAACGTTGTGCTTTTTTCTAAAGTATCGGCAGAACGGTATGGACTTCTTAATACCATTCCAGCTAAATCATTAAGTGCCTGCGGTTCGCTGGGAAATAAACTTTCTACAGCTCCTACAAGTTTCGCACCCAAAGGCATGGGGAATGTAAGTAATTCTTGACACCTTGCCAATAATTGCTGGAAAATTTTCTCCGGCATGGCAATTGGCAAACTTAGCTTAGCCTGTTGTGCAGCCCATCCCCAGGCAGGAACCCAAGGGATAGATGGGCTGTCAACATAATCAGGATAATCTACTAATTGTGATTCCCAAGGGAATAATGGTGGATTATCTTGAATTTGATTTTGTAACCGACGTTTGAGAACGGCTTGGAAACGTGTTTGCACAGCAGGAATTTCTCCCAATTGAAAATGTTTTAGCATATCTTCCGACTCAGAAGCACCGCTTATAGAAGCAGTGTTTGCATTGTCGGTTTTAGCCCTGTTAATTTCCTCACTTTCGACCAAAAAATCCTCCTCGGTTGAAGCATCTTCTGCTAACAACCAAGCGAGTAATTGGTTCTGTAAGGATTCTGTGTCACTATTCATGAGTAGATGCACTCGATCCGGACATAAAAGAGTTACGAATATCCCAAGCAAGTTCTAGAATTTTAAACCACCTTTTTTGCAGTTGTGCCATAGATAAACCTAATGTTTTGGCAATATGAGCATCAGCTTCACCTAGTTGTTTTAGTTCTAATAAAGAACGTTGCTTATCGTCAAGTTTCTCAGTATAAATTTGCCACTGGTATTCGGTCAAACCTAAATTGGTATGCAAGTCAGCTTCTAACCATTCGTGAACGAGTTCCCAGCGATGCAACATGGCAAACCGAATCAGATGATATTTGAAACGCTGCTGCAAATAATCTCTCTGACGAGGGGTTAAACCTAAAATTGACTCGATTTCTTGAGCGGATAAATCTTTCAAACGTAAAGCGAAGTAATCGGCGCAGTCTCCTTGCTGTTTTTCCTCCAGATAGCTCATTAATTCGTTAATGACTACAGAACGCAAGGTTTCTTCAGTTGGTTCCGGCTCTGGCTGAGATGCCATTGCCGATCTTAGCTGCTGTACGGCTGGATCTTCCCAAGAACCATCTCCGTCATTGCTGCTGCCTTCTGCGGCTTTTTCTATATCAACGCAGGTTTCTGGAGGTTGCTGTTGAGAAAAAGTTTGTGCCCGCAAAATAATCAATTGCTGCTGTCTTCCCGGTAAAGGAATGCGTCTTTTGGCATAGCGTTCGGTAAACGCCATGTATTCGGCTAATTCTAGAAGAGTTTGGGGGCGATAAGTTGGTTCGAGCTTATTTTCTCTTCGGCAAGCATTCAAGGCTTCTAAATAAAAATTTTGCAGAAAATCTTCAATTACGCTCAACCGCCCTTGATAGCTCAGTTGTCTATTGGGCGGATTAATGTAACGATAGATAATTGCGCTTAAAGTGCTGTGAAGCTCTATTCGACCCCGGTTTGAACCAAATTGGTAGTACCTCATACACTGAGTTAGCCGGTGTCTGGCAAGAGCGATCGCGGAGCCTTTGATATCTCCAGAAGCTTGAATACGTTTGCTCTCATTGCAAATCCGCATGACTTCGGCAGAAATTCGTGTTGCCACTTCATGGCAATTAACTTCCGAAGCTTTAGTATTCGATTTAAGTTCTCCGAATAGGAGTTTAAATATCGCCTCCACGCCGATAGACTTTTCTCCCTGAATAGTTGTGGTTGCGGCTGATTTCATAGTCTACTTGTTTAAAAGGCCGATTGATTATATAAACAAACGTTACAACCCATATTGTCTGGGACTGCCGGTTGATTCGGCTGTGCGTTGAAACGCCGATGCCTCTACCGCCGATTATTCTGCTCCCATCAATATGTCGTTATATATTATTCCCATTATGCGAGCGATCTTGCTAATCACATTTCATAGAAGTTATAGCTAATGCCCACAAACTATTAATAGGTAATTATGGATTTACAAGTACAAATACAATCTTTGATTGATAATGCACCCCAAGATGGTATTACACCTCAACTAATTGCTGCAATTGCTCCGGCACTTATTCAAATTGCCCATTCTTTGCGAGCTACTCAATATTACATAGTCCAAAACCCTGACGGTGAATGGGTTTTGACAACATTAAGCAACAAAAAAAATCCGCAATTACAAAAGCAAGTAATATACGCTTATCCTACGTTACAAGATGTCAGTAGTACCTCTGGTGTTGGGTTTGACCCTCCTTTGATAGCTGCCCCGATTGGAGTTATTGAAATTTTGTTCCAGATAATAGCTCTACAACCCGTAGATAGTATAATTTTTTTTGATACTCCTGGCACTACAGCGTCGGCTGTAGAAATTCCACGTTCGCGCGTTACCAGTATTATTGAAAGCTCGCTACAACAAAATAGCCGCAGATCGGATGTTCCTCCGGACATTGCTTAAATAATGCCCGAAATTTAGATTTAATAAGTTAAAACATATACCTATTAGTATTGCCAAATTATGCTTTGAGGTAGAAATATTAAGTTAAGGATTTATTACAAAAGACGGGAGAGCGTAAGTACGTTAACCCCTACCTTTTGAGGAGGGGGTGAATCTAAATTAACAAAACGTCAAATCAAGCATAATTAAAAAATATTGAAATATCGGTTCAATATTTTTCAATATTTTTTAATTTAAGCGACTTAGTACATAATCTGTCATATCGATCAAAGTTTGACGAGTTGGAGAAGATGGTAATTGACTTATATGCTCGACTGCTAATTTTGCATGGTAAGCAGCTAAATCGCGTGAACGTTGAATTCCTTTACTCGTTTCTACTAGAGCAAGAGCTTTTTCTAAATCTTGAGGTTGTTCAAATTCTTCCTCGATCAATATTTTCAACTCCGGTTTTTCTTCCAGAGCATATAAAACTGGTGCTGTAAAATTGCCGCTTTTAAGATCGGAACCAGCAGGTTTGCCTAATGTATCTGTAGAACTGGTGAAATCTAAAATATCATCAACTATTTGGAAAGCTAAGCCAAGATTGCGCCCATATTCATACAAATTTTCGGCTGTTTCTTGAGATACTTCACTAAGTATTCCAGCAGCTTTGGAACTATTAGCAAACAATGTAGCAGTCTTGTAGTAAGTTTTTTGCAAGTAAGTATCCATCGAAATATCGACATCAAAACTATTTACCCCTTGCAGGATCTCCCCAGTAGCCAAGTCCATAATTACTTGTGAAAGCAATTTCACTACGTCTAAATTATCTAAATTGGCTAAATACCAAGAAGCTTGAGCAAACAAAAAGTCTCCAGCTAATATTGCTACTCGATTGCCAAACAAACTATGAACTGTATCAACGCCACGTCTTTTTTCTGATTCATCTACCACATCATCATGGACTAAAGAAGCCGTATGAATCATTTCTGTAATTTCAGCTAAGCGTCGATGACGGGGCGTAATATCATCGTGCAACATTGTTGCTCTTGATACAAGTAAGACAATTGCAGGTCTAATACGCTTCCCCCCAGCTCCGAAGAGATGCTCTGCGGCGAGACTGAGAATGGGATGGTCGTTTCCAACTAACTGTTTGAGGTTATCTGCCAATATATGCAGGTCTGCTTCCACAGGGGAAAACAAGGAGGTGGCTGAGGTCATGAATGGGCGGACTCTGACTTTGGTTACGAAAGTTTACATATCCTATACCCATTTTAAGGTAAGCCCGTGCCTTTTCTCAAAGCAATATCTAAATGTTGTTATTTATACAAAGCTTATAATTCTAACTTTTAGGCAACTATCTATATCGGTAAAGCACTGTATTCTAAATTAAAAAATATAATGGATCTACAAACAAATGTTTCTTTAAAAGCAGCATTTAAGCTTTACATTTCGTTACATTAAAAATATTTTTCTTTTGCGGACATTCTCGCTCTCAAACACGTGCTTCAGAAAAATACCTACCTTAGATAGAAAAATATTCTTCCTTGAGAGCGAGCAAAAAATATTTAACAGATACCAATGTATTTAAATATACTTTATTGTTATGAGTATAATCACTAGTATAGCTAATTTAGTCGATGCAGCTAAATTATTTATATCAAAAGAATTTTTGCAGATAAAAGCTCTTATTAACAAAAACTTAATATTTTACGATATGACTACAAGTATCTTTGAGAACATAGTGAAAACTGGTTAAGTTCACCATATATGACTAATAACACTATCTAAACACAGAGAGAATAATAATAAAAAATTTATATTACCTGCAAAATTTAAAATTAAATTATAAAATACCTACAATTGTTAGAGTTCTTATGTTACTGTTATATATAGGGATTTGAAATACTTAAAATATTCACTCAAAAAAGTAAGTCGCTGCTTTATTCGCGTTCATA
>CAYMZW010000183.1:0-12413 GCA_964395005.1 uncultured Rivularia sp.
CGCTACTATACATCGTTTGCAGCATTTGCCGCGCTATTTGACGAATCTCGTCATCTACTTTTGATATACGCTTCGCAGGTTGTCTTAAAACCTTATCGCCCAAGTAGTGAAGTTCCAAAGGCGGATTTTTTAACTTTTTTTTCTCAACAGCGATCGCAGAGGGCATAGTCTTATAACTCACAAATATCTACTATTTACATCATAATGATTCCGCTTTATTTATCTTAGCAAGCAGGGAGATGGGGTGATAGGGTGATAGGGAGTATGAATTTTAGAATCAGATCAAAAGTTATATTAGATAACAGCCTAATTTGGCGTATATTAAATGCTTTCCGTAAATTATTTGCAAGTTAGATACTCATCAATATCCAAGCTTAAATTTTGATTACGATATCTATTGAAGTATGATAATTTCGATTTTACAGATGATGAAATTTTCCACGATGGAAACTCTATAAATGAATTTAACTCGTCTTTCTACCGGAATTGTAGGTTTTGATGAAATTTTGAATGGTGGTTTAATCCCGAAGCGAGGTTATTTAGTGCGGGGTGGTCCGGGTTGCGGTAAAACTATTTTAGGTTTGCATTTTTTGAGTGCTGGTATAGCAAAGGACGAGACAAGTCTCTATATCACTTTAGGAGAGCCAGCAGACCAAATTAAAACTAATGGTGCGAGTCTTGGCTTAGATACTGAAGCTATTAAATTTCTTGATTTAAGTCCTAGCGCGGATTTTTTCACGGAAATCCAAACTTATGATATTTTTTCCCCTGCGGAGGTTGAACGGGAACCTACCACTCTAAGAATTATCGAAACGGTAGAATCACTTAAACCGACACGAGTCTTAATTGATTCGATGACACAGTTTCGCTATCTCTGTACTGATGATTTCCAGTTCCGCAAGCAGGTACTGTCATTTGTGCGCTTTTTATTGCAAACAGGTGCAACGGTAGTGTTTACTTCGGAGAGTAGTCCGGAAGCTCCTGATGATGATTTACAGTTTATCAGCGATGGAGTAATTCATCTTTATAATTCTCCGGAAGGACGAAATATTAGCGTTACGAAGTTTCGCGGTTCTGATTTTCTTAGTGGTTTACATTCGCTGCGTTTAACTTCTAAGGGAATGCTAGTTGCACCGAAATTACAGCCACAAATTTTCAAGCGAGAATTTTCTCTTGAAACTATTTCTTCAGGAATTCCTGAATTAGATGAATTATTGCATGGTGGTATAGAACGGGGAACTGTAACAATTTTAACTGGTCCGACTGGTGTGGGTAAAACTACTTTAGGACTTCAGTTTATGAAAGAAGCAGCAGGAAGGGGAGAACGTTCTGTAGTTTATACCTTTGAAGAAGGAGAGGAAACTTTAATTGCTCGCTCTCAAGCAGTAAATATTCCGGTTTATGCGATGGTTAAAAATGGCAATTTATCAGTTGTCAGAGTTGAACCTTTACTGCTCACTCCCGATGAATTTGCCAATCAAGTACGTAGCGAAGTAGAGCATGGTAAAGCTCGAATTGTGATGATTGACAGCGTTGCTGGCTATAGAATTGCTATGCGTAGTGGCGATTTAACCTCTCATCTGCACGCTTTATGTAAGTATTTGCAAAATATGGGTGTTACGGTCATTTTGGCAAATGAAACGGAGAGTATTACGGGTGATTTTCGCGCTACTGAATTAGGTATTAGTTATATGGCAGATAATATTATTTTCATACGCTATTTAGAAATTTATGGTGAAATGCAAAAAGCCATTGGTGTATTGAAAAAACGGTTATCAAATTTTGAAAAAACATTAAGAGAAATAGAAATTACTCGTTATGGAATCAAATTAGGTAAACCACTAACCAATCTGCGGAAAATTCTCAGCGGAACGCCAGAATGGGTAGATAAAAATGATAGTAACAAATGAGCGATCAACCTTTAATAGTGATAGTAAGTAGCAATGTGCGTAACTTAGAATTATTAAATCAGTTTTTAAGTCGGGAAGGATATCAAGCTATTAGTGCAAGTGGTTTAGAAGAATTTAATAGTGCGATGAATCAATCCAGTCAAATAGAATTGGGTTTAATAGATATTACTGGTTTTGATAGTAGTATTTGGAATTGGTGCGAACAATTAAAAAATCGAGAAATACCCTTTTTAATTATTTCCCCCCGTCAAAGTGCTGCAATTCAACGTCAAAGTATCGTTAGTGGTGCAAACAGCATACTTGTTAAACCACTTATAATTAAACAGTTATTTGATTTAATAAAAAGTTTATTAGAGGAAGAGCATTAAAAATGAAGAAAATTTTATTACTCATCCAACATAAGCAGAATCGCCATTTGTTATCGCAGTCATTACAAGAAGCTGGTTACGAAGTTTTTTATCCATCTATAGATAATGATTTAATAGAATTGTATGATTCTTTTGACTTATGTATTCTAGGTCCTATAGCTCTAGATAAATTCAGCGATTGGGTAGAAACAACCAAGAAAGCTGAAGAACCTGTTTTTCTACCGTTTCTTTTAATAACATCACGCTCGGATGTGAAAATGGTAACGCGACACTTATGGAAAACTATTGATGAGTTGATTACTAACCCAATAGAAAAAGTTGAATTACAGGTACGAATAGAAGCACTTTTGCAAAGACGAGAATTATCTTTAAAACTGAAAGCTGCTAACGATAATTTACAGAATCTCAACGAATTAAAAAGCCGTTTTATATCTGTTGCATCCCACGAATTTCGCAATCCGCTACATATAATTGTAGCTTACGCGCAAATGCTTTATCGTGGAGGCGAAAAATTAAAATCAGAAAAGAAAAAAGAATTTTTTACACGTATCAAAGCATCCGCAAAGAAGATGACTGATACTTTAGATGAAGTTTTAATATTAACTAAAGGAGAGTTGAAGGAAGAAAAACTAGATTTACGAATTTTAGATTTAGAAGCATTTTTACGTCAACTTGTTGCAGAAATAAAAATTGGTATCACTACCGACCAAGAAATTAATTTTACAGTTGAAGGTAAATCAAAGAAAGCTTATTTCGATCAAAATTTATTGCGTCATATTCTGACAAATTTACTTACCAATGCAGTTAAATATTCACCGTTAGATACTGAGGTAGATTGTAATTTAATTTTTCAAGACAAACAAGTTATATTTAAAATCAAAGATAGTGGTATTGGCATTCCTTTAAAAGATCAATCTCATTTATTCGAGTCATTTCGTCGCGCTTCTAATGTTGGTGAAATCCCCGGTACTGGTTTGGGTTTAGCAATCGTTAAACAATCGGTAGATTTGCACGGTGGTACGATTGAAGTTGATAGTCAAGATGGAGTTGGAACAATTTTTACTGTGGTTTTACCGTTAATAGAAGATAAAAATTTAGCTTAAAATCTTGTTACAAGGTTCTACCTTGTAATACAAATTAGGAAGGCTCTGCCTTACATCAAATCTGGAGGCAGAGCCTCTTGATACCTCATTCCCAGGCTGGAGCCTGGGAACGAGATAACCAGGCTGGAGCCTGGTAACGAGATAATGACTACACGATTGATGCATTACTACTTATTTCATCCGATTCCGCTTTCATTAGTTTTCTTTTATTAGCTGAACTATTTGATTCTAAGGATTTTAGTTGTTGTAATGCATAACTTTTTTCTTCCTCAGATAAATCATCATTGTTTTCAATCGTCTTTTCAATTTGAGACAAAAGTGCTTTCATTTGAGGTGAAGCTGCTTCTCGCGAATTTTCAGATTCATTAACAAAATTTGCAACATCACCGCTAGTTTTAGCGAAAACACCTTCTTGATAATTGTCATCACCAATAGAAATTCCCACAGCATCCCCTTGAGGATTAATTGTAATTCCGTTATCTTCAGACATAATGTTGATATCTCCTATATGTTGATAAGTTTGAATGTATAAATTAGGTTTTTCAACGGCAAATTTTAAAGCAAAATTGAAAATTGATTCTAAACTCTGAATTCGAGCATTTTTCTCATCTAGCTTAATTAACGAAAAAATTAATAACGCTACTAAAACATAAAACAACAAATTTCTCATAGCCATATATTGCAATTAAAATCAAATTTCCAATCATGGCTAATATAGTTAATTTTATATATCTTAGAGCTTATTTATAAAGCCAAGGTTAAGGCTTCCTATTACCAACTACCAATTACCAATGCCCAATGCCCCATGCCCCATGCCCAATTACCAACTACCAATTACCAAAAATTCGTTACCTTCTTCATCGGATTTATTGATTGATTAAATTCACCGTCTTGAAAATTCGCTTCCCAGTTAGCAGGTAAACGATGAGGATTTGGATCTTCTGGAGTTGGTACCCGTAAAAATATATAATCGCAATTAATGGGATATAGCAGAGTTTGCGGAGTTATATTCCAATCTTCTATATAGGCTCCCGTTAAAGTCGCGCTTCTTAAATCCGCTTTGTCTAAGTGCGATCGCACTAGTTTCGCTCTTGATAAATCGACGTTTCGCAGGTTGGTTTCATTCAAATTTGCTCCGATAAAACTTGCGTCTTTGAGGTTTCCTCCTTGCAAATTGATTCCTTGCAAATTCCAACCATCAAATGTTTCGTTTTGTAAATTTTTATTGACAACTAGCTCACGCATCCGAGCATTGTCTAAATAAGTTGCATTTACTGCTGCTAAATGAACCTGTTTAATTTCAAACCAGTTGGTACGTTTGACTTTAGCTTTAGTGAAATCAGCGCTTTTGAGTTTGGCTTGGGTAAAATCAGCATCGGTTAAATCGGCATTGCGGAAACTAGTGCCGTATCTGGTAGTTAAAGAAATCGCCATCTTACGTACAAAATTCTGTTTTTTATCTTCAGAGATAGCGCTACAGCCGATAAAAGCGGACACAATTACCAAGATTACTGATAGGGTACCAGCTACTATTCCCGCAACTGGGTTCACTATCATCGCATAAACTGCGACACTACCAGCGACTGCTCCCGCTATGATTACGGTTATCATAACCGCCAAAATCCCCGCAATTGCTCCGGTAATAGCTGCTGAAATTGTCACACATACTGCTCCTACCGCAGTGACGATAACCGCTACCGTTCCCATCATTACCACTACGACTATCGGCGCAATTTCCGTGGCTGATGAAGTTGCCGCTAATCCGCTCCAGACAATGGCTACAAATCCAGCCCATGTAACGGCAGCGACTATTGCTAAGGCGATCGCTACTGCTAAAAATACACAAGCTGATAGCAAACCCTTACGGATACTTAATAGAAAAAATAACGAGAGAATAATTAAACTAGCTACACCGACATAAACATTGTCGCGGGCACTATCAATTAAAATAAATCCTACCAATGAGCCACCAATAGCCGATATTAAACCCGATATCGCCGATAGCAGCAGCGAAAATATGATTAAAATAATTGCCCAACGGCGTTGCAAACCCGATTTTGTATGGCTGAAATTTGCATCTCGAAGAATCGCGTTAGTGAAGTCAGCACCGCGAATATCGGAATTAGAAAAATCTACACCTGTTAAATCTTGTCCTTTAAATGATTTTCCTCTAAGTTTTGCACGGTGGTATTCTTGAGTCATTTTTAATTGCACGTCAATAGGGGGACGTATTTTTTTGACTAAATTATCGATTATAAACTCGCTAAGAGCCGGAAGTCTAAAATCAAAGCCTTTGAGAAAGCTTGTTTTTTACACTCCATAATATTGAGACACACCGACTTTAAGTTATTCGCTTAGAATACTACCACAGCAATTTATTGGTAATCATTATTTAAATATAATACGGTATCAAATCAAGCTAATAAATAGCTGTGGAGCAAGGTTAGGCTGCCAAAACTCAATCTGTATTACTTAAGATGTACCGACTCAATTACCTTAGAGGAAGCCAGAAGATAAGAAATTATATCGAATCCCGGTGGCATCAGAATTATACAGCACTTTACAACTAAATGAGGTACAACTATCAATCACAAAACTCTTGTGGGATGGGCATCCCTGCCCGTCCAAGTGTACTTTAGTAAAATGAAATATGCTGTATATTACACTTAAGACGATATTGTAATTTCTTTAGGAAAAGTTATTGTAAAAGTAGAACCGGATTTTGGTTTTGAAACCAGGTTGATGTTTCCTTTTAGTAATTTGACCAATTGATCGACAATAGCTAATCCTAAACCAGTACTATTAGGAGAGTAAGTATCTTCTGTACCAACCCTAAAATAAGATTCAAATATTTGAGCTTGAGCTTCACTACTAATACCAATTCCTGTATCGGCTATAATAATTGACCATTGGTCATTGTCACAATCCAAGCAACTTATCGTAACAGTTCCCGACTCAGTGTAACGGATAGCATTGCTTACCAAATTTGTAATAATTTGCTGCAATCTTAAAGGATCGCTTAACACTTGTTCGGGAGCGCGATCGCAATCTAATATCATTTCCAAGTTTTTTTGAATAGCATTATGTTGCAGAGCTTCTACAACCATTTGGATTTGCGATCGCACGTCAATCCATTCTAAACTTAGCTGTATTTTTCCTGCTTCATAACGAGATATTTCTAAAGTATTATTAATTAAGCGCAATAATCGTCTGCTATTTGTAATTACTTTTTCGATAAAGTGTAAATTGAGAGATTTATCTTGCCCGCTTGTAAGTCCCTGCTGTTGTTTTAATAATAACGAGGAAAAACCCATTATTGAATTAATAGGAGTTTTTAATTCGTGTGCCAAATGAGAGACGTTTTCTTTTTGCATCCCCATTAAGCGCGTTAATTCTTGATGATTAAGTATTAATTGAGAATGTAATTCTTGTAGCTCCTTTAACCGCGCTTCAATATAACTTTCTAAAGATAAAGAGATAACTTGGTCTGTTACTGAGTCAATAATTTCAACCGTTTGCAATATTTCTTCGCTCGAACATGAAAGTAATTCTGGTTTTAAGATAGAAAAAATGGCCTTTCTTAATAAACCGTATTCCAGCATAATTTCAGTAATATCGTAGCCTTGTTCGGCTCTAACAAATCCGTGTTTTAAACCTTTATTTTCTAACTTTTGCGGTTGATTAGTTAAAGATTGAGAAAGTAGAGTAGCAAGAGCTTCTAAAACAATAGGAATGCTATTACGTACTGATTTATAGGCAAGACTTTTAGAACTATTTATGTCTTTATCTTCGCGAATAGCAGCAATCCAGTTTTCAATTATAATGTCAGTTTTAGCTAGTAATGCTTTGCCAACGTCTTTACTCACAGTAAATTAAAACAATACATCATTTTATTGCATATAAAGTGTATCACTTAAATAAAAAATAGTATCATCACTCCAATAGAGTTTATATGCCGCTTATGGCTCACTTTCTGGTTTGATTTCAATTTTTAAGCCAGGTAGCCCCTCAAGTTTCTCGGCAGGCTCTTCTAATGAGGTGACTGGCACGAAAATAGTTAAGCTAGAGGGAATGCATTCTATTTCAATGGGAGTCATGCCAATAATTTCTCCATCCATAACTACTTTTTGCGGTGGTGAGGTGCTAACTTGCAAACGTTTGGCTTGCAGATAGCCAATATCATCTCGTTTAGTCGCTTCGTCTCGAAACGCCGTTTGTAATAAATGGTAGGCTGATGCGATCGCCTCAATACGGTTCGCGGGAGCAACAATTGTGATATCCAATAAGCCATCGTCAGCAATTATACCTGCTGGTCCTTGAGCCAAAATAGAGGTGGGTGGAGCAGCATTGGCGATTGTTAACGCAGCAGCAGTAACGGTAATCACTTGATCGTCCGTTTCTATTTTTGCCTCGAACTCAGAGGAGCCTAACTCTCGCAGTTTTTCAAGACCAGAAAGAAAGTAAGCTAACATCCCATAACGATTTTTGGCTTGTCTGTCTGCACTTTCAACCGCTTCGGCTTCAAAACCTACTCCAGCTAATAGTATCATTGGCTTACCGTTACAGCGTGCCGAATCAACTACTCGTGTTTTTCCAGCTAAAATAGTTTGACAAGCCGCTTCGATTGTATCGGGAATTCCCAAAGCTGCGGCAAAAGCATTTGCCGTGCCTCGTGAAATAATGCCCAAAGGAATCTTTGTCTCTACTAAAGCTTCTGTTGCAGCTGAAAGAGTACCGTCTCCTCCAGAAGCAATAACGCTCTCGACACCATTAGCCACTGCTTGACGAGCTAATTCACCCGCATCAACTTCTTCGGTGGTGAACTGAATATCTAGCTTTATTTCTGGCTCTAGAAGCGAACGGATTTGCTTTAAATCTGCTTCTGAGTCCCCTTGACCAGCCACTGGATTGAAAATGAGACAAGCTGAACGAGTCATTAATTATGAATTCCTAAAACAGCGTATTTTTAGTTAGATTTTTAGTTAGATATTAAGCTCTAATGCCTCGAATTAATCTAATATTTAGGAATTTTTGCATGAGTTGAAAAGCCTAATCTACTCTAAGAATTAATTAGACATTATTAAACTCATTTACTCTTCTATCTTAAGTAGGACTTACGCAAGCCCCCCTTTTTAAGGGGGGTTGGGGGGATCGAAAATGTCTGGAACACTATATTTTCTGTCGTTGGTGCGTAAGTCCTATTAAGTATCAATCTATTGCAATTAATGTGAACGCATCAATTAGGTTTGTTCGCAACGTTTTTATCTTCTCCAAACTAAAGACAATCCATAATTTTTTTTTAATGCATTAAAAAACCTTACTAGACATGGAATAATAAATCCAGTTTTTTTATTTTCAGAACATTTTATAATAAAAACAGTTAAAATGATAGCAACAAAAAAATTTTATAAATGCCTAAAATAATTCAAAGATTTAAAAACTGGATTTTTGAAACTCGTAGCTTCTTGTTTTCTTGGTATAGCAAAGACCGCAATCAAATACAAGAACCAGTAAAATCTCTAGTTGAATTACCTCCATCTGTAATAGAAAAATTAGTTGCAGCAACTGAAAAATTATCTGATAATCCTACAGATACCGAAGCAATTCGCTCTTGTATTGATGAAGCATTTGAAAAATGGCGCAACTGTCCTAAAAGTGCGGAAAATTCAGTTGTAATTTTGAGTAGCCCCGTAATGGTAGTATCGCGTATTATCATGACAATTCTCGAAGAATGGGTCATAGAAAAGCAGGTATCAGTTAAAATATTACCTTGGAATTCTAGACCAGCAAACCCAAATTCGATTCAATCAAAACTACAGCAATACTTAGAACAAGAAGCAGAAGAAACTGCCAACGAACAAACACAAGTGATAGTTATTCCTAACTTAAGCTGGTGTTTTTTGCGCTCGATGGATGGTTTGGATGGGATTGATTATTTACAAAAAATGTTATTATACAATCCTTCTCGATTTTGGATAATCGCGACGGGTGAAATTACTTGGGAGTATTTAAATTCAATCTCCGATATCGAAGCCGATTGCGGTGGAGTTTTTTGTTTACCAAAACTCAAAAGCGACAGTTTACGGCATTGGCTCAAACCAATTTTATCAGAATTAAATATTACTTTTGCCGATCCGCGCTTAGAATCACAGATTTTAGCAGGAGATCAAGATGCGGAAACTATCTACTTTGAAGATTTAATCTCGGTTTCCACAGGAGTTAGTGTTATTGCCTTACAAGCTTTTCTCGCTTCGATTTGTTATGAAAGTCCCAGCGAAGAGAATCAACAACAAGCAATTCTCCAAGCTCAAAGCCCAGAATTACCGAACTTACCACACTTAGAATCAGTAGATCATTATCTTTTATATTTTTTACTGCTGCATGGAGATATAACTTTACCTGCTTTGGCTCATAGTATCGGAGATAGTGAATCCAAAGTACGGAAAAGAATTAAATTTTTACATCGTGAAGGTTTAGTCAAGGAACAAGACGAAATCTTAAAAGTTAATTCTATTTACTATCCCAAATTAAAACAAGAATTGCTCAATAACAACTTTGTGATTGATGAGTTTAACTAATGTTCAAATATTTAAATTTGGTTGTTTTAGCTCAATCTGCGGGAGATGCTGCTCGGGAAACTACTGAAGAAACAAAAGAAATTCTTACCAAAATTACTACTTGGAAAGTTGGTCAAGGGTTAATAATTGTATTACTGTCTTATGTGACTTTAATAGTAATTAACAAGTTAGTTGTTTGGATTTCCGAGCAAATTGGTAGGGAATGGCGATTACAGGTTAAACAATTTCTGCCCTTTTTGCGTACTGTTGTTTTAACCATAACCATCGTCACTTTGATGAACTTGTTTCTCAATCTATCGCCAGAAAATATAATTGCTGTAACTGGTGCGGTAGCAGTAGCTTTGGGATTTGCTTTTAAAGATTATGCCAGTTCGATTATTGCAGGTATCGTAGGTATTTTTGAAGGTGCCTATCGAATTGGTGATCGCATCAAAATTGGTGAGGATTATGGAGAGGTAGTTCGTTATGGATTGCGGGGAATTCGCCTCAAAACGGCTGATGATAATCTTGTTACTATCCCCCATAATAAAATTTGGACGGAATCGATCTCTAATGCTAATGCAGGAGAATTAGAAGCTCAGGTAATCACTGAATTTTATTTTGCTCACGAAGTAGATACTTTATTAGTCACTAAAATTTTGCATCGAGCGGCGCATACGAGTAGATATACACAATTAAAAATTCCCGTCGCTGTTGTCATAGAAGAAACTCCCTATGGAACTCACTTCAAGCTCAAAAGCTATCCTTTAGATGCAAGAGATGAATTTACTTACAAAACTGACCTAATTAATAAAGCTAAAACAGCCTTTGCTAAATATAATCTAACTTATCCCCGCTTGTTCGACCTCGAACAAAAGCAACTGAGTAATAAAAAATAAGTAAGAAATAAACAATTTCTGCAAAAACTTCTAACTACTATAAGCGTCTTTATGCGTCTTTAGATTGATTAATCTATAGGTCAATAATTAGTAGGCTAACAAAAAGTGGTTAAAACATGAGTCCATACATTCTGCTAATTTTAGCCGCTGGCTTACTTCTATTAACAGTTACCCTCGGTTCTGGTTGGATTGCTCGCTTACCTTTTTCTTATGCGCTTATTTATCTAATAGTTGGCATTCTGCTCGGTTCTCAGGTTACGGGATTAATTAATCTTGATATTGATGCTAAAGTCCTCGAACGATTCACCGAGATGGTGGTGATAATCTCTGTATTTGGTTGCGGCTTAAAAATGAATCGTAGGCTAAGTCTATCGGCTTGGAATACTACCGCTCGTTTAATTGGCATTTTGATGCCTATTTCTATTGTGGCTTTGAGCGCAGTTGCTCATTGGTTGTTGGGAATGCCGTGGGGTGCAGCAATTTTATTAGCAGCAATTTTAGCACCTACCGATCCGGTATTAGCTTCAGAAGTACAGCTTGCTCACACCAAAGATCGAAACGAGTTGCGTTTTGGGCTTACTTCTGAGGGAGGTTTAAATGATGCTTTGGCTTTTCCTTTTGTTTATTTTGGTATTTATGCCCTTAAAGATAATAACTGGGACAACTGGTTTAAACAATGGGTTGCCGTAGATATTATTTGGGCGATCGCCGCTGGAATAGTGATGGGAATTGTTGTGGCTAAAGCTGTGATTTGGATTGATAGACAATTGCAACGTCAAGAAAAAGCAGATGAGTTGATGGAAGATTTTGTCGCTTTGAGCGCGATTTTCTTAACTTATTCTTTGACGGAATTGGTGAATGGTTACGGATTTTTGGCGGTTTTTGTGGCTGGTTTGTTTATGCAACATAACTACTATCACGCAAAAGAAAACGAAAAGCGTTTGAATCAATTAGAATTTATCGAACAAATTGAAAAGCTATTAGAAGTAGGAACTATTGTGCTGCTAGGTACGATATTAGCAATAAATCCTGTCTTCGATTATTTGCCTCAAGCATTATTAATTGCCTTTTTTTTAGTATTTATAATTCGACCATTAGGAGTTGCAATCTCTTTACTCGGTTCTAATATATCACCAACTAACCGTACTCTCATGGCTTGGTTTGGAATTCGCGGTGTTGGCTCTCTTTATTATTTAAACTATGCCGTGGGTAAAGAAATAGGAACCTCGATTGCCCAACAAATTACTTGGATAACTATTATTACTATTGTTTTTTCTATTGTGATACACGGAATTAGTTCTACTCCTCTAATGATGTGGTACAAACGACGTGGTTCTAATTAAGATAGCTTAATTAAGATAATAGGTTATTACCACTCCTGCACCGTACCGACAATGTTTATCAGTTGCTTTAGAAACCCGCGAAATCAACTAGAGACGTTACACATACTCTGTATTTACAATTAATCATTCCTGCATTTTTACTTCCTGATACAGCGTGTTTAAGTTCCTGACTAAGTTAGATTACCTACTCAAAGAAACTTTTTTAGGTTTGCATCGGGGTGGGTGGATGAATT
>CAYMZW010000184.1:0-12402 GCA_964395005.1 uncultured Rivularia sp.
AACTTGAGTGCGAATAGATTCTAAACGGCGTTCTAAACGTGCAGCTTCTAATATATAGCGTTCCCTTTCAGCTTCGAGCAAATTCAACATTTCGTGAAACTCAGTCATAATAATTTGAAGTATTAGTTATAGAATGAACCTATATATTCAAAAGTATAATTATACATAGATTTGTAAAACAGGTATACAATAAACGGCGTTGCCATCGAAAGTTTAGAAGTTCTTCTTAGTTTTTAGGCAACTCCGCTATTACCCAGATAACTTAAGTCAAAAATATTCTTAGATCATAGCAAGTTTGGATTATGAATAAATTAGAAAAAGCTACAGCAGAATATCAGAATTTCATCCAAGAATTCCAAAGTATCATTATTAGTACCGTAAATGAAGAGGGAATGCCCAATGGTAGTTATACTCCCTTCATTATCGACGAATCTAAAAATATTTATATCTACGTCAGCGGGCTTTCCACACACACGCAAAATCTAATCGTTAACCCCCGCGCAAGTGTTTTGTTGATTGAAGACGAAGCTCAAACCCCACAAATTTTTGCTCGTCGCCGACTAAATTATGATTGTACGGCAGCTTTGATAGAGCGCGAAACCGATCAATGGAAAAGTATTGTAGATAAATTTGAAGTCCGTTTCGGCGAAATAATTGAAATGCTACGCGGTTTAGCCGATTTTCGTATTTTTAAACTAACTCCCCATAGCGGTCGTTTTGTAATTGGATTCGGACAAGCATATCATATTAGCGGCGACAATCTAAACAAACTCGTACATATTAGTAAACAGTGAACGGTTACTAAGGTTAAAGGTTAAAGGTTAAAGGTTAAAGGTTAAAATTAATAATCCCTAACTCCTAACTCCCAACTCCCAACTCCTAACTCCCAACTCCTAACTCCTAACTCCTATGCTTCAATTTCAACCTCCCGGCTTTGGACATAAAGTTATTCAAACATCCCTTGGAGCAATGGTTTACTACACCCAAACTGCTGCACCTTGGGATATTGCTGAAACTAACAACTTACCGCCATTAGTTTTTCTACATAATTTTGGTGGTGGTGCTTCTGCTTATGAATTCTCGAAAGTATATTCTGCTTTTGCTGCGACTCACTGCATTTTAGCTCCAGATTTAATCGGTTGGGGTGAATCTTTTCATCCGGTACGAGATTATCAAGTTAACGATTACATCACCACTATTGCAGAATTTATTAAACAAACTTGTCGGGAACCAGTGACGGTTGTAGCGTCAACTCTTACTGCTGCTTTGACTATTCGTTTGGCTATTCAACAACCTGACTTATTTAAATCTTTATTCCTTTCTTGCCCATCTGGATTTGATGATTTTGGACAAGGTAGCGGACGTAGACTACCTTTAGAAATTATAAATACGCCGTTATTGGATAATTTAATTTATAAATTGGGTGCGGAAAATGAAATTGCAGTCAGAAATTTTTTACAAAGTTTTCTGTTTGCAAAACCTACAAGAATATCAGAAGAGATTGTACAAGCTTATTTAACTTCCGCTCAACAACCTAACGCTATATTTGCAGCATTAGCATTTTTACGCGGCGATTTGTATTTCGATCTTAGTCTATATATTCAACAACTTGCAGTACCTACAGCGATACTGTGGGGTGAAAAAGCACAATTCATTAACGTTAAGTTAGGAAAACGTTTGGCGGATTTAAATCCGAAAGCAATTCGTAATTTTCATGTCATTCCCGATACAGGTGTTTTACCGCATTTAGAAACACCTGAGATTGCAATTGCACTGCTAGATAATCATCTAATAAGTATTAAGAGTTAAGAGTTAAGAGTTAAGAGTTGGTAGGTTATTAACCTTTGTAACTGTTGAAATGTTGTCAAGATTGGGAATAATAGTAAAGAAGGCTAGATAAGCAGCAAATATCAAGCTGATTAGCAATAGATGACTTCGCCAATGAATCCCAATCTACCCGCAGACAACTCTGGAAATTACCTTTCTCAAAATTTTCTGCTTAATTTAATCAATAATCTATCCGATCCTATTTTCGTCAAAAATCGGCAACATAAATGGATATTTGTTAATAATGCTTTTTGTAAGTTAGCAGGTTATGAGCTAGAAGAATTGATAGTTAAATCTGACTATGATTTTTTTGATCGCGAAGAAACCGATATTAGGGAAAAAGATGAATTAATATTTACTTCGGGTATCAGTAGTGATTCGGAGGGATATTTTACCGATGGTGAAGGTAAAGTTTATATTGTTTCCATAAAAAAAACTTTGTTTAATGATGAATCGGGTAATCAATTTATAATTGGTACGATTACACAAATCAAAGCTTCGGAAAACAAACAAGCAGAAGAAAATTTACTTCAAAAAGAAGAATTTATTCGCACTATTTATGATGAGATAGAGTTAGAAATTATTGTATATGAAGTAACAGAAGACAATACATTTCATTATTTAGCAATTAATAAGGCAACGGAATATTATCGTGCAATCAGCGTTTTGTAGAGCTATGGCAAATTCCTCATTCAGTTATTGAAACTGGAGATGAACAGCAGTTTTTAGCATCTATAATAGATAAATTTACAAATTTAGGAGAATTTATTAATGAAGTAGAAAATCTGTATAATGATTCAGAAAAATCGATTCGCGATGAGATTGATTTAGGAGATGGAAGAACTTTTGAACGCTATTGTGCCCCTGTGAGTTCTGCTAATAAAGAATATTTTGGTAGAGTTTGGTATTTCCGAGATATAACCGAACGCAAACAAGCAGAACAATCTTTAAAGAGGACTAATTCGGTTTTACAAGCGCAACAAGAAGCATCTATTGACGGTATTTTAGTTGTTGATGAATATCGCGAATCAATATCATATAATCAGCGTTTTATCGATTTATGGCAAATTCCGCTGTCTGTCATTAAAACAGGTAAGCACGAACAAATTTTTGCTTCGATGTTAGATAAACAAGAGAATCCTGAAGAATTTGTATCTACTTTAGAATATCTTTTCGAGCATCCAGATGAAAGTCGCCGTAATGAAATTTGTTTAAAAGATGGAAAAACTTTAGAGCGCTACATTGCTTCAGTACTTTCGCTAGCTGGAGACAATTACGGTAAAATATTTTATTTTAGGGATATAACCGAACGTAAACAAGCTGAAGCAAAGTTACGCGAGCAAACCGAGGAATTAGAAAAGGCTCTTTTACAATTACAACGTACTCAAGTTCAATTAATTCAAAGCGAAAAAATGTCCAGTTTGGGACAACTAGTAGCCGGGATTGCCCATGAAATCAATAACCCCGTTAACTTTATCGATGCTAATCTTACATACACTCAAGAATATTTTGATGATTTATTAAAACTAATAAAAGTTTATCAAAATCATTATCCCGATAATTATGAAGCAGCAGCATTGATTGAAGAAATTGAATTCGATTATTTGCAAGAAGATTTACCAAATATTCTTAATTCTATGAAAACAGGAGCGGAAAGAATTGGTCAAATTGTACTTTCTTTAAGGACTTTTTCGCGTTTAGATGAAGCGGGTTTTAAAAGGATTGATATTCATGAAAGTATTGATAGCACTTTAATGATTTTGCATGATAGTTTAGAAAGTAAACCACAAAGAGTTGCAATTACCGTTATTAAAGAATTTGAAGATTTACCCTTAGTTGAATGTTTTGCGGGAAAACTTAATCAAGTTTTTCTGAATATTTTGAATAATGCGATTGATGCTTTGGAAGAAGCAATAAAAAATCAACAAGTATCTGAAAACGAATATCCTCAAATTCGTATTTCAACTAAATTAATTCTGCAAGATATGGTGCAAATTAGCATAATTGATAATGGTTCCGGTATTCCCGAACACAATAGGAACAAGCTATTCGATCCATTTTTTACTACTAAGCCTGTAGGTAAAGGTACTGGTTTGGGATTATCTATGAGCTACCAGATTATAGTCGATCAGCATCAAGGAAAATTAAACTGTATTTCTACTTTGGGAGAAGGTACGGAATTTCAAATTCAAATACCTGTTAGATGTAAAAGAAAGTAGTAGCGAGTAGTGGTAAATCAAAAGCATTTGTAGGGAAAATGTATGTTTTTATCTTTTTTGTTCGTTGTTCCCTACTCCCCAACCCCGATTTTCAATTTTGTATGCTCAATTGTTTATTCATAAAGCGAATTTGGGAACACTAAGTTTATTAGTAATGCGTTCCCTCAAATTAACTTATGCTACCGGCAGAATTTAAGTCTTTACAAACCCTTAACGAAAATACAGTTAATTCCTTACCTATGTGTCAATTAGTAATTGACAATTTACCAGAATTAATATACTGGAAAAATAATAATTTAGTTTTTCAAGGTTGTAATTTAGCTTTTGCTAAAGCCGTAGGGTTAACTTCTCCCCAACAGATTGTCGGTAAAACTGACTCGGAATTACCTTTAAAAAATCAAATGTTGGACTTTTTGGGAAATCAGGTTCACAGCAGTAGCTCTACGAGCGATCGCCAAGTCATCGAAGAGAATATCAGTGTCGAAGAAGTAAAAATTACTAGTTCAACTTCCGACAAGCAAGTCTGGTTAGATGTGCGTAAAAATCCTTTAAGGAATACTGATGGCGAAATCGTTGGTATGCTTTGCCGTATTGAAGATATTACTAAGCGTAAGATAGAAGAAAAATTACTGATAGAGTCTGGGCAGCGACGTTTAGCATTAATGGTGCAACAAACACCGTTAGCAGTGATTGAGTGGAATCGAAATTTTGAAATTAAAGAGTGGAATCAATCCGCAGAAAGAATTTTCGGATACAGTAAAAGTGAAGTTTTAGGTCGTGATTTTAGCTTTTTAGTAACAGATGAATTCAAAACCACTTTGTTAGGAATGCTGCAAAACTTTGCAGTTAAAAAACAAAAAATGTTCAGCACAAATGAGAATTTAACTAAAGATGGTAGAAAAATTTTTTGCGAATGGTATAACTATTCTTTAGTAGCCGCTAATGGTGAAGTAGTCGGTATTGCTTCAATGGTATTTGATATTACCGAACGCAGACAAGCAGAAATAGCATTACAAAATTCTTTAAAAGAAGCTGCCGATATTAAATTTGCTTTAAACCAAGCTGCTATTGTCGCGATTACCGATAATCGAGGAAATATTGAATACGTTAATGATAATTTTTGCGAAATTTCTAAATATATCCGCGAAGAATTCATTGGTAAAAACCATCGGATTGTTAACTCCGGTAATCATCCCAAATCCTTTTTTACTCAAATATGGGAAACAATAAGTAGTGGTAAAGTATGGCGAGGAGAAATTCAAAATTGTGCCAAAGATAAAAATCTTTACTGGATAGACACAACCATTGTGCCGATGCTAGATGAAGAAGGTAAACCGCAACACTATATTGCCATTAGTAACGATATTACCGCTCGCAAACAAGCCGAAACCGAAGTACATCAAAAAGCACAAGACTTAGAAAATACTATTAGCGAACTGCAACGCGCCCAAACACAGTTAGTGCAAAGCGAAAAAATGTCCGGTTTAGGACAATTAGTAGCAGGTGTAGCCCACGAAATTAATAACCCCGTAAACTTCATTTACGGAAATTTAAACCACGCGAATAACTATATACAAGACTTATTAGAAATTATTGAAACATATCGCATAAATTATCCTCAATCTACATTAGAAATACAAGAATTAACAGAAGAAAAAGACTTAGAATTCTTAGTAGAAGATTTACCCAAGCTTTTAGGTTCGATGAAAGTCGGAGCGCAACGCATTCGGGAAATAGTTGCTTCCTTACGAAACTTTTCCCGCATGGATGAAGCACAAATGAAAGAAGTTAACATCCATGAAGGAATTGACAGCACTTTGATGATTTTAGAACATCGAATCAAAGCAAAAACCGATCGTCCCAGAATTGAAATTATCAAAGATTATACTAAATTACCGCAAATAGAATGCTATCCCGGTCAACTTAATCAAGTATTTATGAACATTTTAGCTAACGCCCTTGATGCATTAGAAGAAGGAATTAAGGATAATAATTCTCCTACTATTTGTATTAAAACGGAATTAGAAGGATGCAAGCAAGTAAAAATTTCTATCTCCGACAACGGAAAGGGAATTCCCGAAAAAATTAAAACAAGACTTTTTGACCCATTTTTTACAACTAAACCAGTAGGTAAAGGAACTGGAATGGGATTATCAATTAGCTATCAAATTGTTGTAGAAAAACACTGCGGTTCCTTAAACTGTATTTCCGCACCGGGAGAAGGAACTGAGTTTGTAATTACCATTCCCTTGAAACAATGTATGTGTAAATGATTGGGCATAGAGGATTCGGCATTGATATTTTATTCCCCTTCTCCTTTATAAGGAGAGGGGTGCCCGCTAGGGCGGGGTGAGGATCGAGCGTATATTCTGCTCAATAGAAATTTGCTATATCTATCTTGATAAATCTAAATAATATAACCATCAGGAAAACTCAGATTTGGTTGCTCATTGGCATATGATAATGGATTATCATTCCATGAAACTTGTGGTTTTTCACAAATAATCTGGTGCGTTAGGCTGAAGCCGTAACACACCCTACAATTGATCACTGTTAACTGCTCACTGCTCACTGATTTAAGGAATCGCCACAACTCGCAACAAACGTTCCATTACACTTTGCGCTCTCCTTCCTCCCACGGGAATCAAACGATGATTCAAAACGTGAGGAGCAATAAATTTTACGTCGTCGGGAATTGCATAATCGCGTCCGGAAAGATACGCAAAGGCTTGGGTGGCTCTGTGTAATGCTACGGTTCCTCTAGGGCTTATACCGAGAGTAATTTCTTCGTCGCACCTTGTTGCTCGTACCAAGTCGAGCATATATTGCTGTAATGAAGCTTCTACTTTTATACCAGCACAAATTCGCTGCAATTCTTCAACTTCGGCTAAGGTTATACAGGGTTTTAGATCAGTAAATTTACTTTTATCTTGGAGTCTAGATAGCATTTGTAACTCTTCTTGCTCCGTAGGATAACCCAAGCTCAAAGACAGCATAAATCTATCCATTTGCGCTTCGGGTAGGGGAAAAGTACCTTGATATTCAACTGGGTTTTGAGTGGCAATCACAAAAAACGGAGCGGGAACAGCACGAGAGACACCGTCAACTGTTACCTGCCCTTCTTCCATAACTTCTAGCAAGGCAGATTGAGTACGGGGTGTAGCGCGGTTGATTTCGTCTGCTAGCATGACGTTCGCAAAAATCGGACCTTCTAAAAAAGTAAATTCACCAGTTTTAGGATTCCAAATATTTGTACCTGTAATATCAGTAGGCAGTAAGTCTGGCGTACATTGTAGCCGTTGAAACTTACCGTCAACGGAACGAGCTAAGGATTTTGCCAGCAGAGTTTTACCAACTCCAGGAACATCTTCAAGCAAAGCGTGTCCGCCACCCAATAAGGCGACTAATACCAAGCGGATTGCTTCAGATTTACCAACAATAGTACGAGCTAGATTTTGTGTCAGAGCGTCAATTTTATCTCTCATGCAACGAATAAGGTTAAAGGTTAAAGGTCAAAGGTCAAAGGTAAGGAGTTAGGAGTTAGGAGTTAGGAGTTAGGAGTTAAGAATCTTGACTTCACCTTGTCACCTTGTCACCTTGTCACCTTGTCTCCCCATCCCCAATGCCCCATGCCCTATGCCCTATTCCCCAATCTATTATTCCCAGAGTTGGAGTAAACTAACACCTTTGATCGAAAAATTTTCTGGCGGTGGTGCAGTCGAGTTGAATTTGAGCTTTGAGGGCTTCTAATGATGCAAATTTTTGTTGCGGCCTGAGAAATTTTTCTAATTGGATTTGCAGTTTTTTACCGTATAAATCCCCGGCGAAATCTAAAAGATGTACTTCTACCGTTAGATGAGTACCGTTTACGGTGGGGCGATCGCCAATGTTCATTACTGCTGGGTAGTTGTTTAAGTTAATAATTTGATTAATATCTGGCTGGCTGATGTCGCTAACTCTAACGGCGTAAACTCCTTGTCTGGGCAAAAACTTGTCTTCTGGTAATTGTAAGTTGGCTGTGGGGAAACCTATAGTTCTACCAAGTTGCTGTCCTTTGACTACGGTACCGATGAGAGTGTAAGCCCTTCCCAACAGTTGGCTGGCTTTTTCAACGTGGCCAGTTTCGAGCATTTGGCGAATAAGTGAAGTGCTGATGCGAGTTTCTTGTTCTGTAAGCGGTAAATCGTCTTCATGGGTTTCCAAGGGAACGATGGTAACGGGAATACCATACTTCGCGACGAGTACCTGTAAGTCCATTGCAGTACCGCTACGCTTAGAACCAAAACAAAAGTCTTGTCCAACGCTGATTCTTGCGGCTTGCAATTTCTCTACGATAATTTGTTCTACGAACTGTTCGGGAGTCAAAGCGGCTAATTCTTTGTTGAAGGGGATTAGTACAAGTTGCTTTACCCCTAGCAGTTCTAAATGTCGGACTTTTTCATCCACAGGAGTCAACAATCTTCTGGATTTACCCGTAAAAAATTCTTGAGGATGCGGTTCAAATGTTATAACTGTTGGGTAAATGCGTTCTGCGTCTGCTGATTTATGCAAAATTGGTTGGATTACTCTTTGATGACCGCGATGAACGCCATCAAACTTACCAAGGGCAACAGCAGTAGGAGTTTTGATCGATTCGGTTGAAGATGTTACCCACACAGAACACCCATTTTGAGACAGATTTGGCACGTCAATTTTGGGACGAGAGGTTTAATAACTAGGAAGGTAGGAGTTAGGAGTTAGGAGTTAGGAGTTAGGAATTAGGAGTTAGGAGTTGATAATTATTCATCACCTATTACCCATTACCTATTACCTATTACCTATTACCTATTACCTATTATCTATTCCCAATTTGCCATATTTTAACTAAGGCTCTCGAATACCAATTTAATCCAAATTCTGAAACTATTTTGAGATCAAAGCTTTGTTTTAACTACCAACTAATAGGAAAAGTTTTTGATAAAGGAACATTAATCGGAACGTTTAGTACCATTCCTTCCTTGGCCATGACTGCGCCGGGAAATCTCTGCTTAGCTTCTTGCCCAATGCGGTCTAAAAATTCGTCGTCATGAGATGGATCGTGATGGAAAATAACTAGAGTTTTAACATTAGCAGCTTCGGCTACTTTGATGGCTTCTTGCCACGTTGAATGTCCCCAGCCAATTTTGGGCGATTTCGATGAATAATATTCTTCATCGGTATAAGTTGAATCGTAAATTAAAATATCGGCGTTGTTGGCAAGCCTTAAAACATTTTCGTCCAACTTATTGGGAAAATGTTCGGTATCTGTAATGTATACAGCGGAACCACCATTGAAATTAACTCGGTATCCTACCGACTCACCCGGATGATTTAGCGGTGCGGTTTCTATGGCAATATCTTCTATATGAATCGTTTTTCCAGGATTTACCTCGCAAAAATCCAAATTTGACTGCATGATCTGCAAAGGTACGGGGAAGTTGGGGTGCAGCATCTGGTCGTTTAGACGTTGTTCTACTGTAGAACCGTCGGGGGCTACTGCACCATAGATATGAAATTTATTACCCGCAACAAATCCAGGAACAAAAAACGGAAATCCCTGGACATGATCCCAATGAGAATGGGTGAAGAAAATATAAGCTTCTAACGGCATTTTAGGTAATAGAGACTGCCCTAAAACGTGGATTCCCGTACCTCCATCGAAAATAAAGCGTTTGTCGCCCACTTGCATCTCGATGCAAGGGGTATTACCTCCATAACGGACTGTTTGGGGTCCGGGACAGGGAATACTGCCACGAACACCCCAAAATTTTACGGTAAATTGATTCTCTGTCCTAGACATGAGTGTTGCAAGTCATCGATTAAGCGGGCGAACAATACAAAAGATTTTACGACAATTAGTTTAATTAATGCTGTCAAACTATTCTTGAAGAAAGGTTTTTTAAGCGTTCGCAACATAATATTTTCAAAGAAGGTTTCGTACCGATGGTACGAGCCGCTTTTAAGCTTATGCTGCGATTAATTCAACTATACGTCTGTATGTTTTCTTTATAGATGTTTTTACTTTATAACCTATATTTTCCAGTAATGCATTTAACCTCTCAAAAAGCTTGATTTTTAGGAGGTTAAAATATTTTACTGAAACTCTAATCCCCACTCAGACAAGTTTTTGAGTCCATCTGGATAAGTAAGATTGTAGTTTAAAGGAGTAATACTGATATAGTTATCGTGGATAACACGTACATCAATCGGTATATTTTCGGGTAAATTAAAATTTACTGGCGGTTCTGCATCTTCAAGAACTTCTCCTGTTAGCCAATAATAAGTTTTACCCCGTGGATCGACTCGTTTATCAAATACGTCTACATAGCGCCGCACTCCTTGAAGAGTGATTTTAACGCCTTTGATTTGCGATGATTCAACTGCGGGTATGTTCACGTTAAGCAACATCGAATCCGGTAAAGATTTGTTACGTAGTTGTTCTACAAGTGTTTTAGCAAAATTAGCCGCAGGTTCAAAATTCTGGGAAGAGTAGCTCGCAAGGCTAAAGGCAATACTCGGAATTCCTTCAATTAAGCCTTCCATCGCAGCCGAAACAGTGCCAGAATAAAGAATTTCCGTTCCCAAATTAGCACCTTGATTAATTCCAGAAAGAACTAATTCGGGGGGTGAATCCAACAAAGCCCACAGCGCCAATTTTACGCAATCTGACGGGGTACCATCACAAGCCCAAGCCTTGACAGCAGGGTGAAACAATGATTCAACAATTTCAGCGCGAATCGGTTGATGCAAAGTCAAGCCATGTCCCGTAGCAGAACGTTCCCTATCCGGGCAAACTACACTCACATCATGACCAGCTTCTGCCATCGTGTTAGCTAAAGCACGTATACCAGCCGCGTAAACACCGTCATCGTTGGAAATTAATAATTTCATTGTTAGTTGATAGTTGATAGTTGTTATTTGTTCATCTTGCACTAATTGTTATAGGTGAAGGAAGAGAAAGGGAAGTTTCGTTCCTCGTTACTCGCTACTTATAACTCCTCACTCCCCTCCTGATAACTCCTGACCTTTAACAGTTGCTTTTTACGAATCAATGGCATTATTACTATTGTGGTTGTTGGTTTCGGGTCCGTTGATGGCTAATAACTAATAACTAATAACTAATAACTAATAACTAATGACTAATGACTAGCGATTTACAATCTCAATTAGAAGAATTACGTATTGAAGCCGAAAAAGCAATAAGTAGCGCTGATTCTTTGGAAAGCTTGGAGAAACTCAGGGTTGATTATCTGGGTAAGAAAGGACAGTTGGGTGTTCTGCTGCGCGGTATGGGTAAATTAAGCGCTGAAGAACGACCTAAAATTGGTGCGATCGCCAATGTTGTTAAGGAAGCTTTACAAAATAATTTAGATAAGCAGCGTGTGGCTTTGGAAACTGCGAAAATCCAAGCCCAGATTGAAGCGGAAACGATTGATGTGACGATGCCGGGGGTTTTTCGTCCCCAAGGTCGGATTCATCCGTTAAACGGTGTTATTGACCGAACTCTGGATATTTTCGTGGGTATGGGTTACACGGTAGCTGCCGGGCCGGAAATGGAAAGCGATTATTATAATTTTGAAGCGCTGAATACTCCTCGGGATCATCCCGCTCGCGATATGCAGGATACGTTTTATCTTACCGATGGCAATTTGCTGCGAACTCAAACTTCTTCGGTGCAAATTCGATTCATGGAAGAAAGCGAACCACCGATTCGGATTATCGCACCAGGAAGAGTTTACCGAAGAGATAATGTAGACGCAACTCACGCGGCGGTTTTCCATCAAATCGAACTTTTGGCAGTTGACGAAGGATTAACTTTTACCGATCTCAAAGGCACTATCAAAGAGTTTTTGGAAGCAATGTTTGGTGAAATAGAAGATATTCGCTTCCGCGCCAGCTACTTCCCCTTTACCGAACCTTCAGCCGAAGTTGATTTACGTTGGAACGGACGCTGGTTGGAAGTAATGGGTTGCGGTATGGTAGATCCAAATGTGTTGAAAGCTGTAGGTTACGACCCAGAAGTATACACCGGATTCGCTGCTGGTTTCGGCGTAGAGCGCTTTGCAATGGTATTACATCAGCTAGATGATATTCGCCGCGTTTATGCCAGCGATTTGCGGTTTTTACAGCAATTTTAAATTAATGTTAATGGTTAGTTGTTAGTGGTTAGTGGTTAGTGGTTAGTGGTTAGTTGATCGTTGTTAGTGGTTAGTTGTTAGTAGTTAGTAGTTAGTGGTTGGTTGCTATACATATTTCCCAACTATCAACGATCAACTAACAACGATCAACTATCAACTATCAACTAACAACTATCAACTATCAACTATCAACTATCAAC
>CAYMZW010000185.1:0-5323 GCA_964395005.1 uncultured Rivularia sp.
AAGGATTTGAAATGCTCCTCCCATCATCACCACGGTAAAGGCGATCGCCATACCTTCACCTCCTGGATTTTTGTTTACGAAGGTAGCAAATACTGTTGCCATTACCACCGTCATCGGGCCAGTAGGGCCAGAAATTTGGGATGGGGTTCCACCGAATAATGCTGCAAAAAAACCGATAATAACAGCACCGTAAAGCCCCATAATTGCACCATCATCTGGTGAAACTGAAACCCCAAATGCTAAAGCTAACGGTAAAGCAACAATTGCAGCAGTTAAACCACCAAACAAATCTCCGCGCAGGTTCCTAAAATTTAAGCCGTGAACTAATTGCATAGAGATTACGATTTATAAAATAGGTATCTTTGGAGTTAGGAATTAGGAATTAGGAGTTAGGAATTAGGAGTTAGGAATTAGGAGTTAGGAGTTAGGAATTAGGAGTTAGGAATTAGGAGTTAGGAATTAGGAGTTTTTAGTTTTAAGGTTGGATTTTATGACCTTTTACCAAGTCAAAGTTTACACCCACATTGGTTAAATTACGTTGACTCGTGCAGATAAACTTTTTTGAATAGCTAATGGTACCTAAGAAGGAAGATAATCAAAATAATGTAATTTTTGTAATTAATTTTTTCACCATAACAAAAATATTTTAATAATTTGATCAAAATCTATTCAGTTATACAATAAAATCCTATTTCGCTCTAAATTTGAAAAAAGTTTATAACGAACAAATTTAAATTCTATTTTAGTTATGGAAAATACTTTCATAATTTAATATCAGCTTCAATGCCCAATGCCCCATGCCCTATGCCCATTCCTAATTTACAAACTAAATTCAGCAACACCATCTTCATCAACTTCTGTATCTGCGATTATTTTACTAGGTTTAAATTCAGAATCGTGAATTATTTGAGCTAAAGTCATTTGCGGGTTTTGATGCAAGATATTTAAGACGCTAATAAAATCACGGACAATTTCGCCGGGAGTTAGTAAAGCTTCAGCCCCCAAACGATTGACAATCTCTTTAACAAACTCTTTCAAATTATTTTTATTTAAAGATTTTTGATAATTATAGTTAAGCGCGTGAATATCAGCTAATTTTTCTAACAAATTCAAAATTTCTGATTCACTCAAAGGATTAAGCTTAATAGCTGGCCCGTTATATTCCTGTACTCCAGCTTTAGCCGCAAAACGACTTTCTTTAGTACGTCTTCGCCAAGCAGAATCAGAAAATAATCCCCGCGAAGGATCTTCTAAAAACTTCACCGTTCCACCAACAATCACCCCAAGATGTTCGGCTTTACACTGCATGACATCATTGAAAATCGCTAACAGTCTGCTGTAGTTTTTCTGGCGACTTGCTGTCGGCGAAATTTGATATAAATGCACTGCTTCATCTAACAATACTAAAAGCCCTTTGTAACCAATTTCCGCAATAAATTTGGCTAGCAACTTAACGTAGTCATACCAACTTTCATCGTTGATAATTACTCGTACTCCCAAAGCCGTTTTTGCTTCAGTTTTTGTATTAAATTCTCCTCGCAACCACTGCAACGCTGCATTTTTTAAATCGTCATCATCCAAACGATAACCGCGCCAATAAGCAACAATTACGCTACCAAAATCAAAACCGTGGACTAAATCTTCTATCTGTTGAACAACTTCTCTAATTCTCTTTTCTACAGTATCGTCAAAACCCTCATCATTAGGTTTCATTCCGCTTTCTTTGACTACTTCTTGCTGAATTTTATTAATCCATCCTTCCAAAATCGAAACTAAAGCACCACCATCAGGACGAGTTTTTGTAGCAAGACGGCTCATTAATTCTCGATAAGTAGCCAAACCTTGATTATTGCTTCCCGCCAATCGTCTTTCCAAAGATAAATCGGCATCGGTAACAACAAAACCCAACTCCATCGCTCGATTGCGAACAAGTTGCAGCATAAAGCTTTTACCGGAACCATAATTACCAATCACAAACCGAAATGCAGCTACACCTCCGGCAACATCCTCAATATTTTGCAAAAGACTATTTAATTCTTTTTCCCTACCTACCGCTACGTGTTCCAATCCAACCCTGGGCACTACTCCCGCACCCAAAGAGTTAATCAAAGCTGTAGACACTTTTTTAGAGATTTTAGGCTTCATGCGATTTTAGATTTTAGATTTTAACAATGGATGCGTTTTGTTTTAGATTATCTGGTTGAATTAATACTGGATTATTAAATTCAATAATTGTAGGGTGTGTTGTCGCGAAGCGCAACGCACCATTATCGTTAAAAACAAATCGCCACGATCTCAAAATTTCGGTGCGTTAGAGGATATTTTAAAAGTATCTGGCGGTTTAAACCGCTACTACACAGGCAAAGTCCACCTGCGTGGACTAATAAATTCCTAACCCGCGCAGGCAGGCGGGTTTTGCTTGTGCAGCCGCGTTAGCGCAGCGTGCCCAGAGGGCATATTAAATCGCCAGTTAAAGTATTAAGTTATACTTTGAGTATATTCTCTAAAAGTCAAGGGTTAATTTACTGATTATTAATTAGGACTTACGCAAACGCAACGAAAAATTAAACATTTCAACCGTTTAGATCCCCCAACCCCCGTATTATTGGGGGGCTTTGCGTAAGTCCTGTTAATATTTCAAATTATTTGAATAAATAATTTAAAGCCATTAATAGAGAAATACACTTATTCTTACTGTAAATATAAAAACTTTACTGAAACATCATTTTCTATGTAATCTTTACGACGACATTAGTTACTTAAAACAAATATCATAAAACTTGTTATATAACTTGCTGCATCTACCGTAGTAAGTAATAGATTTCAACAAATGAATATAAAAAAAACTCTTTCGATAAAACAGCCAGGAGTAGGTAATTTTATTCGTGAATTACGTACATTAACAGGGCTAACTCAAGAGGAGTTTGCAGCGCATTTGGGAGTAACGTTTCCTACCGTTAACCGCTGGGAGAATGGTCGCAATAAGCCTTCTAAAATGGCTATGCGTCAACTCGAAAAAATGCTTTTGGACATGGGTGATTCGGGACAAGAATTACTTACCAAATATATGGCTAATTAGTTCCTTATTTAAACTCGGCATCAATTAATAGTTAATAAACAGCCAACGTCTGCAATTTTATTTTTCAGATATTAAATATTGCTATTTGCAAGTGTAGATAATTCAACATTTGCAGCAGCTTTGCGCTGTCTATTTATTAGTAATTTATCAAATTAATTCCATCAAAAACTAATACTAAGAGGACTTGGTAATTATGACCTTCACCAAGAATAATTCGCGTACCTACATGATTGGAGATGAAGAAAATCGGGTTAAAGCATTAAAAGAATTACTAGGGTATCCAGTAGTTAAACGTGACCCGGAAGGTTCTGAATTTTGGTACTTGCATCCTGGTGAAGATGAAGAGGAAGCATGTTTAACCTGTCCTATTGCTGTTGGTTTTTATGAGGAATTAAATACAGCGACAGATCAAGAAATTAAAAGGTTATTTACATCTAAAGAAAAACAGCAAGAAGTATACGGTCATTATTCTAATAGAGAATTTGAGCAGCAGCCCGTAATGTATTTGCTGCTACCTACTGACGAGAATATTGGCAGAATACCGTTGGTGTTACCAACAGAAGGAGGTTTACGTCAGCGACAAATTCAAACTTTCGGGTGGAATGATGCAGAACTGATAGCACGCTTAAATCGGCTCAAGCAAGAGGAATTAACTGTTGCGACTAAAGCACTGTATTCTATTCCCCAGGTCGATTGGGTATTTTATGAAGCTGCTAAAACTGCTGGTGAATTAGCTTCTTCGCTTGCGGAAGCAGCACGCAGGATTGAGCAAGCGATTCCTAAAGTTTTTGCTGCGGAAAGTTCTGATGGATACTTACACAAACTATTAAAGAGTTTTCAGAAGGAACTTTTACCTACATTACAACTGACTTCCGATAATCAGAAAGACTATAGCTTTGCGGATATCTATGCTCAGACAGTCGCTTACGGACTGTTTACCGCAAGGGTTTTCAGCTATGTCCGAGATAAAAAAGAAGAGCGAATTAAAGAGACTGATTTTAATCGTCAAGATGCTTGGAAACAGTTACCAGAAACTAACCCATTTCTTCGTAAGTTGTTTGAAGATGTTTCACAGCAGACACCAGAGGAATTAGGAGAAGAATTAATAGGGGCTATTTCTGATATTTTCGGTATTTTGCGAGCAGCCAAGATGGATGCAATTCTCTCGGATTTTCAGATGAAGATGAATCGAGAAGATATTGTAATTAAGTTTTATGAGGATTTTTTGGCAGCGTATAAGCCACAGATGCGCGAACGTCGGGGGGTTTATTATACGCCGGAACCCGTCGTTTCTTACATAGTAAAATCTGTTGACCACATTTTAAAAAGCAATTTTGGACTAGCTGATGGTTTAGCTGATGCAACGAAGGTAAAAGTTGAAAACAGTAATGGTAATGGTAAAACAGAAACACATAAAGTCCTGATAACAGACGTTGCAACAGGTACGGGAACTTTTTTATATAGCGTTATTGACCATATTTATAACTCATTAAATTTTGACTCTAGTAATGATTCAGAAAAGTGGTCAAATTATGTTTCTCAACACCTACTACCACGACTGCTAGGTTTTGAATTACTAATGGCTCCCTATGCTGTTGCTCATATGAAATTGGGTTTGCAGTTAGCGGAATTGGGGTACAAGTTTGATACAGCAGAAAGATTAAGAGTTTATCTGACAAATACGCTGCAAGAGGCTTTTCAAATTCCCCCTGCTGATGATTTTGATAGCTGGATTCGAGATGAAGCGGATGCAGCAAACAAAATTAAGCAAGAAGCACCAGTGATGGTGTTGCTAGGGAACCCCCCATACTCTGGACATTCTGCAAATAATGGAACTTGGATTAGTAATTTACTTAAAGGTAAAGATACTATTACCAATTACAAAACTAGCAGTTATTTTGAAATTGACGGTGAACCTTTGGGTGAAAAAAATCCTAAATGGCTAAATGATGATTATGTAAAATTTATTCGATTTGGTCAGTGGCGAATTGAACAAACAGGTTACGGTGTTTTAGCGTTTATTACTAACCACGGCTATCTTGATAATCCAACATTTCGCGGGATGCGTCAAAGTCTGATGAAAACCTTTGATGATATCTATGTTCTTGACTTACACGGTAACAGCAAGAAGAAAGAAAAATGTCCAGATGGTTCTAAGGATGAGAACGTTTTTGATATTCAGCAAGGTGTAGCAATCAGTATTTTTGTTAAGCGTCAAAACGGTAAAAAACAACCTGCAAATGT
>CAYMZW010000185.1:5423-6815 GCA_964395005.1 uncultured Rivularia sp.
GTACCCCTGACTAGCAATAAAAAACTCTTCCAACAACTATCCGAATACGGTGAAGAATTAGCCGCACTTCACTTAATGAAATCCCCCAAATTAAACAACCTAATAACTCAATTTGTAGAAAACGGTGGCAATAAAGAAGTTGCAATTGGTACAGCTAAAAAAGCATACGCAAACAATAAAGTCACCATCAATAAAAAAGGCGATCGCTTTACCGGAGTACCAGAAGAAGTCTGGAATTTCCACGTAGGTGGCTATCAAGTCTGCCACAAATGGTTAAAAGATCGTAAAAATCGTACTCTCAGCCAACAAGATATCCAGCACTACCAACGCATTGTGGTAGCCTTGCAAGAAACAATAAAACTGATGAACAAAATTGACCAAGCTATACCGGAGTTCCCAATAACGTAGCGTGAAGCAATATCTTTATTACAATAAAAGAGAAATAATTGGAAATAGTTTAATACTAATAAAATGACTACCAAAGAATTATTAATTCAAGAAATAGAAACTTTACCACCGGAATTATTCGCAGAAGCACTCTTATTAATTCGTGAAATTAAAACCAGTCATACACTTCATAATTCAGAAATAGCACAGCAAGAACCCGTTTCTTCAAGTGGTTCTATTGATTCAGATCAAGAAAACCAACTTACATACCGTCCTGCTTCCGGACGTTCCATCCTCCGACACGCAGGAACTTGGCAAGGTGATGATTTTGATGAATGTCTTGAATCAGTATATGCTACCCGTGGTAAAGCTAAATTTGATGAAGAAAATCCATTTGAATAATGTATTTATTAGATACCAATCATTGTAGTGCAATTATTTTAGGTGAACCAAATGTTATCCAGCGTGTTAACGAAGTCGGAGAAGATAATATTTTTACCTGTGTAATTGTGCAGGGTGAACTCACATTCATGATGGAAAAATCCCAACGTAGGGAAGCTAATTTAGCTCAATTGGCACAATTCTTAGAAGACATTCGCATCTACCGCATAACAGAAGAAACAGCAACTATTTACGGTCAAATTAAAGCAGCTTTAATCAATCAATTTGCACCAAAAGAAAAAAGTAAACGGAGAAAAGCTAAAGTCACGGACTTAGGTTTTGATGAAAACGATATTTGGATAGCTGCTATTGCTTTACAAAATAATTTAACTATCGTTTCTAGAGATAGCGACTTTTTACGAATTCAACAAGTCAAAAGTTTCTCTCTGGAATCTTGGATTTAAAAAAAATATTAAGAACGGAATTGTTTTATTAAATAGTGTGTTAAACAACTTTCAAAAAATAAGCTCAAACAATCTATATTTATTCCTTTAACATACCTTACTAAGATATCGTTTATATGACCTAAATCAAAATACCAAAATCTAAAAGCTTAAATTAAAA
>CAYMZW010000185.1:6915-12377 GCA_964395005.1 uncultured Rivularia sp.
GTTGATAATCAATATTGGCTAGTTTTCAAGCATAGAGACGCTGATAATCTACTACATAATTTCATCACCTTTCTAGGTATTGGTGACAAACACCCTCCAGAAAAACTGCTGCGAATTGACCCTAAAACGGCTAAAGTTTTTGAATATACTCCCCTTCAAGAAGGAAATTTACCTAGCGCAACTTTATTAAGAACTAGCAAACTAAATATTCTTGAAAAATTCCTTAACAAACCAAGCGTTACTAAAGACAAATCATTACTAAAAGATAGTTTTTTAGAACTTAAAGGTTGCCGTCGTAAATTCAGCTTACCAGATGAACTAAATAAATATCATCCTTTAATTTCTAACATTTTAGAACGCGCTAAAATCTATCGTCGTTCCACAGGTTATTTTGATAGCGGTATTCTCAAACTTTATCAAGAACCCCTACAACAAATTGTACAAACAGAAGGCCAAATTCGCCTGTTAATGGACTGGATGGGGTTTACTAAAGAAAGGGATATTAAAGAATTAGATAAACTACAAAACCCCAAATACCGCACTGAATTTACCCAACGTACTTTAACAGAATTCCTACTAGGTTTAGAAGATAAAGCCTTTTCCGGTACGGAAATTATGGCGGAATTAGTACGTCTAGGATTTTTACAAATAAAACTCGTCAAAATGGATTCAGGACGAGCAATTTATCACAAGAAAACTGGTATTTTTACAGATGCTCTAGAAAACCATATTCTGCATGAAGGTTCCGATAACTTTACCGTTGCAGCCCATTCCAAAAATGCAGAAAGCGTTACATTTTTCTACTCTTGGGAATCCTTAGACTCAGAAGAAATTAATAGCAGTATCCGCCAATTTGATGCTGAATGGCAGCGAGAAGATATTACATTTGATATCAGCCAAGAATTTTTACAGCAAGTATTAAAAGAACGTTCTCGACGCTTCCAAGCCAAACAACCCCAAATTGATTCTATCAACCCCGATGAATTTACCCCTGGAGAAACCACCACAGTAGAAATTACGGGTAAAAATTTAGATGAAGTAGAAGACATTCAAGTTACCGATGACGAACTAGTAAAAGTCAACATTGATAGCAAAAAACCTGAATCAATCGTCGGTAAAGTTGAAGTACACCCCGAGCATCCACCAACTAGATTAAATAATTTTCGAGTCAAAACCAAAACGGGTTCTTACAACACATCACCAAAGAAACCAGCTTCCGTCAATCAATCCTTAGAAATTCCCGAATACCCAGAAATTGCCGGATTTAAACAAGCCGTAGAAATGATACTTGCGGGAAAACACGGTACACCAAAAGACTTCCTGTATTGGCTAGCACAACAGCGTCCCCGTCAATTCCAAGTAGAAAGCAGCGATTTACTAGACCAACTAGTTTACCAAAATATCTTATTTGAACATCAAAAATCTGGCGCACAGCACTGTCTGCGGGTAATGCAAGACTTCGGTGTTGCTGTCTGCGCCGACGCTGTAGGACTTGGTAAAACTAGACTTGCAGCCGCAGTTGCTAAATTATATCGTCAAGATAACACCAGCGCTAAAATCGCCATCATCGCCGCTAAAAAACTGTTTCCTAACTGGGAACGAGAAATGGCAGAATTGGACTTTAATACCGACGACTACGAACTCTACAACAAAAACCTGATGAGCCGTAAAGGTAATAATTTTCTCACCGACTTCAATCGTTACGGTGGTCCCGATTTAGTTATTATCGACGAAGCACACGAAGGCATCCGCAACTACAAAAATCGCATTCATAAAACCTGCTTGGAAGTTCAAAAACAAGACAGAGAAGCAGGTAAACAAAGACACTTCTTACTTTTAACCGCTACCCCCTGGAACAATCGCCGAGAAGATATTTATAATATTCTTTCCCCCTTCCTCAACCGTCCAGAAGGTTTTAAGGAATTAGACTTTCCAAACGAACTATTGCAGTGGTTCCAAAATCGAGACATTGGAATAGAAAACTTTACCGATAACACAGAAATATTCCGTCGTACCTACCGAGAATTATTTTTACAACGTACCCGCCAAATGCTGCGGGATGCTACCCCAGACCTGAATTTATATGCTAAACGAGTCGCTGAATGGCTACCCGTACAATTTGAACCCGCTACAGAACAAGCCCTAGACCAAATTTTCACCCAATTTGAAGACAATTTATATATACCCTTTGCCGACCCCATCCGCTACCTGACAAGCAATGTAGAACAACGTAGCTTATTAGGCAACCAGCGCAGATTCTTCCTGCAACGAGCAGAATCTAGTATGTATGCACTAAGACGTACTATAAAAAGCTTTGGGGATAAAATTCGTCAGATGCAACAACGCTTAGAAGCAGTTTCACCAGATGCAGATGGCTTAAAACAATTTTTACTTATTCACTATCGTTTTGAGTCAGAAAGAGCATATCAAAATGATTTTTTAGACCTCGATGACAAAGAAGTGTGGGATGAAGATTATGAGGAAGAAGAGGAAGAAGAAAATAATTCAGAACAAGATAAAAAACGCCAAAAACTGCTGACCGCAATTGATAAAGTTACCGATAAATTACGTCAAGAACCAACTCTTGCAGAAATAATTTATCATAGAATACTTGCAGATTGTGACAGCGACCTCCAGCAATTAGAACAAATTCAAAACCTATTATCAGGTGAATTTGTAATTGACCATAAACGAGAAGAAGTTACCAATAAAGTCAAAGAACTTGTCAATAAAGGTCATAAAGTACTTTTAATCTCTACCTTCAGCGATACAGTAATTGACTACTATCACTATATGACCAGAGATAGTGTAATTAGTAATAAAGGTATTGCTATGGCAATTGGTGCAACTAAATATTACTACCCAAATAATTCAACAACTCCAAAGACGCTTAAACCGCATAATATTTATAAAGATAATCAACATAAAACAGGTGTTAAACGCGCCCAAGTTTTTAAATCGTTTGCACCTGTAGCCAACTGTAAAAAGCCAGAAGAACGCCCCAATACAACAGAAGAAGTATCAGTTTTAATCGGTTCAGAAACTCTATCAGTCGGTCAAAATCTTCAAGACGCTGACTTTCTAATTAATATTGACTTACCCTGGAATCCAATGATTCTAGAACAGCGAATAGGTAGAATTGATAGACCAAAACAACATCCTACCGAACACATTTATGTCTATTACGCTAACAGTCAAAACCAATTATTAAGACAGGCTTCTCGACTTGCTAACCTTAATAAAAAACTCGTAGGTGAATTAAATCAACAAGATGGAAGTATCCCCGTAATTACCAAAGTTGATAGCTTGGGAGCTTCTATATATGGAGATACCTTGTTTGATGATGAAGTTTTACCCGGATATATTGACTTCATTAACAGCTTAGTTAAAGCCAGAAAACTAGAACAAAATAACCTTCAAGAACAAGCTTATATTAAACAAGAAACCAGCAGCAATCTCTACACTCAAAATGAAATCTTACATACAGAAGAATTGAGTAAACTACTTAAAGAATTGGGAGAAGACTATCAAGCGAATCCGATTACATTAGGTCGTCGTACTGGGGGAAAACAAGAACCATTGGGATTATTAGCATTAACAGTAGAATATTTCGGACCGAATGGAGAACCAATCCCAAATCAAACCCAAACTATCTTCTGGAATGACCAAACAGAAGAAAAAGACGCTTACGGAATAGCTATTGCTACAGCTTTCAAAACACCAGATGCAGGTGATGTATTCTCAGCTAAACATCTCCTAAAAAATGCCAATAAGCTCTACAAACAATTAATTAAACTCAAAAAATATTGGACAGCAGAACTACAACAGGAAGAGACATTAGAAAATCTTAATATCACCTCAGAACGCATTAATTCAATAAAAAAACGGTTGAAAAATTTTGATACACTCCCAAAAGGAATAAAACCAACTATAGTTAAAAATACTATCAAAAAACTTAGTTCGCAAAAAGAACTTAAACAAGTCCAAAAACTGCTCCGCGAGTATACAGAAGGTAGTAAAAAGAATTTAGATGACGAAACCTTTATAGTGCAATTAGTACAAGATACCGACCAACTTAACTTGATTGCAATGGACGGTATTAAAGCAACAAACTTAAAAATTTCTGCTTCAGCTATTTTACTTAGAGCATAATCCCTATTCCTTACATAAAAGAAGTCTATTTACTCTTCACTTGTTCAGATATCATAATTATTTCTTGAATATTCTGCTGATATTCTTCGTAAATTTCGGGAATATCACTGCTTGTGGAAATTATTAATTCGCCAATTGCATCAGCCGCAAGTTCGTTTATGGAGTCAATTAGCAAATTTGGCATTGTAATATTTTGTTCCGCAATCTTCTTAATTGTAGAATTAACTTCTACTTGCTTTAATATAGCTTTTAAAACCTGAATTTCATGCTCTGATACACTTTCAAGAAAATACGTCCATTCTTTTGACAAACCTTGGGATTCACTCGCTGTTTTCTCCGCTGGCTCAATGGTAATAGTTTCGATGAGATCGGCAAAAGGAAATTCTTCTATTTCTTCCTCTTCCTGAGCTTGAACAACTAATGGCTGGGGATTTAAGTTTTCTAATTGTTGCAGTAATTCCCAAACCTGATTTTGCAATACGTCTCTTTCTTCTTGAAGTAATGAAGTTTGTCCCTGCAAATTTTCTAATTGCTTGCTTTCTTCTGCTTTCTGAGCTTTTAATTCTTTGATTTCGGCTTTTAACTTTTCTTGTTTCTTGTTTCTATTAGCAAGTAGCTCAAGAGACTGTTTATTTTCACTTTCTAATTCTTGAACCTGTACCCGCAATTCATGTAGTTTCTCTTCTAACTGAGGCTTGAGTCTATTTAATAAAGTTAATTTATTTTCTAATTCTTCTTGCTCTTGAAGAAGTTCGCCAATTTTTGCGTGTAATTGAGTTATTTCAGCTTTTGATACGCTGCAATTTAAATCCAAACGCCGCTTTTCCGCTGTAATATTAGCAAAAGAATTGTCCGCTTCTTGTTTAGATTTTAGAATATTCTTAATTTCATTTTGTAAATTAATAACTTCAGATTCTAAATGCTTTTTCTGAAGCGCAAAGGTACTTAATTCTCGGTTGAGTGAATCTCTTTGATTGCGGCGATCGCCCACTTGATGTTGCAGCTGGTTCGATTCAGTACGCAAAGCAACACGTGTAGCTTCTAATTGATGAATTTCTAAGTTAATACCGTGTTGTATATTTTCTAACTCATGAATTCGCTTATGAAAGGAATCTACTACAGATGATTCATAATTTATACGTTTCTTTTCTGCTCTTTTATCTACAATAAATGTCGCCGTATACGTAGCAAGTATAGTTATGATACCCGTAACAAAGGCACTATAAAAATTCCACCAGAACAAAACTAAAGTCAACCCAAAGCTCACCCCGAAGGCAACTATACCTATAATAAATCGATTGCTGACCATA
>CAYMZW010000186.1:0-12290 GCA_964395005.1 uncultured Rivularia sp.
CCGCTAATAATTTGCTGTTGGGTAATGCCTCGAATTCCTAGTTCTACTTTTCGCTTTTCAACTATTCCTTTTTGATTAGCAACAAAAACATAAGGTGTTTGATCGCGGTAAACTACTGCATTCAAAGGTACGACGACGGCGTTTGGTTGTTCTTCAACCGCAATCCATGTCAAAACTCGTTCGCCATGTCGCACGTTTTGGGTGGTTGCCGGATTTAGACGAATTCTGGCTTCAATTGCTCTTCCTCCCGGACTTATGGCAGGATTGACTGAAAAGACTTTACCTGTAGCACGAGCGTTTGCGATTAATGTTTGGTTAACCGTTTTACCACTACCTGAATTTTTAATGTTTTTTTCTGAGGCAACATATGCCGTTTGTTCGGGTTCGACTTGCTCTCCACCCGAACCTGCTAAATCTACAATTACTTCATACTGACTCGGATCGATAATTACCATCGGTATTCTTTCTAAAATTCCTTGGTAATCGCCGCCAAGTTGAGAGCTTACTGCTTGAGGTGTAAAATATTCCCCTTCGGTATAGTTGAGGTAAGCCACAATTCCGTCAAAGGGAGCGTAAATGCTGGCTCCTTCTAAAGCAACTTTTGCTTGAGTCAATCGGGCTTCGGCAGTAGCAATACTACTTGATGTGGCTTCAAGTTGTTGTTGAGCGGCTGTAACTCCTGCTTGTGCCGACTCTACTTGCGATCGCGCTGACTGTACTTGCGATTCGGCTGACTGTACTTGAGATTGCGCTGCTCTGACATCAGCTTCGGCATCTCGCAAAGCGTTTTGTCTGTTGTCGAATTCCTGACGAGCAATGGCTCCAGAGTTAATTAATAAGCGATAGCGTTCGAGATTGGTAGCTGCTAAATCGCGAGCCGTTTGCGCTTTTTGCACTTGGGTTTGGGCTTGTGATACTTGCGATCGCGCTTGTGATACCTGCGAGCGTGCTTGAGATACTTGAGAACGCGCTTGAGCTACCTGTGCAGCGGATGCAGCTTTTTGTTTGCGTGCTTCGGCTATAGCTGCTTCGGCTTGTCGCACATCTGCTACAAGTTTGCGATCGTCAACAGAAGCAAGTAATTCTCCTTTTTTGACTCTATCTCCTTCTCGCAATCTTCTTCCATTACGACTAGCTAAATAAGTGACATCTCCTTCGACTTCAAAGGTTAGATGCTTGTATTTTGCTGCTCTAACTTTACCTTCACTTGAAACCCAAGAGCGGATTGCTTGTCTTTGGGCTTTTATCGTCCGTACTGAAAGCGGTGCAGTTTTTGTTACGGGGGCTTCTTCTGGAGCGCTTTCCCAAGGGCGTGTTATTGCTGCACCCCCACCTAAAGCAGCTAATAAAGCTACTACCCACCAATACTTTTTAAAGGCTGCTTTTATTTTATTATCTTTTTTAGATAAGAGAGGTTTGTCAGCAGTGTCTTCTTCTTTATATTCTTGAGGTGGTAAGCGCACTCCCGTTTGTTCTGGGAACTCATCGGAATACGAATTATCTGAGTTTTCTTTAGCTGAAATTGATGATGAATAATCTTCCAGTTTCATTTGATATTTTAAGAAGAGGATTTACGCGATTAATACTTATGAATAAAGAGATATATGGCAATAAATGCTACTATTTTTTGTTCTATTCTAAAGGATAGGTAAGTGCTTTCTCCTCTTCTCAAAGAGGTAGCTTGAACTATTACGAAAGTTGGATTTTGTTGATTGCTAATGCCTGCAATGAAGTTTAATTGATTCTTTTGAGGAGCTTGAATTTAGATCAACTAATTTTCGTCAGATGCCTTATTTTTGACTAATTTGATTTTGATATTTTTTGTATAAATAGTTACTTTTTTGCTTGAATAGCATTATTCCGATATCAATTATGGCTACTCATTCCTTTTTCCAAAACTCCAACCAAATCATCAAAAATCTTTTCAACTACCTGCATATCAATGTCCAAAGATTCTGATTTGGCTAACTCTTGCGGATCGATATTCATTTGATCGAGAATAAATTTTCCTAATTCATTACCTAACAAAGTGCTGACAACAAAAGCAGCTAAGTCAGGAGAAATATTGCTGTTGATATCTCCTTGAGCTATCCCTTGATTAACTAATTCTTTTACATATTCTAATGAAATCTCTTGAGTACATTTAACAGCTTCATCCCGAAAAGGTAAATCGCTATAGGCAGCACCGTTAACAATCCGGCTAATTTTAGGATGCGTTAAATCAAACTGAGCGCTTGCTCCAAGCAACCAGCGCAAATAACGAAAAAAGCCTTTTTGCGGCTCTGGTGGATCTGTACTGCGTAAAAAAGCTATCCTTTCTTGACTCGCTAATTCAACAAGATATAAATAAAGGTCTTTCTTATCCTGAAAGTATTGATAAAAGCTGCCTTTAGCTATTTTCGCATTCGCAACAATTCGAGAAATCGAAGCGCTGTTATAGTCATAAGCTGCAAACTCCGCGATCGCAACTTCAGTAAGCTTGTTTCGTTTATTTTCTGGCAAATTGAAAAAAGTTTGATTCGGCATAGCTAGCAATTCGGTTATTTAAAATATAGTGACTCGCAAGTCATGTGACCCTGTAGTCACTATATTAGTAAACACCTCATGCTGTCAACTATTCTTGAGATAGAGAACAGTGAACAGTTAAGAATTAAACAAAATTCTAATGCCCTATGCCCTATGCCCAATGCCCTTTGGCTCAATTACCAATTCCTAACTCCTAACTCCTAACTCCTAACTCCATCCGTTGCCAAACTTTTTTTAATTCAAAGTGCGTTCGTAAATCACATTGCCTTGAGCATCATAAACAATTAAGGGAACATCGGCATTATCGCTGATTGCTTCTAAGGCTTGCTGTAATGTCTGTAAGTGATTGTTGACACCATCGATAATACTAGTATCTCTTTGAGTGCTGGCTTCTATCAAACTATCTTGCAAGCTTTGCTCGTAAGCTGGACTTATCCGCACGGTGATTCCTTGATTACCCATGATATAAGTACAAACACGAATTTCACCGGAACAGGTTCGCTCTAAATCGGAACGGGTTTTCTGGATTCGGACGGCTATTTGTAATTTTTCTCGTGCTTGCTGGAGTGATACAGTTGCTGGTGCAATTAATTTATCGGCTTCGACACTATAAGCACTGCTTGTAGCAACTTGTTGGGCCGAATTTAATGCTGTTTGCCAATTTGTAACTGCTGCTGTCCATTGGTTTTGTCGTTCGTAACGTTTGGCTTGGGAGACAGCGTTGACGGCTTGTCTATAAGTTTTGGCTGCCATCAATTCTTTTGTATTGTGATTCTTTGCTGCTAATAATGGGGGTGTGTATTCGGATATTAGTTTTTGTGCGTCGGAATATGCCGGACTTTTGGCGGGGATTGAGTCTAATGCATTTACGGCTACTTGCCAAGTAGATTCAACTTTTTGCCAATCTTGCAAAGTTTTGGCTGTTGCTTGGCGTTTTTCGGCAACGATGGCGACGGCTTTGGCTGAAGAGATTTTTCGAGAGTATCTATCTTCTTTCTGCAATAAAACATTCACTACTTGTAACTTAGTGCGGTAGCTTCTGAGTTTTTCTTGGGCTAATTGATAAAGTTCGCGATCGCGATTAATTGCTTCTAAAGGTGAAATTGCTTGTCGCCACAATCGTCGTCTATCTTGCAATTGCTTTAAATTTGAGACAGGGGTTTTACTTTTCTGCTCGGCTATCCGGGCTGCTTGCAAGGCTGTGAATACCTGCTGAATTTCTTCCGATTTATTAGATAGAGAGAGCGAAAGTTGTTGTGATTGTTGTGAATAAGGAGATAAACCAGGAATTTGACGTAAATTTATGGTTGCTGAATCTATTTTTGTTTGTAATCGAGCTAAATCTTGATCGGAGTTGATTTTTTGAACCAATTCCCCATAAGAATTATTTAAATATTGTGCGGTTTTTAATTGATTGCATTTGGTTATCAAACAAGGGCGAGTAGCAACGTATGCACCACCTAAAGTGGCAGTTACCATTACCCCAATAGCTGCAAGCACCATTAGTTTGATATTAAAAGCTGGTTTTGGTTCTGAATTATCGGAATTATCCGGTAAATCAGGTATTTCTAGCAAACTAGATGAATCCGCATCCGTTTCTAAAATCGGCGAATAAGTTAAAGCGGAAGAATTAGGAACAGAAAAATTCTTTTCTACTTGCTTTATATTTTCATTATCGGACTGTTTTTCGAGAGTTAAGGAACGTTTAGCGTAAGGAAGCTTGACTCCAACTACTCGTAAAAAAATATCTATTTTTTTTTGTTGGTACTCCTGGGAATTTTTAGAAAGCGCTTCTTTAAGAACTGTAAAAATATTTTCGGTATCGACTGCCACACCTTGGGGGTGTTGGGTTAAAATCATTAGCTGGTTATTTTTTACAGCACACCTTACTTCAAAGAATTCTCCAGATGGAACGTCTGCACGCAAGTGTTCCTGCAAATTATTCGCTAACAATTGTAAGTTATCTGTATGAGTCGCTACTGTCATAAAGCCCTGTTCCGTTCCGTATATTTTCTGAGGTTAAAGTATGTTCAAGTAGGTAGGTAATACTAATTTTTGATTAACTAATTGCAATATAAAATCCGGACGTACATTTTTTTAACACAGCAAATCTGTTTTTACAAAAACTGTAAAGAAATCTGAATTTGCAAGTAAACTCTTATTTATAAGTAATTTTAAGCATAAATAGTCCGATTTTTATTTCAGGGTAAATACGTAAATATCTAATTTATTTATGAAATTGCCAACTTATAAACTTTTTTCTATGGATATGATAAGTTTTACCTCGAAAATGGGAATCATAAGAAATTTAACCTATCGTTATTATTAAAATAAATTGCTAAAAAAATAGTTAATAACTAGTAGAGGCAATTAAACTTATTCTCAATAATTTAGCTATATGTCTTAGGGAATCTTCTGCGAAATGATTTGTATTTGAGATGTAAAGCTATTCAATATAAAAAATTACAGACAAAAAGTGTAAGCATTTTTACTGATAAGATAGATTACCTCATATAAAGTAATAAAAGATGGGGATGGCTTTTTTATTTACCGCAACTACGCTATTAGATAAAATTAAGTAACAGAAAATAACTGGTTTTTAACAGCTTGTTTTTAACGGCAATAAAAATCGAAAACGAATTATTAGGGTGCAGTGTTTATTTTTTAGACAGCATCGCAGCAACCCCCCACAAGTCGCATTAAAAGGTGTGTGTCAATGGAATTATTAGAGTATCAAGTAAAAGAATGGTTTGGGAAAATAGGTATCCCAGTATTACCTTCTCAAAAAATTGACCATCCTACGGACTTAAAACGTTTGAAAATCAAGTACCCAATTGTATTAAAATCTCAAATTTACGGAGGGGGGCGCACAAAAGCCGGTGGAGTCAGGTTTGTAGAAACTACAATCGATGCTATTGCCACCGCACAAAACATTTTTAATCAGGCGATTTGTGGTGAATTACCGGAAGTATTGTTGGCAGAAGCAAAATACAACATTGAGCAAGAATTGTATTTAGCTATTGTATTGGATACTGGTGTATGTCGTCCGATACTTCTGGGTTGCAATGAAGCGGATATTGATTGGGAAGAAGCTGGGGAAGAAGCTGGGGAAAAAATGCAGCACGTTGTCATAGAGGAACAGTTTTCTCCTTTTTACGCTCGCAGACTGGCTTTAAAAATGGGTTTGAAAGGTGCTTTGATTCAGTCGGTAAGCGAAGTTATCGAAAAAATGTACCGATTGTTTGTAGATAAAGACTTGGATTTGGTAGAAATTAATCCATTAGGAGTAAATGCTTCGGGGCAGGTAATGGCTTTGAATGGAAACGTGAGTATCAACGAAAGAGCTATCCGTCGCCATCAAGATATTACTGTAATCGCTCGGAAAATAGTTAGCCGTAACACCTCACAAGAGATAGATAACTATCTTAGTAATTGGAATGGGGTAGAAATGAATGGTAGGATAGGCGTTTTGGGAAACGGCGCTGGTTCTGTGATGGCAACTTTAGATTTAGTAGTAAGCAACGGTGGTAAACCTGGAGCAAGCCTAAATTTGCGACACGCATTTTTAACAGATACTGCACCAACTACTTTTAATACCCGATTAGAAAAAGCTTTACAAATTTTAGCTGCCGATAAAAGTATTCAAGTGATACTGATTAACTTTTTAGGTAGTATTCCTCAAGCAGCGGAGGTTGCAGAGGTAATTGGAGACTTTATTAAACAGCAATCTGATTCTAGTTTGGAAGGGCTTGCTTCAAATAGTACTAGAAATCGCCGAAGAGGCTTTTCTACTCCTAAATTAGTTATTCGTTTAGCTGGTTCCGATTTGGATACAGCTAAAAAATATCTATCAAATTTACAAAATATTGGCGAAAATTCTATATTGTTAGTAGAAAGTTTAGATGAGGCAGCGTTACAAGCAGTTAAACTAACTAAGACAGCACTTAGGCAAAGTCCCCCTTCTAAAGGGGGGTTGGGGGGATCTAAAAAGTTGAAATAGTTAATTTATCATTGCGGTTGTGTAAGTCCTGTAAGACTAAAACTAAGGCTAAATACTAATAACAATATCATGAAAACCAGGGTTTTCTGTATCTTGCATAAGGTGTCAAAATTCATTCTTTGTAAGATTGTTCGCCTTCTTTAATAGTTACCATTATCCCTTTAGCAAGGTATGATTTTTGTAAGCATTAATAATTCTTTGCTTGTTTGTATGAGCAGAGAATTAATGCTATCGCCTTCATCTTTAATTGCAAACTAATTAAACGGGAAAGTTAAATTTATTAATATCTAAGGAAGTAAAATCGCAGTTATAATTTAAAACTTTTATGACATAAAGCGGGGGAGATGCCTTCTTGAGAAGCAACTAAAAACTGAAATTTAATTTATTTTACATACTTAGACTATTGACATAGCTCTGCTCAAAACTAGGAAATATTGACTCAAATACTAATACTTTGAATTAAGTATTATTTTCATTACCTAAATATAAAAAGTATAATGTAACCTTTTGATAATCTTATCTTAACCTAATATATTGTTTTTTTTGAAAGTTTCAGTTTGCTATTATTCTTTATGATTCGCGATATGCTTTCCGAAGTGTATTAGTGAGTGTAAAGCATCCTCCGAAAATTAGATCGAATGGTATTTTCGTATTTATTGATGACAGGCTAAGTTCTCCTTAAAATTTTATGCTTTTTTATGAATTTAACGCCAGATAGTAAAGTAATCGTTCAAGGCTTCAGCGAGTTTATTTCAGCTACTCATATTTCTCAAATGAAAGCATACGGTACAAACTTAGTTGCAGGAGTAGAGCCGGGATGTGGAGGAAATAAGCAGTATGGTTTGCCGGTATTTGATTTAGTTGAGGAAGTAGTCAATAAATTTGGGGTTATCCATACCACAATTATCTGCGTACATCCTTATCAAGTATTAGATGCAGCCCTAGAAGCAATGGCTTGTGGCATCCGTCAAATTATTATCATCTCTCCTGGAGTACCTCCATTAGACATGGTAGATTTATTTCGACGTGCCGAAGCCGAAGAAACCATAATTGTAGGGCCAAATAGCCCAGGGATTATTGTACCGGGAAAGATTTTGTTAGGTACCCACCCAAGCGAATTTTATAAACCGGGAAAAGTAGGAATAGTTAGTCGGAGTACTACTTTAACCTATGAAATTGCTTGGGAATTAACTCAAGTTGGTTTAGGACAATCTATTAGTGTAAGTATTGGTAGTGATGGGGTTGTGGGTTCTTCGTTTATCCAGTGGCTGCAAATATTGGATGAAGACGAAAAGACTCAAGTAATAGTTTTGGTTGGGCAACCTGGCGGAGGGCGTGAGGAAGCCGCAGCAAGCTATATATCCGAAATGATTGACAAACCCGTGATTGCTTATATTGCCGGAGTACACGCTCCACCTGCAAAACATTGGCGACAGACAGGTACATTAGCAGCAGTTATCGGACGAGATCCTGAGTTTGGTACTGCAAAAAGTAAGCTAGAAGCCTTCAAGGAAGCCAAAATACCTGTAGCACAACGCCCTTCTCAAGTTGCACAATTGGTTAAGAAAGTGCTTGATTAAAAGTTAGGAGTTGGGAGTGAGGAGTTAAGAATTAAGAATTAAAAAATAATTAATTCATGTTTCCCGTTAGCTCCTCACCAAACTAATTTTCTTGTAAAACATTAGATGGGTTCTTTAAGAAAATATAACCTTGCAAAATAATTTAGATAATCCCAAATATTTATAGTTCTACGTGCCGCGATTTATTGCTTTCTCTGAAGTACTTAATCGTATTTTTTGTAGCAAAGTGTTAGCTGTATCTCAAGCTCACTCCTGGCGACTGTAAGTCGCGCGCCACTTGCTACAAGTCGGGGAACCCGCCCAACGCAGTGGCTTGGCTACACAAGCAAAACCCGCCGTGGCAGCGGGTTATTTTACTAAGCCGTATTATACATGATTTTCTTACAAGTGATTTAGGATTGCTATATGATGGCGAACTATAAATAAACCCACTTATAAGTATCATTTTTAATTTCAGAGTAAATACTGGAATTTAAAGTACGATATTAATATATAAACTAAGTAAATATACTCTAAAATAGCCATAAGCCAGTGAATAACGAAGCTAATGAATCAGATAATGTAGTTGATCGAAGTTCGGAATCGAATCAAACCGAAATTCAACAGCAAAGCATCCGAGAAAAAATAATCGATCGAGTTGTTAAAGGTGACACTCCTAGCAGCTTAAATTTAATCTTCGCCGATTTAAAGGAAGCGCAGTTGATTGGTGTCAACCTGAACAATATGTATTTGAGTGGTGTTGAGTTAAACAATGCTAATTTGACAGATGCCCAATTGATAGAAGTTGATTTAAGTGAAGCGGATTTAAACGATGCCAAACTAACAAATGCTCAGTTAATAGGTGCTAATCTTAATAGCATAAAATTGATTGGAGCCAATCTTAATAACGCTAATTTACGAGATAGTAATCTTAGTACTGCCAAGCTGAATAATGCTTGCTTGATAGGTGCCCAATTAATAAGTGCTAATTTAAGCGGCGCTCAATTACTAAATGCTAATTTGAATAATAGCCAACTTAATCAAATTTATTTATGGAATGCTAACCTTAATAATGCTCAGTTAATCAATGCTGATTTAACTGCTGCCTATATGAATAATGTCAAACTTAATAGTGCTAACTTAACTCGTGCCATTCTCAAAGATGCTCAACTTGCCGAAGCTAAGTTAAGAAATGCTAATCTAGAATGGGTTGATTTGAGTGGTGCCCAATTAGATAACGCTAACTTGAGAAATGCGAACTTAACTGGAGCTAATTTAGAAAAAGCTAACTTATTAAATGCTAACCTTGAAGAAGCTATTTTGCATGACACAAACTTAAGAGAAGCAAACTTAACTAATACCAACTTTATGAACGTAAAAGTTCAAAATGCTCGCTTCGGTTGGAATATAGGCATTAGCGAAGATATCAAAATTTATTTAAAGCGCCAAGGAGCAACTTTTGAAGACGAGTAATTATCCCTATTTTAAGAAACTAAAGTAATCAAGTTAGAAAAAGCTTCAGTAGCATCTAACAAAGCTTTACTTTGAAACACATATTCGCTGTAGTCTGCCAAATTATCCAAACCCACTACATTTAACATTACTTCAGCAGTCACCCATGCAGAAGTTTCAACAAATAATTTGCGCCATCGTACTCTTTTCATCTTAGTTTCCCGTTCTCAAATATCATTTACAAACCAATTGATTATTTATTAAAAAATGTAAATGATTATGATGTTTGATTTCAATACCTTTATTCGATAAGTGAGGTAGTAATTTTACTTCTGAAAAATATGGAAATTACGAATTTACGAATATTGCACTCTGGTTAGAAGGCTGTTACTACAAAAGCTAATACTCGATCTTATAAACTTTGGGAGACGTTATGTATAACGTCTCTACAACTCATCAGAACAAATCAAATGATTAAAAAAGTGACTGCTTACTGTTAACTGTTGACTGTTAACTGCTCCACATCATCCGCTTGCGTAGGTAAAGCCGCTGTCAAAACTTCACTGCCATTCTCGGTAACTAAAACATCATCTTCGATGCGGATTCCTCGTACATCTGAAAATTGAGCTAAACGTTCCCAATTAACTAATTTTCCAAAGTTTTCGCGATTCTGTGAATTGTTGACAATAGCCGGTACTTGATAAAAACCCGGTTCAATTGTTACCACCATCCCTTTACGTAAAGGTCGATTTAAACGCAAATAACCCAAACCAAAGCGATCGCTTCTTTCTCTTCCTAACTCATATCCAGCTAAATCACCCAAATCTTCCATATCATGCACGTCTAAACCGAGTAAATGACCGATTCCGTGGGGGAAAAACAAAGCATGAGCATCTTTATTAACTAAATCTTCAGGATTGCCTTGCAAAATACCTAAATTCACCAAACCTTCAGCAATAACCATGCAAGCACAAAGATGAATATCTTCGTATTCAACACCAGCACTGATTTTATCAATGCAGGCATCATGTGCCGCTAAAACAACATCATAAATATCTCTTTGAGTAGATGAAAATTTACCCTTAACAGCCCATGTGCGAGTCACATCGGCAGCCCAACCCATAGGAGTTTCCGCACCAACATCAGCGAGTAGCAAGTCATTTTGATTCAAGGAATTTTGATAACTCTCATTGTGCAATACTTCCCCGCGCACGGTGACGATACTGTTATAAGACGTTGTCATATTATTCGCGATAATAACCGATTCCATCGCCGCTCTAACTTGTGCCTCTGTTTTCGCTGTAGATGTTGCTCTCATACCAGCGAGATGCGCTTCTACAGTAACAGCAACAGCTTGACGCATTTGACTTAAAGCAGCTTCGTCATGAACAAGACGTAATTCGACAACAGCTTTAGCTAACTCCAAATCTATATTTTCCGGCGCACGTTGCGGTAAAATCCATCTATCTAGCAATTGTGATTGTTGTGTCCATGAAGCTGCATCTTGTACCGCAATAGTTGCCGCACCTTGCAAATACGATTCTAATTCTGCCATCGGGAAAGCTTCATCAGCACCGATTTGTTCAGCAATACGATCGCGAGTTGGCATTTCTCCATGCCAAAGAGCGCTACTTGGTGCGGGATTATCTATAAACAACTGTAATTTACCCGCTTCCAAACGAATCACCGCATTTTTTAAAGGTATGCCAGCAAAATAGAGAAAATGGCTGCTAGGACGATGAGGAAAAACATTTGCGGAAAAATTTCGCGCGTTAGGGCTTCCAGACCAAAATATTGCCGGCAAATCGGTTAATTTAGCTAACTTTTCTCGTCTTTGACGTAGAATTTTTACAAGATTTGAGGTAGTCATGGTTGGGGATGAGGTAGAGGGGGAAGAGGAGCCACTGCGTTGCCGAGGAACACGACGGTTGAAGCAAGTGGCGTGGGGTAGAGGGGGAAGAGGGGGTAGAATTTAGGAGTTATAGATACAAAATTGGTAACTGATAACTGTTCACTGATAACTGTTCACTGATAACTGTTCACTGATAACTGTTCACTGAAAAAAATGTTTCCTAAATCGAAAGCTAAGGTAAGTGGTATTAAACAGAAAAATTGGGCAATTGAAGAATTGCCGGGATTAAAGCAAGATGAAATTGATAATTTAAAAAGCAAGGGTTTTACAAGTACTTTAGCTTTGGTAATACAAGCAAAAACTGTACAAGAAAAGTTGATACTGGCACAGAAGCTACAGGTTCATGTCCAGTATGTCAATAAGTGGGTTGCTTTAGCCGATTTGGCGCGAATTCCCAGTGTAGGAACAGAATATTGTGGATTGTTGCTTCATGCTGGTATTGCTTCAGTGATGCAGTTAACGACTACTCCCCCCCATCGCTTGCACAAACAAATTTTACGTTTGCAAGTTGCGACTCTACAGAGAAAAGATTTATGCCCTGCGGTTGAACTTGTACAGCAATGGATTCAGCAAGCTAAATCAATAAGGAGTTGATAGTTGTTAGTTGATAGTTGATGGTTGATAGTTGTTAGTTGATAGTTGATAGTTGTTAGTTGATAGTTGATGGTTGATAGTTGATAGTAGTTAGTTGATGGTTGATAGTTGATAGTTGATAGTTGATGGTTGATAGTTGATAGTTGATAGTTGATAGTTGATAGTTGATAGTTGATAGTTGATAGTTGTTCCACTAACTCCTAACTCCTAACTCCTAACTCCTAACTCCTAACTCCTAACTCCTAAC